>CAJUDL010000021.1:0-8529 GCA_910585285.1 uncultured Muribaculaceae bacterium
CTCAAAAATAACTCTCAAACTTCCTCGAAAATAAATTTAAACAGTTTCTTAGAATGTGAAAAGGGAGCAGTGTGAAACAATGTCGAATCGATTAGTAATACTTCTTTGTGTTGTAATTGCCATCTTAGGTGCGGCATGTAGCCGCAAACCAAAGATTGATATCGCTGTGTCTCAATGTAGCGGGGGAGAATGGCGAGAGACTCTCAACGAAGAGATGCGTCGAGAAGTACTTTTTAATGACGATTACGACATATCCCTTGATTTTGCGAATGCCGAAGATGACGTGAATCGCCAGATTGCGGATTTGCGTCGGATGGCGGAATCAAATCCGGACGTCATATTGGTTGCCCCTGCAAAAGCAACTGCGCTTGTAGATGTTATCAATGAGATAAGTAAGAAGGGGATTCCGGTAGTTGTCTTCGACCGAGATGTCCCGGGTGCCGACTATGCTGCTTACATAGGAGCTGACAACCGTGAGGTCGGACGTCAGGCTGCCAAATATGCACGTTCGCATATTGATGGAAAGATACGTGCGATAGAGATTACTGGCGACCTTAATTCCACTCCCGCTCAGGAGAGGGCAGCCGGTTTCCGCGAGATGGCGGATTCACTTGGAGATTTCGATTTTGTTGCTGAATTTGATGCGCGCTGGCTCACAGGCCCTGTGCGACAGGTTGTGGATTCATTGCTGCGTGTGCATCCTGATATTAATTTGATTTTCGGTCATAATGACCATATGGTAGATGAGGCGGGTAAAGTCATAGCTGATAAGGGGATGCGAGACAGAATTCTGCTTGAAGGTGTTGACGGCACTCCCGCATTCGGATTAAAGGCGTTGGAAGATAACCGATTGGATGCTACAATACTTTATCCTACACTCGGACATGAGATCTTGCGGACTGCATTGGCAGTGGCGAAAGGAGAAAAAGTTGCGAAACGCATTAATATAACAGATGTTCCGGCAATTGACCGCTCAAACGCATCGTTATATCAAATGCATCACCGCACAATGACCAACGAAACAGAGAAGATTGTCGGTGTGAAGACCGCTTACGACCGTCTATATAAACAGCGTAATCTCCAGCAGATGCTCCTTTTTGCAGCTGTGTTTATTCTCATTTTGCTCACAATTCTGCTCATATCCATATGGCGATCCTATAAAGTGCGCAAGCGCCTTCATGCCGAGCTGGAGGAGGCAACAAAAGCTAAAGTTTCGTTTTTCACGAACGTTTCCCATGATTTACGCACACCCTTGACTCTTATCAGCACGTCTCTTGAAAGAGTTATGAAAAGGGCACGTCTGGACGATGCAAATGAATCATTATTGCACCTTGCACTGAAAAATACAAGAATATTGACACGTCTTATAAATCAGATTCTTGATTTTAACAAATATGACAACGACAAGCTGACAATGCATATGTCGGAGACCGATATACCTGGCTTTGTAACAGAAATAGAGCAACTGTTTGTTCCGGCAGCAGAATCTCGTCATATCGTATTTTCAGTGATTAATAACATCCCTTCCGGTTTGACTGCATCGATAGATGTGGAAAAAATAGAGAGGGTTCTTTTCAATATCATATCAAATTCATTGAAGTTTACTCCTGAAAATGGGAATGTGATTTTCGAAGCGGGTATTAAAGATAATCAGGAGCTCTATTTTAAAGTGTCGGATACGGGCAAAGGGATGTCGTCAGAAGAACTCGAAAATCTTTTTGTTCGCAATATCCACACCCGCGAGGCTAACCCTTACGGCTCCGGCATAGGGATGAGCATAGCGAAAGCGTTTGTTGAGATGCATGGCGGCAGGATCAATGCAACAAGTCTGAAAGGAAGCGGCACAGAGGTCGTCTTTTTAATTCCTTTGCGTCACATGGAAGATGCGTCGAAAGAAGATATTATACGTCTTGATGCCGGAATGGTGAATGAAGAGTTGGGTGAGATTGAGATGAGCCGTGTAAAATTGGAGGAAGGAGAGCCAATGGTTCTTGTAATCGACGACAACTCCGATATCCGGGCATTGCTAACTGATATTCTCGGCTCGCAATACAAAGTGATTCGTGCCTCCTCCGGATCGCAGGGAATAAAGCTTGCCAGCCGTTATATCCCGGATGCCATAATTTGCGACATAATGATGCCAGATATTGAGGGCACTGAAGTGTGTCGCCGATTGAAATCAGAACCAGCCACATCGCATATTCCGATAGTGATGCTTACAGCTTGCGCACAGGATAATAAGCTTGTGGAAAGCTATAAGTGTGGCGCCGACGGATATCTCAGTAAACCTTTCGACGCGGAGGCTCTTCTCGCCATCGTTGAGTCGATGCTTGAAAACCGTCGACGGCTACAGGATTCAAGAGTTTCGCGACTGGATATTCCGGAACAAACTTCAAACGCTGTTGAATCGAATTCGGATGTTGACAATGAATTTTATAGAAAGTTCATTGATGTTGTGGAACGCAATATAGGGAATGCGAAGCTGTCGATAGATGATGTAAGCGATGAAATGCAACTAAACCGCACGCAGCTTTACAGGAAGATAAAAGGGATAACCAACTATTCTCCATCTGATCTTGTAAGAATCATACGTCTCAGGCATGCACGCCGCATGCTTACCACAACCGATATGCCTGTAAATGCTGTTGCCATCAAAGTTGGATTCGCTTCACACGCATATTTTACTCGGTGTTACCGTGAATATTTCGGAGAAACTCCCGGCGATGCCCAGCGCAGAACCGTGAAATTATAATACTCGTTACATAGCTTATAATAATGCGTGCGATGCACGATTTTTAATATTGAAGAGTCAATTTTTTATATGCTAATCCTATTGCCGTCTATAAATTTGCGGCAAAAATAAAAACTTTTAAAACAAAACCTCGAAATCATGATGAAACGACTCATGTCCGCGTTTCTGTTACTCGTGATGATAACGGCAAACGCAATCGCGCAGACCGTCACAATCCATGGCACGGTGTTGTCGAAAACCGATGGCGAGCCATTGATAGGAGCCACTGTGATGCAAAAAGGCACCACAGTTGGAACTTCTACGGATATTGATGGCAATTTTATATTGGCAGTAGCACCCGGGGCGAAACTTATGTTTTCCTATCTCGGTTATATTGCCCAGACAATTGAAGCTACAGATGGAATGGTAGTAAGACTTGCCGAAGATTCTGAACTGCTTGATGAAGTTGTGGTGGTAGGTTATTCCACGCAGAAGAAGGTGGATGTGACCGGAGCTATCACGGCTGTCGATGTCAACGAAATCAACAAGCAAAATGAAAACAACCCGATCAAGGCGTTGCAGGGACGTGTGCCGGGAATGAACATTTCGGCAGACGGAGGACCCAGCGGTTCGGCAACGGTTCGTATTCGCGGTATCGGAACTCTCAACAATAACGATCCCCTTTACATAATAGATGGCGTGCCCACAAAAGGAGGTATGCATGAGCTCAACCCGGGAGACATTGAGTCGATACAGGTATTGAAAGATGCCGCCTCAGCTTCAATCTATGGCTCGCGTGCTGCCAACGGAGTCATCATCATCACTACCAAAAAGGGTAATGACCTTAAGATAATGCTTGATGCTTCGGTTGCCGCGCAGTTCTATACAAACAAAATGAAAGTGCTCAATGCCGAAGGTTACGGACGCGCAATGTGGCAGGCATATGTCAACGATGGTCAGGATCCGAATACCAATGGTCTCGGCTATCATTTTAACTGGGGATACGACAGCAACGGTTATCCGCATCTCAACTCCATTTCCATGTCGAAATATCTTGATGCTGCCGGCACAACTCCCGCTGCTGACACCGACTGGTTTGACGAAACAACCCGTACCGGTCTGATCCAGAACTATAACCTTTCAGTGAGCGGAAGCACGGAGAAACTCAGTTCATTCTTCTCATTGGGATATTATAAGAATCTCGGTGTAATCAAATATTCAGATTTTGAAAGATTCTCCGCCCGTATAAATACCGAGTACAAACCTGTTAAGATCCTCACAATCGGTGAACATTTCACTCTCAACCGCACGGATGAGGTTCAGGCACCCGGTGGTTTTCTTGAAAATGTTCTTCAGTTCAATCCCTCCCTTCCCGTCTACACGGAGACAGGTGAGTTTGCGGGTCCGGTGGGTGGATACCCCGATCGCGAGAATCCTCTCGCAC
Organism: uncultured Muribaculaceae bacterium; assembly: GCA_910585285.1. Classification (GTDB taxonomy): domain Bacteria; phylum Bacteroidota; class Bacteroidia; order Bacteroidales; family Muribaculaceae; genus Lepagella. The sequence goes on from CAJUDL010000021.1 coordinate 4,176, forward strand.
GTCTTGAGCGCAACAAAGACAACCGTTACAAATACTGGCGTCTTTTCGGCGATGCATATATCAATCTCGCACCATTCAAGGGATTCAATGTCAGAACCACCTTTGGTCTTGACTATTCGCAGAAAGAACAGCGAATATTCACTTATCCTGTAACAGAAGGCAACGTTGCCAACTCCACCAACGCTGTTGAAGCAAAGCAGGAACACTGGACACGCTGGATGTGGAACCTTGTGGCGAACTACAACATAGATTTTGGCAAGAATCATCTTGACGCATTGCTTGGTATGGAGCTGATCCGCGAGACATCCACATGGTTCTCGGGATATAAAACTGATTTCTCAGTGCTCAATCCCGACTATATGTGGCCAAGCGCCGGAGTAGGGACCGCACAGGCATATGGCTCAGGCGACGGCTATTCTCTCGTGTCATTCTTCGGTAAAGTGAATTATTCTTTTGACTCCCGCTATCTTATCGGTGTGACTTTGCGTCACGACGGTTCTTCGCGCTTCGGAAGCAACAACCGCTATGCCACCTTCCCCTCTGTATCGCTCGGATGGCGTATCAATAACGAATCTTTCCTACGCGATCAGAACTGGCTTTCCGATCTTAAACTCCGTCTCTCGTGGGGTCAGACAGGTAACCAGGAAATCAGTAATCTTGCCCGTTATTTCGTGTATGTACCCAACTATGGTGTGAATGAGTCGGGTGGTCAGAGCTACGGTACATCGTATGATATCGCCGGCACAAACGGAGGCTCAATCCTCAATTCCGGTTTCAAACGCGATCAAATCGGCAATCCGGATATAAAATGGGAGACTACAACACAGTATAACATTGGTCTTGATTGGTCTATGTTCAATTCCCGCTTCTTCGGTTCTCTTGACCTCTATCATAAGAAGACATCTAACATCTTGGTGCAAATGGTTGGAATCGCAGCCATGGGCGAGGGTTCTTCGCAATGGATTAACGCAGGGGAGATGAAAAACAAAGGTGTGGAGTTGAATCTTGGTTATCGCAACACAACATCTTACGGTTTCAGATACGAGATCACAGGAAATATTGCGGCATACCGCAACAAAATCACGGCAATCCCCGCAACAGTGGCTGCCAACGGCACCTTCGGTGGCAATGGCGTCTACAGTGTGATCGGGCATACATACGGCGCTCAGGCGGGTTATGTGGCTGATGGAATCTTTAAATCACAGGCTGAAGTCGATAACCATGCAGTGCAGGAAGGCGCAGGAGTGGGACGTATACGCTGGAGAGATCTTGACGGCGATGGCTATATCACCGAAAAAGATCAGAAATGGATTTATGATCCTACCCCCGATTTTACCTACGGTATCAATGTCTACCTGCAATATAAGGATTTTGATTTCTCAATGTTTTGGCAGGGAGCGCAAGATCAGGACGTGATTTCCGACATGAAGAAGGAAACGGATCTCTGGAGCGGTCTCAACATCGGTTTCCTCAACAAAGGTGAAAGACTCCTCGATGCATGGACTCCTTCAAATCCGGATTCTTCGATTCCGGCGCTCAGTCGCTCGGATTCCAACAATGAGAAGCGTGTATCAACATATTTCGTGGAAGACGGCTCATACCTGAAACTTCGCAATATCCAGTTCGGCTATATGCTTCCCAAGCGAGTGATAGAGAAGCTTCATATGCAGAAGGTGCGTTTCTATGTGAGTGCGCAGAACCTTCTTACAATAAAGAGCAAAAACTTTACCGGTGTGGATCCGGAAAATCCCAACTTCGGTTATCCAATTCCGACAAATGTGACATTCGGCCTTAATGTGACATTCTAACCAGCTTCTAAAATTTGACATCAATGAAAAAGATAATATATAGTGCGGCTGTGGCATTGACATTGCTGACCACAGGCTGCGACAGCTTTCTTGACGAGCAGAGACCTCAGGGCACATTGGATCAGGAGCAGGTGCTCGACCCGCAATATATCGATAATCTGGTGATTTCCGCTTATGCAGTGTGGATTTCCGCCGAAGATATAAACTCCTCTTTCTCTATGTGGAACTTTGACGTGCGTTCCGATGATGCCTACAAAGGCGGCAACGGAACGGAAGACGGTGATGTGTTCCACGCTCTTGAGGTTTCGCAGGGAGTGATGACCACAAACTGGAATATATCCGACATGTGGCAACGTCTGTATAATGCCATCTCGCGCGCCAATTCCGCTTTGGAAGTGCTTGGTTCGATGGATTCCCGTTCTTATCCCTTACGCGACACACGCATCGCAGAGATGAGATTTCTCCGTGCTCACGGACATTTCCTGCTGAAACGTCTTTATAAAAACATTCCTTTTGCAGTAGATGAGAATTTGACCCCGGAGGAATACAATAATCTGGAGAACACCAAATACTCAAACGATGAAGGTTGGCAGCTGATAATAGATGATTTCAAATATGCATTTGATAATCTTCCGGCAGTGCAGCAGGAGATTGGTCGCCCCAACAGAGCGGCAGCAGCGGCATATCTTGCGAAAACATATCTCTATAAGGCTTATCGTCAGGATGATCCCAAGACTCATCAAGTCACATCCATCGACCGAGATGATCTTCTGAATGTGGTGAAATATACTGATGCAACCATTCTTGGAGCTTCCGGTTGTGATCTGGAGTCGGACTTTCATAATAACTTCCGTCCCGAACCTCAATATGAGAACGGCAAGGAATCGATATGGGCGATGCAATATTCATTCAACGACGGCACGACACATGGCAATTGCAACTGGTCGTATGGTCTGATAGTCCCGAACATACCGGGAGTTACGGATGGCGGTTGCGATTTTTACAAACCGAGTCAGAATCTTGTGAATGCTTTCAAGACCGACGAGAACGGCTTGCCGATGCTTGATAATTTCAACAGCAAGGATTACGACATGTCAAGCGATTATGCAGATCCCCGTCTATTCCTTACTGTCGGAATGCCCGGCACTCCCTATATGTTCAACAAGAACTATATGATTGATAAGAGCGCGGTGTGGAGCCGAAGCAATGGTCTCTATGGTTACTATGTATCTCTTAAACATAATGTGGATCCGGATGGAGAATATCTTGTGAAAGGTTCGTGGTGGGGGTCTCCCATGAATCGCATTGTTCTTCGATATGCCGATGTGATGTTGATGCGTGCCGAAGCTCTTGCTCAGCTCAATCAGGGACTTCCTGAAGCCATGAGTATTGTTAATTCTCTTAGAAACCGCGCCCGTCAGAGCACACAGATGATTGCCGATTACGAACAGCTTTACGGCGTTCGTTTCAATGTGCGTCCCTATACCGGCAGCTATTCACGCGATGAAGTGCTGAAGATTGTGAAGCATGAACGCCGCGTGGAAATGGCGATGGAGAGCGAACGTTTCTTTGATCTCGTCCGCTGGGGAGAAGCATCCGATGTGCTCAACAGATATTATGCCGATGAGGCAGACAATTGCGCCATCTATTCCGGAGCTTCCTTTACTGCCAATAAGAATGAGTATCTTCCGATACCATTCTCTCAGATCAGTGCCTCAAACGGACACTATAAACAGAATATAGGTAACTGGTAAAAAAAGAAGAGCACCATAGTTAAAACCGACTATAAAATTAAGGAAATGAAAAATATATATAAATCAATATATCTGGCTTTGGTCGCCATCATGACGTTTGCCTTCGTGGCTTGCGATGGCGACAACACATCCGACCTGCGGCTGAATGGAAATACCAGAATTGAATCTATCACCATCAATGGATATGCAGGCGTGATCGACCATGCCACGCGCAGTGTGGCTGTCAATGTGCCGACGGATGTTGACCTTGCCAATCTTATGGTTGATGCCATTACACTCAGCGAAGGTGCACGTTGTGATTATCCGGCTGGCACAAGATTCGATGGCAGTGTGCCGCGTGCGATACGTGTTGTCAACGGTGATGTCTATGCCGATTACACTGTAGTGGTGAAACATGACAATGTTGAGTTCTTCTCGTTCATGCTTGATGCTCAGTATGCAGGAACAATTGATAACGATGCCCGCACGATCCTTGTGTTTGTTCCTCTGGATGCCGATGTCACAGCCATGCAAGCTACATTTACGGTGACAGAAGGCGCACAGGTTACTCCCGAATCAGGCTCACTGCTCGATTTCTCGCAGCCTATTGTATTCAAGGCATCGCTTCGCACTGCCAATGTAGAATATACCGTCACCGTGATCAAGGATGAGATGTCTCAGGCTCCCAAAGCATTTGTAGGAAATGCGTCGGGTGTTGACCAGCTTGGTGATGAGGCTAAGGCTGCCTGCCGATGGATGCTCGACAATGTGCCCAATTCAAGATATGTCTCTATTCAGGAAATAATAGACGGC
>CAJUDL010000021.1:8629-57790 GCA_910585285.1 uncultured Muribaculaceae bacterium
GAAGGTCTTAATGTTGATGCTGATGGAAGGGTGATACTTCTCGACAAAGGATGCTCCAATTCAAACCGCACTCTGCAGTGGGGAGTAGACTGGGATCCTTACGGCTCAATGGCGGGATGGGAGGAACGCACCGGAGCGAAGGCGCTTGCCTCAGGTCATGATTTCGATATAAACAGGGTTACAATAGCCGAATTTGAGCCTTATGAGGCACTTAAGGGTTTCACTTCGGGCACAGTTATAACCATCGGTACCCCCGCTTATGAATGGTATGACCGCAACAATGTTGCCAATCCATATCGCAACAACATGATAAAACTTACTAAAAATGCAATCAACTATTTGTGCAAATAACCTTAGATGTCTCAAGCAATGAAAACAACAATGATATATTCTTTCGCAATGTTTCTTGCCGCTTCTGCCGGTTTCAGCAGTTGCAGTTCGGAAGATCCGGTGATTACAAACCGCAATCTCGAAGGAACAGACACATATTTCGCATCTTCCGATGCCCAGAAACAGAACATATTCTATAAACCTTTTGTGGGCTATGTCGGGGACCCGATGCCTTTCTATGATCCCGTTGCGGGAGATTTCAAGGTGATGTATCTACAGGATTACCGTCCCAACCAGGCGGTGACATATCACCCGATATGGTGTGTCTCGACAACTGATGCAGCGAGCTACACATCGCTTGGTGAACTGATTCCCTGTGGTAGTGCCACTGAGCTTGATGCGGCGCTTGGCACAGGTTCCATAATCTATCATGATGGCACATATTACACATTCTACACGGCTCATTCTCCCAATCCCGCTTCGACGGGTGGGGTGAATGAGGCGGTGATGCTCGCCACTTCAAAAGATTTCCGCGTCTGGGAAAAGAACCGCACTCTGCTTCTTAAGGGTGGTGAACGTTACAGTAACACGGATTTCCGTGATCCGTTCGTATTCAAGGGTGATGACAATAAATTCCATATGCTTGTGTCTACCCGTGAGAACGGAAAGGGTGTTCTTGCAGAATATGTGTCGGACAATTTGCTCGACTGGACTGATGCGGGAGTGTTCATGACAATGATGTGGGATCGTTTCTACGAGTGCCCCGATCTTTTCAAGATGGGAGAATGGTGGTATCTGATATATTCTGAGCAGCATGATGCAGTGCGTCGTGTGCAGTATTTCAAGGGACGCACGCTCGCTGAACTGAAGTCTTGCACTGCCAACGATGCCGGCATATGGCCCGACGGTCACGAGGGTTTCCTCGATTCCCGTGGTTTTTATGCAGGTAAGACGGCAAGCGATGGCACCGACCGCTATATCTGGGGCTGGTGCGCCACAAAAGCCGGTAACAACAACCTCGGTAACAGTGACTGGGCTGGAAATCTGGTTGCCCATAAACTTATCCAACACGCCGACGGAACCCTGACTTTGGGAGAGGTTCCGGCAATTGCATCCTCTTTTACGAATAAGAAAAATGTTGAGGACTTTAATCTTAATGGCGAGACATCGCGTCTGATGCCGCGTCTGGGTGTTGAGAACAGAATGTCGTTCAAAGTGACGACTACAAATCCTTGGGATAAATTCGGCATATCGCTTAGTCGTGGCGCAGATTCCGAGAAGTTCTATTCGATAATCGTGAATCCGGAAAGCGACAAACTGCGGAAAATCAACTTTGAAGAGGAGGGCGGAGCCGGTTTTGTCGGCAATACCGACGGATATGTGTTCGATGCCCCTGCCGATGGAGTGTATGATGTGACTGTGGTTGCTGACAATTCTGTAGTGACGGTCTATATCAACAACTGCGCGGCATATACCAACCGTGTATATGGCACAGCCAAGAATTGTTGGTCTATAAATTCATACGGAGGCAACATCTCTGTTTCAGACATTACAATATCTTCAAAATAAGCAAATAACATTTAAATCATGAAAAAATTATTACTCACGGCTGCCGTCGTGACAGCCACCGCTATGTCCCTTTCCGCTCAGGAAACAGTCAAAACACTTTATGAAGGAGAAGCTAAGGATGTGACTTGGGAAAACACATTGACTATTCCTGCCGATCAGTTTGCAGAGGGAGTCAAGGTAGGTGATTATATCAGCATTGCTCTTGAAAATGCCACTGATGTTCTTGAAATCAAAGCCAACGGCACATGGCTACCCGGAAGCAAGCTGACGAATATTAAAGATGCTACCGAATACAAGGCATATATTACCGATGCAATGCTTGCAATGCTGAAGGAGTATGGTCTTGAGATATGTGGCGCATCATTTACTGTGACCGGTGTGTCTGTAAAGAACGATGGTTTCAATATGCCTGAAGGTGCCATCTGGGGTGGATATTTCTGGGTTGAGAACTGGAATACGCTTGAACTCTTCAAAACAGCATTCGACAACTATACCAATCAGCGTTATCTGGATATAAACATGGAGGCAGGATATGACACCTACATTCTTAACGTAATGACAAAATTTGATGATGATTCCGCGCGATGGTCGAAATCAGATAACACTACAAAAACAGGAACAACTGCAACCATAGATTTAAAAGGAATCAATGTCAAAGAAGCTCTTTCCAATGTGAATGCACTTTTGATACAGCTCAATCCAGAGGGAGGCAATCCCTTCAACGTTACATCGATAGTGCTCCGCAACGCACCGGGTGTGAACACTGCGGTGTCTGAGATTGCAACAGAGACCTCTAATGTGCCGGTAGCTGTCTATAATCTTCAAGGCGTGAAGGTTCGTGATCTTCTCCCGTCGGAAGTAAACTCTTCCAATCTTCCAGCCGGAATCTATATCGTCAATGGCAAAAAGATTGCTGTAAGATAATTTCCGAGATCGATACAATACCCACATAATTATTTCGTAAAACAGGCGACACCTCGAAAGGAAGTGTCGCCTGTTTTACAAATTTGGGGTTGAACTTGGAATTAGTGGCAGCAGCCATCGCCGCAACCTCCGCCTTCGCCACAACCATCGCCGCAGGAGCCATGGCTGCCACAACCACAGCAACCGCCTTGGGCGGGATGCAGCTCTTCGGGTGTGGCTTCGCGAACTTCCTCAACTTCGCCTGCGAATGTCACTGTCAGTCCGGCGAAAGGATGATTGAAGTCCATTTTGACTTTATCGCCAATCTCTATAACTTTGCCCAATACGCGATAGCCTTCGGCTGTCATCATGGGGAGCTCGGCGCCAACTTTAACCTCTTCTGCAAGCTGACCGTCGCGCATGAATATATCCTTTTCGAGTTCAATCACATTCTCAGCATGACGCGGTCCGAATGCAGCTTCGGGAGGAAGCGTAACATCAAACCTGTCGCCTTTCTTGAGATCTTTGAGCGCGGCTATAAGACCGGGCACCACCTCCTGCGAAACGCCATATACCATCTCATCGGGCTCTCCTTTGGGAGTAGCAAACAATTCTTTACCTGAATCGGCATCCGTAAGTTTGTAAGCATACTTTACAAACATTCCGGGACCTACTTTTATTTCCATATCTGTTCTTAATTTAATGTTATACTTTGTTTAATTAGGAATTAGAAATTAGAAATTAGGAGTTAATACCTTGCGCTCCAAACTTCTAAATCTCATTCCTCATACCTCATTCCTCACTCCTAATTCCTAATTCCTAACGCTTATTGCGCCGGAATTTCGTCGGGATCAGGATAATAATCCGGCACCGAAGGTTGGGTTTCTACGGTGACGATCTCGTCTTCCTCATCTTCGGGATGTTTCAGCATATATTGCTGTTGGGGCACTATGATGTTGAAATAAAATCCTTCGGCAGATTTATCCCTTTTCGTTTTGTTGGTCTCATCGGGTATGACAGTGAGGTAATCGTAACCGGGTTCGATGAATTTGGCATCTGTTGCCTCATATCCTAACAGTTGGACCATGTCATACTCGTGCATCGGGTATATCACATACCAAGCATTTTCAACGCTGTCGCCCGTTCCGGTGCTCTTTATGGCACCCAATAGATGTTCAAGACGATATTCCCAGATCTTGGCGCTCATGTCTTTCCGTTTTTCTTTCAGCACATGCACAAGGAACGACATCTGACGGAGGTCGAAAGGGTTGTCGGCAAGTGCCAGCTGGGCGTACTTGCGGATGGTGTCGATTTCCTCTTTAGTATGGGTTGCCTTCATGCGGAGGTCATCCGTAACACTGGCATATGGTGATACGCGATAAGGATCGAAATCCTCCTGAAACATGTATCCCAGGTAGAAATGGCGATACTCCTCATTGGTCATTGTTGTGTCGTTGCTTTCGTATTTCTTCATCAGTTTTGGAAAATAATACGGACTTTGCGGATTAAGGGTAGAGGTGCGTATCTCCTCAAGATCCGGTTTTGCAACGGTGATTTTGCGTTTGTTCTGAGCTGATAGGACAGAGGTGGCGGAAAGCATCATTACCGCCGCTGTTGCCGATACAAAAATATTTCTAAAACTTATTCTCATAGATGATTGATCGCTATTGTTAGCACAAGGGCAACCCCGATCTGCATCACTGTGATGGCTGTGGGAAAACCCTTGGCAAGAAGGTATCTGAAAAAATTACCCGAACCGGGAGCAACGGGTGTCCCTTCCGGAGTTTTGGTGTAAAGGAGGAATCCGCAGTATATCCCTGCAATCACTCCTAATATCATGATTGCATATAGCATGGATAGATTGCCGGTGATGGTGAATCCGAGTAATCCGACGGCAAGACCGGTAATTGCACCGACGGTCATATAGGTTGTGCCTCGTGTCTGACGGCGCACTGGTTCCGGTTGGAGGAGAATGATAAACATAACCACCAAAGTCATGCAAAACCAGGCTGTAAGGATTGTGGCATTGATTGGGAGCACCGGATAACCGTTTTTAGAGGCAAAGCTGAGAACCAGCAACGCCGCGTAAGAAAGTACCGGTGCGAGAATCTGCCGTCCCCGAAGCGCGAACAGCGCTCCGATCCACAGCAAACAACTTATTATGATCAAAAATAGACTCATGTTTTTTAGGTTTTAGACCTTAGGCTTTAGGTTTTAGAACCATTCGGCGAAACATCTAATGCCTAACGCCTAAAGCCTAATGCCTCTCACTATATAACGTATGACTGTTATTTTTTGATTTCCGGATATGCTACCCGGGAATGATAAATTGTGGCGAGACGTTTCTTGAATGTGTCTTTTACTGTTTCCACATCTCGGAAGCTCATCGGAGAATCCTTGTATAATCCCTCCGATTGCTGCCCGTTGATGATCTTATCAACCAGATTGTTGATTGATTGAGGAGAATAATCCTGCAAGCTGCGGGAGGCAGCCTCAACAGCATCCGCCATCATAAGGATTGTTGTCTCTTTCGATTGCGGGTTTGGTCCGGGATATGTAAACTTGGATTTATCAACCTCTTCTTCCGAACTCTGATTCACAGCGGTGTTGTAGAAATAACGCGCCATGCTTTTACCATGATGCTCGGCAATGAAACTGCGGATCACTTCCGGAAGGTTCTCTTTCGCGGCTATCTGGAGACCGGCGGAAACATGCGATATAATCTTCTGCGCGCTCGTTTCGGGATTTAATCCGGAGTGAGGGTTGATGCCGTGTTGGTTCTCAGTGAAGAAGACCGGGCTTTCCAACTTGCCGATATCATGATATAGCGCGCCTGTTCTTACAAGCTGCGTGTCCGCACCGATTGCGCGTGCAGCTTCGGATGCAAGGGTTGAGACCTGCATGGAATGCTGGAATGTGCCGGGGGCTTCTTCCGCAAGACGTCGCAGGAGAGGATTGTTGATATCGGATAATTCTACCAACGTTACCGTGGAGGTGAATCTGAAAATTTTCTCCACAATGAGAATCAGGATGTATGCGAAAGATAGAATCACTGAATTTATAGCAAAGATTCCGATCATTCGCCATGCGAAATTGGAGAGATTGCCATCGGTAATGAGGCTGGATACAAAATAAGCCAGGCAATAAACGATGAATGTATATGCAGCAGTGCGCAGCAGTTGTGAACGTTGACTGAGACTGTGGATACTGAATGCCGCTACAAGTCCGGCTGCAAGTTCCATGAAGATGAATTGATAAGGATATACAGCTACCAATGCCGCAATAAGCACTGTTACAAGTAATGAGAAAATTGCGGTGCGGGAGTCAAAGAATACAAGAATGACAACCGGCACAGAAGCAAAAGGTACGAAGTATATTCCATTCGGCACATATTCAAACATCAGGATGGCAAACACCACAAATAGGGTGATGAAACACATCAGAAATATCATCTTGCGCAGCGAATTGAAGAAGCGCGAGCGGTAGAGTGCCATGAAGAGGTAGAGGATTCCAAAGCATATCAGAATGTAAAGAAATTGACCGGCGTAAAAATAACGGTGGTCGTTGGTGGAACTGTGGTTCTTGTCGAGCAGTTCCATGTAAGTGTTGAGATTGGTGTAGATCTGCGGGGTTATGATCTCACCACGGTCCACTATCCTCTGACCTTTCTTGATTACGCCTTGTGCGCCATTGACCTGGAGATATTCCTGATTTCGGAATTTAGCATCAGCGGCACTGTCAGTCACCATGTTAGGGGTGAGACAAATATTAAGCGCGCGGGCAAGCTCTCCCTCGAGTTGGCGGGAATTGGAGGTTCCCTGACGGCCGTGCACGGAGTCGATGTATTCAAATGCCTTTGCCGGGGAGAACATTGCCGAGGCATCGATAGTGGAGACGGTGGTGGCTCCATTTTCTTTTACCATCATGCGTAGCCGGCGTGGCTTCATATTTTTGATACATTCGTATACCTTTGTGTCGAGCACACCTCGGGAATAGACATCCTTTAGAAGCTTCTCGAGAGCGGAGATCTCAGTTGCGGAAGCGCGGCCGGAGGTGGTGTTCGCAAATCTGGTCAATGAAGCTTTCTCTACAGTGGCGTTACGCTCCACAAAAGGTATGAAATTGGTGTCGATACTGTCGCGGAGAGCATTGGCAGTTGCTGAATCGCGGAGTATTGGCATATCGAAATCTGCAGTGAGGAGGGGGTACTTCCACGGCTGATTCAGCTCATAGGTATATGATTGTCTGTCGGAGTGCGGCAGCAATAGAAGTATGATTGCCGTGGCTCCTAAAAGGATGCCGAGACGCGCAAGGGATATTTGACTTAATTTCTTAAACATAAGTTTGAACCTTAGGCTTTAGGTTTTAGGCTTTAGGTCCATTCGGCGCAGCTTCTAATGCCTAACGCCTAAAACCTAAAGCCTCAATTCTATCAGGATATTCTTTTTGCAAATTTCACGTCTTTGATTTTCTCTTTCAGACTGCGGCAGATATTTTCGACAGTTTCGGAATTATCCACCTGCAATGTGATTTCACAATGAAATACTTCCTGCTTGGCATTTATGCTGAGACCAACCATGTTGATGCCGATATCGTGAGAAATGACTCCGGTGATCTCTTCGAGTATTCCGCGGCGGTCGATGCCGTCGATACTTATTGTGGCGAGAAATCTGTCTGCTACTCCTCCCCATCTTGTGGCTACGAGACGCGATCCGAAGGAACTCTTGAGACGCATGGCGTTCGGACAGCTCACCTTGTGGACCACTACCTCTTCATTCTCGTTAACGAAGCCGAGTACATCATCTCCCGGTATTGGCTGGCAACATGTGTCCAGTTTGTAGTTGGGCTTTTCCTCATCGGGATGAAGAACGTATATCTCTTTACGGTTGATTGTGGTCTTTGGTGCTTCAGTCTTTTTTGAAGAGAAAGGGTTGCGCAATATCTTGGAAAGCAGGGATGAACGACTTTTATTCAGGTCTTTAAGCTGTTTTGCCGAGAGATTTATCTCATCGTTGGCAAGCATCAGATAGAGATCTTCTCGTTCCGAAAGATGGAAATTCCCGAGTATTCTTGCCATAACATCGGGGGAATCAGAGAATCCCTCGCGTTCCATAAATTCGCTGTATATTTTCTTGCCTCTTTCTATGAGATGCTTCCTGTCTTTACGTAAGATCGCTCTCAGACGGTTCTGGGCTTTTGCAGAATTGCAGAACTGCATCCATTCCGGCTGAGGCGTCTGCGATTCAGAGGTTATGATTTCCACCTGATCGCCGGAGTCGAGTTTATAAGAAATTGGCACCAGACGATGGTTTATCTTGCCTGCGATGCAGTGGATGCCGAGGTGAGTGTGTATGGCAAAAGCGAGATCAAGCACGGTGGATCCTGCCGGCAGCGTGATCAGGTCTCCTTTCGGAGTAAATACGTATATTTCTGCTGAGAAGAGATTGAGTTTGATTGTGTCGAGAAAATCGATTGCATTTGGTTCCGGATTGGCAAGGATATCCTTTATGGTGTTCATCCATTTGTCGAGTTCCGTGTCATCGTCATGCACGCCGGTTTTGTATTTCCAATGGGCAGCGTAGCCGAGTTCTGCTATTTCATCCATTTTGCGGCTGCGGATTTGAACCTCGATCCATTTGCCATCGGGACCCATCGCAGTGAGATGAAGGGCACGATATCCGTTTGCCTTCGGCGTGCTTGTCCAGTCGCGCAGACGTTCCGGATGCACCTTATGTCCGTCGGTGAAGAAAGTGTAGATCTCCCAGCAATGTATCCTTTCGAGGGCATCGTCGTCATTCTCGAAGATGACACGCACAGCGTAAATATCATATATTTCTTCAAACGGGATTTTCTTTGTCTCCATCTTGTTATAGATGGAGTATGCACTTTTCACACGAGCCTTGATTTCATATTTGAATCCTGCGGCATCGAGCTTTTTACGCACAGGATCCACAAATTCCTTTACAATCTCCTCGCGATGCTGCTCGCTTTCACTCACTTTCGCCATTATCTCGGCGTATTTTTGCGGATGCTCATATTTGAAAGCGAGATCTTCGAGCTCATCCTTTATCTTGTAGAGTCCAAGGCGGTGCGCAAGAGGAGCATATACATAAAGGGTTTCTCCGGCAATCTTGTATTGCTTCTCAGGTCGCATGGAGCCGAGGGTGCGCATGTTGTGCAGACGGTCAGCCATTTTGATAAGCACCACGCGAATGTCGGTAGACATCGAAAGAAGGAGCTTCCGGAAATTCTCAGCCTGAAGCGATGCCTTGTCACCAAAGATACCACCGGAAATCTTGGTGAGACCTTCAACAATAGAGGCGATTTTTGGACCGAAATTCGCTTCGATGTCCTCTTTGGTGAATTCCGTATCCTCCACCACGTCGTGAAGAAACGCGGCGCAGATGGAAGTGGAGCCTAAGCCGAGTTCGGAGATCACGATTTTCGCCACGGCTATGGGATGAAGGATATAAGGCTCGCCGCTGCGGCGGCGCACCCCTTTGTGGGCAGATTTGGCAAACCGGAAGGCACGTTCGATAATCTCCACTTTCTTGCGGTGGTTGCTTGCGAGATAAGCTTTGAGCACATCCTGATATGCATCCTCAATCATCCGGTCTTCCTCTTCGGGCGACATATTTTTGTTATATTCTGCCATATTCGTGTCTCCTGTTTTGGTGGCTAAGCAAGTATGACTCGCAAAAAGATGCGTTGACTAATCAATTCATTAAATAATTTCGATGTCATACTTAAATTACAAAGTTAATAAATTTCGTAAAGATTTCCTCCAATTTTCCGTGCTTTTTTACTCATTTCCAGGGTTGAGATCGTGCAGAGAACGCAGATACGGCGTAGTTAGGGTTGCACTGACAGAATGTAGCCTTTCTTTTTTATGGATGTTATGGTCAGGGAGGGGTCGGTGAGGAGGCGGCGGATATAGGTGATCTGCACATTCAGGGCGAGGGAGTTGGAATAGCTGCTGTCGCCCCAGATCTTTTCCAGAATAATGTCTCGCTCAACCGGTTTGCCGAGGTTTTCAGCCAACATCTGGAGTATTTCGGTCTGGCGCACGGAGAGTGAATGTGTTTCACCGGCATAGGTAAGAGAGGAAAGATTAGGTCGGAATAAGGTTTCTCCCAACTGATACTCTACATCCTGATTAACGGTCATGCTTTCGAAACGCTCGTTTATTTTCGCTATCAACTCTTCCGGATAAAAAGGCTTGGGAATGTAGTCATTTCCTTTGAGAGAGAAGCCATGTAACCGGTCAACTTTGTCTGTGCGGTCGGTAAGAAAGAAAATAATGACGCGTTTGTCGTTCTTTCTAATGGTTCGCGCCAATTCAAATCCATCGAGTTCCGGCATATTTACGTCAAGAAGAATCAAGTCGGGATAGTATTCTTTGTACATCTCCAATCCAACCTTGCCATTGTTGGCATATATCACCTCATACCCCTCTACTTCGATGAAGTGTTTGAGGAGTATCGAATTCTTGAGATCGTCATCTACCAAGAGTATTCTGATTGGTTTCCTCATTGTGGCAATTTGATTATGAAACATGTTCCCTCTCCCTCCTTGCTTTCTACGGATATCTCACCTCCATGAGCATCTATAAGAAGCTTTACGTATGTAAGACCGAGTCCCATACCCGGTTGCTCTCCGACAGATGCTTTCCCTCTGTAAAACCGTTTGAATATATGTTTTATGTCGCCCGATGGTATGCCATTACCCGTGTCGCTGATATGTAGCTCTACCGTTCCATCAGACTGCAGCGCGCTTGCATTTATTTCAACTTCCGGTCCCGAATACTTGACTGCATTCTCTATCAGGTTATTCACTATGTTGTATAGATGTGAGCGATCGGCAGATACTTCTATTTCTTGATCAATTCTATTGTTGATGACAACTTTCTTATCAGCTGGAGGGTTAATTGCTGATGTCACTGCATCAAAGAGATCATAAAGATTGACATTCTGGAGATTTAATGGTATCTGCTCCACGTTGTTGAAAGTAATGTCCCTGAGTTTTGAAAAATATGCGGAAAGATTATCGAGGGCGATTCTTGTCTCTGACAACATCTCTCTCTTGATATCTCTGTTTGACATCATTTTCTCGTTTTCCAGACCCGATACGCACATCTTAAGTGTTGATATCGGACGTTTCAATTCATGAATCATTGTGGTAATAAAACTGTTGCGCATCTTGTCAAGCCGGGAGAGTTTCAGGATTGTAGCGAATTGCAATATCAGACATACTATGAGAAAAATAGAAAGCAGGATGACAATGATAAGACTTCCTAACATATCGTGGAATATCTTAGCCACCGGAAGATGGTAAGATACAACTATACTTTTCTTTTCCAGTTCGGAATATGGCACAGATATGACTGCGGTTGGGTGAAGTGCCGAGGCATGGCGTATTACAGTTGGTGTCCACTTCATGCTGTCGGTAACAATCAAATCCACGTCAGAATCCAATCCCTTGGCGGTAAGGATCGAGTCCATGTATTCAGCTCTTAATGGCGATAAGAATTCGGCATCCGCATTTTTAAACGCACCCCATACGGCAGCATCCGATGGAGCATTGCTGACATCGTAGCTTAGTTTACGGGTTTCCGCCAGTGCCTCATTTTCAAGAACCATGCGTGCGACACGTCTTTTTTCCTCTTCGGTAAGTGGTCTGGTCCCTTTTATACCGAGCAATTCGTGTGCGTAATATTTCTGGGATATGATGGTGGCGGTGATCCGGGTTTTGCCGGCATTGTCGGTATCATTGTTGATGTTGTAGCTCGACTGAAATGTTCGCGGTCCCCTTGTCGAATCAGAAGAATCGTTCCTTGCCTGATTCACCTCCGTTACTGTCTGCACTATCTCCTTATAACCGGAGATCTCATATTCACTGAGAGAATACTCATATCTTCCGTATAGCCAATAAACTTGCATCGTCAAGAAAGCCAGTATGGCTATTATAGTGATTATATAAAGGGCTTTAATCCGTTTTTCCATATCGCGAAATTACGAAAAATCCCCCAATCACGCCTCCTTCACTCCCGGATATTTAACTCCGAGTAATAATTTAGTAATAATTACATAATGTTTGAGTAATGATTATTTTCGGAGGGAAGAGGGGAGGGATGCTAATTTTGCGCCATGAAACTTATATTACTTATGGATATGAAGAAGTCTATTTTAGTTTTGGGTGTAGTGGCGTTTTGTGTGTCTCTTGCTTCGGGCAAGGTTGTGCGCCGGCAGTTGAGTATCTTCCCTAATTCGGTTCCGGAAACGGAAACGCTTGCGAACGAGACGATGGAGTTTGTGTATGACTATCGTTGCTGTGTCGATACCACCGGTGCTCTTAAGGATAACATATCGAGCGACAATATGCTGTTGCAGATCGGTCCTGCTGGTTTGTCGAAATTCTCCAGTTATAAGAATCTTACAGTTGATTCTTTGATTATGCGTTCAACTTCCGAGCAGATAGCTAATGCAGCTATGGAAGGTAAACTCAGCACCGGTGAATATATGACAATCTATAAAAATTATCCATCCGGAAAGCTTACTCATACGGAGAAGATATGTCAGGATTGGTTGCGCTATGAGGAAGATCTGCCTTCGCAGGAGTGGGAGCTGACAGATTCAGTTACGAATGTGCTCGGTTATGAGTGCCAGAGTGCCCGATGCGTATTCCGTGGCAGGGAATGGACGGTATTCTACACCGAGGAGATTCCTCTTGCGGATGGTCCATGGAAACTGCACGGACTTCCCGGGCTTATTATTAAGGCTTCGGATGAGAAAGGACATTATACTTTCGAATGCATAGGAATCAAGTCGAAAGCCGATCGTCCGATTACCATCTATAAGGTTCCTTTCAATAGGGTGAATCGAAAGGAATATTATGATACCAAACATCGGTATGAAGTCAATCCTTATGCATATTTTGAGGCTACCACCGGAGGACACGTCACTGTGACGGATGAAGCAGGCAATCCATCATTGGATGCATATGATCCCATAGAACTTCCTTTTGAATATCTTGAACTCGACTGGAAATGATAAGATATAATTTTCTCATACTTTGCATGATGCTCGGTCTGCTGTCGGTTTCGGCAGCGGCTCCGGGCAAATTGCGCGGCATTGTGAGAGATGCCGATACCAATGAACCTATACAGGGGGTGATCGTAAAAACCAAGGGAGCGTTTGTAACTACCGGCAGCAAAGGCAGTTTTATATTGACTCCTAAAGCCGGTGCTGATTCGATTTCTTTCAGGAGCGTTGGCTATGAGGCATTGACATTGCCGGTTGCTTCTGATCTTTCTACGGTCACTCTTTATCCCAAGACCACCCGATTAAAAGATGTGATAGTAGCGGCTCCTGACATATATGCCAAAGGCGACACGTTGGTGTTTAATGTAGCTCGATATGCGAATGCCAAGGACAATGCCATTATCGATGTGATCAAACGGCTTCCCGGGATAAAGGTGGAGGAGGACGGTACCATCAAATATCAGGGGAAACCTATCAATAAGTTTTATATTGACGGGAATGATTTCATTGGTGGTCAGTACGGACTCGCCACCAACAACATCTCCCACAAAGATGTTAAATCCGTAGAGGTTATGGAAAATCATCAGCCGGTGAAAGCCTTGGAGGGGATTGAGTTTCCCGAAGAAGCGGGAATAAACCTGAAGTTGAAGGAAGATGCACGCAGTCGTTGGGTTGGTGTCGCCAAGGCAGCTGCAGGAGTGCAACCATTTCTTTACGACGCCTCACTTTTTACAATGCGTATTGCTCCGAAGATTCAGAACATGTTCACTTTAAAGGCTGATAATACGGGCTGGAATCCGATGAATGAGATAAGGGAACATGATTTCGATGATATGTTTTCTTCGGATTATATTTCAAATCTCTGGACCGAATATATCTCGGCTGATATTGTAAGTGCTCCGCTTTCAGAGAAGAGGACACGCGATAATCTTTCGTGGCTTGCCAATGCCATTGCAGCCTGGAAGAAGGGGGATGCATCAATGCGATTGAAACTTAACTATATGGGTGATCGTCTGGAGTACAACTCCGGCATGACGACCAATTATTTCAGTCAGCAGATACCTGATTTTGTTCAAAACAACTCGATGCGCACACAAGAACATGATTTCTCTGCCCAGTTCTATAGTCAGATAAACAAACGAGGATACTATCTCAAAGACAAGCTGACGGTCTCGGGCAATCTGTCTAACTCAAATTCGGTTGTTTCGGGCACGGTTGACATTGCCCAGCGGGTAAATCGTAAAGAGTTTTCAGCACTTAATGATCTCAAACTTGTGAAACGTAACGAAAAGAGATTGTTTTCCCTCATATCGCGTAATGACTTCAAATATAGACCTGATCGTCTGATGGTCCGTGGTGAGGAGGTCGCAACGCAGAGCATCGGCACTACCGACTTCCGAAGCACAACCGAAACGCAATTCGGACGGATGTCGCGATTCTGGAAATATTTTGTTACGGCTGGCGTTGATCTTGACTATCACCATTTGAATCTCGACCTGACCGGACTGCAGGATTTTGATAATTCCGGCGTGTATGACACTTTCCTTTCGAATATTTATGCAACGCCGCAGATTAACTTCGAGCGTAACGGTTGGCTGGCACAATTTAGAACGCCTGTGAAATGGCTGCATTATTCCATCAAGGGGCAGCATGACTATGTGAATGTGGCTCCGAGTTTATATTTGAGACGGACACTCACTGCCAAATCCGAGCTTTCCACATCGTTGGCATACCGTCTCGGTTCTCCGCAGGCATATCTCAATATTGATGCTCCCGTGTTGGCAGACTATCGGAACATGTTCATCGCTACCAATCCTGATAAGTATACTCAAGACTTGTCGGCATCTGTTTCATATCGTTATCGGAATCCTATGAAATCACTGTTTTTCAATTTATCTGCCACTTATAATTACAGGCGCAGTTATATTATGTCTAACCAGTTTTTTGTAGGTGATATGATTATTTCTTCCTATTCTGATTGTCTCTCAGGCAGTGATACGTGGTATCTCAAGACCGGTCTTAGCAAGGGGCTTGGTCATAGCAAGATGGTTGTGGGTTTTGATGCCGATGCCTCACGGGCTACAGCTTCGGCAATGCGTGATAATGTCGTTGTTCCTTACCGTCAGCTTACGGCAGGGATAAAGCCCTATTTCAAAGGAAGTGTCTTACGATGGCTTTCTGTGAATTATGAAGCATCTTATGGTTTCTCCCGACTCTCCATAAATCATGAAGATAACCATTACCACTCGTTTCGACAGAACGTGTTTGCAACAATCCTGCCGCTTGACGAAATAGAGTTTACCTTCGGTATGGAGCATTTTCTGAACAGTTTTTCTAATGGCAACACCGCCAATCTTCTCCTGCTGGATGCTTCTGCCGTATGGCGGTTAAACAATAAGATCAGACTTTCGCTCACAGCCACCAACCTTTTGAACAAACGGAGTTATGAATACCAGACTTACGGCACCCTCTCATCTTCCACCCACATGTTTCAGCTCCGACCCCGCTCGATCCTTGCCTCCATCCAATACAGTTTCTAAGTGTTGTTGTAGATTTTACGGAAACACAGAAAATCGTGGTTTTAAATTTTACGGATAAAGATTTTTTAGTTTTTGTGGACATTACCAATCATATAGATAATATGACAAGAAGGATATTTAAACGTAAGATATATGCCGACATGGTAAAATGGAAGTATAAGATAAGTTCTGCAATTTTGAATTTTGGTTTAAATACGATCTTTAACAGTCAAGTTCTTGTGTGATATGTTATAATATTGTAACTTTGTAAATTAGTTTAAAGAACCTCTAAAATAGGATTTGATATGGCAATGACAATTAAAACATCCCCCGAACTTTGGGGTGAAGATGCTCGAATCTTTACCGAGGAGGCAGAGCGTAATGGCAAATTGCCTACGCCAAAACTTTCGGTATCACAGCGAGAGATGCTATCCACAATGTTGGAAAGTGCCAAAAATATTATATTCCTATCGTAGTTATCCTGCTGTCTTGATTGGTCGTCTTGGAGTTAATCATTCATTTCAAGGACAGGGATTAAATATTTGTGAGGCTGTGTCATTACGACACAGCCTCATGCTTAATTTATCTTAATTATTTGTCCTAACATAATTGGAAAGGGTTGCGTTTGCAAGACTATAATATCTGCAAATGGATTTCAATATAACAGATTCACTAAAATATTAAGAATTAAATACAAGTTAAAAGGAAAGAATCCGATATTGTATAGAACTCCTTCCTTATAACTTAAATTGTTTAACAAATCCAACTATTTTTAGTCACTTCATTTGTCATACCTTCTTATTGATGAGTTTTCCTGCAATACCATCTTTTGACTGACATGATATGAGCATTTACAGTTTATTTGAACTTCCGTGCATTTTAGATTGATTACTTGACTTATTAGCAACTATTATTCAGATATTGGAGGTGTCTTCAACTCTGACAATCAATTCACCTCCTATTCCAAACAAACGAGCATTTTTGACAGCTGTTTCTATTGGTCTCCCTATACTTTCCATATAGATTGCAATTTGTTCAACCATAAATAATGCATCGCTCACAGCTCCTTTTGATAAGTTGGAATACGATTGACATTGAAGAGTAATGGTTTCTCCTTCATACTCGAATTGGATCGTATAATTTTTTTCTTTCTATCAATTATTATTTAATCAACTTTTTTTGTGATGTACCATCAGAGTATCGAATTATCACAATGCCCAAATATTTCTCCCCTACAGGCATTCCATTTATATTGAATCTGCCTACTTCATATTTGGCCGTTTCAGATAAAATATTGTCAGGGACTAAAGATGTAGCATGATATGAACCTTCTTTCATGTTCCAGAATTTTTTCCATTCAGGATCCGATTGATAAGTTTCAATACAATTTTTCGGGATTGTTATATTTAAGTTAATATATTGTTCTTT
This sequence comes from uncultured Muribaculaceae bacterium, assembly GCA_910585285.1. Classification (GTDB taxonomy): domain Bacteria; phylum Bacteroidota; class Bacteroidia; order Bacteroidales; family Muribaculaceae; genus Lepagella. Next base: position 25,419 of record CAJUDL010000021.1, read on the forward strand.
ACTAAAATTTCCTGATAATTGAGGTGGCACTGTTCCGAGTAGTTTAATATGCTTGATATTATTGGCTTGATTAAAAATAAGATTGTTATTAATTGTATAATCATAAAATGATATTTTTGTTACATCAGGACCAACTATGAGCGTATCCATATAGCAAAGCATTTGTGGTAGACTATTGCAATTTCCCCCCAATTCCAAAATTTTTATTTTGGGAACTAAGTCTAACGTATCATATTTATAATTTGATATACGCCACTCGTTTGCAAAGCTTTTGCCTGTTAGGTTTTTTATAGAACCATTCGCCCAAGGATTATTTAAACAATTGCGTCCTATATACAAATATTGCATATCCTTTATATTTAGAAGTAAATTTTCTTCGGATTGAGATGCGTACATGTAACCGCAATTTAGATTATATGATCCATCACCATCCCTAATTATCAGATGCGTAATGTTCGAACGATTATGTGATGGATTCATTAAAGATGCCATTGTGCTATCCTCATAATATCCATTCCCCCATTTATAAAAAGAAATACCACTGCGATCAAAATATGTATAATTTATTTCATTTGAATCTATATGTATCGTCCGATATAAGTCTGATATGGATGCACTGCAATAATACCTATGCTCAACATCAACTGTGATGTCGACGTTAATTGGCAATTTTAAAATTCCTTGTCCAAGTGACAGCTTTTTAAGCGTATTTATTCTTAAGGATGTTGAGGTAATATGTGCTACTGCATCAGGGACATACAATGAATCTATTGAAGTCCCATATAATGCGAATGCTCCTATAGAATCAAGTCGTTCAGGAAGAGTAAGGGATGTGATTTTATTACAATCTTTAAATGCCCTGTCGGATATAGCTGAAAGATATTCATTAAAAGTTATATTCTCTAAATTTTTACATCCAGAAAAGGCATCTTTACCTATGGATTTTAGCATCCTTGGGAATTCAACTGATTTAAGAGATATGCAATTGATGAATAAACTATCGGGTAATAATCTCATGTTAGAGGGTATGCTGACATTAACAATATTAGAATCATTAGCAAACACTCCTGCAGAAAGTTGGACTGAATTATTTGCGATAGATACTTTGTTAAGTGATTTACATTCGGAGAATGACCGCTCACCAATAGTTGTCACGCTTTGAGGAATTTCAATTGTTGAGATATTTTTACATCCGTAAAAAGCATATGGATATATATAATTTAGGGTTCTGGGAAAAACTATCTTTGATAAGTTTGCACAATTATAGAAAGCATAGTCCCCAATTTGTTTAACTGTTTCGGGTAAGTTGATATCCTTAAGACTAATACAATTTTCAAATGAGTAGTCTGGTATAATTTCAAGATCTGGCGGCAAAATGATTTTTTGAAGATTAGAGCATAAGGCGAAACATCCTTTCTTAAGGATAATACCCTTAGGAAGTACAATTGAATAAAGCGTGCCTTTATTTGCGAATATAGTACCTATGTCAGTTACTTTGAGCTTTTTCCCCAAGTATTCAACTTTTTCGGGTATTATGATATTTCCTGAATAGGATCCAGTATCAACCTTGCAAGTAAGATTCCCGAAATCAGTTATTGTGTAATTTATACCATCCGCCGTGAAGTCATATGCGGTAGCAATTTCACAACCCAATGTCGTGAAAAGTATTGTTAGAAGATTAATTATGAGCTTTTTCATTATAAAAGTATTTTGAATTGAATACGAAATAAAATTTTATATCCAGTAGATGCTAAGAACCAATCAATATTTTGTTTAAAGTAAATATTTAAATAAAACATCTTCGTTTCTTTCATTTCGGTATTGTCAGATAGTTGCTTCCCTATTCATCCGAATTATCTCGAAAATAAGATGTTTTTGTCATTGATTTTACTATCTACTTATATGATTTGTAGATGTTTATAAATTGCAATAAACTAACGGAATATTTGTTTTTTTCGAGTCCCGTCATTGTAGATTACAATGACGACTCCCTTGTAATTATTGGAAACTTTGTTACCATTAATGTCATATCTTGCAATTTCGGAAACTTCTTTTGAATCAGAGATTGAGTCAATGTTAGAATAAGTGTTAAAACCTTCTATATTCCAAAAATTTCCCCATATCACATCTTCCATGTATTTTTCAACAGCTTCATTGGGGACTAATACCTTCATTGTGGTAAATTGATTATAACTAAAAGTGTTCACAATTTGTGGCGGATTTGTAGCATAGCATGTTATTGTCTCCAAATCATCTGTGCTGGCAATATCAATTGTTTTTACCATGGATCCAAAAGTAATATGTTTGTATCCTGATACATTCAATAATAAATCCCGATTAACAACAACGTTACGGGGAACAACTTTTTTCCCATTTGAATTTGTAAAACTAAGGTCTCCATATTTCCCCATTCCCCATTTTAATTCTTTCTCGCCATAATCAAATTTAATGGAATATAAATTATCACAACAATAAAACATCATATTGTAAGAGCTAACATAATGATCGACACGTGTTATTTCAAATAATTCAACACTTCCAGGAATCGTTATTGAAGAAAGCTTATCACAATATTCGAAAGCTGCATATTCAATCGTTTTTACTCCTTTGCCAAGATCTACATGTTCCAGTTTTCGGTCTTCCGAGAAGGCTTTATACCTTATCCGTCTTATTGAATTAGGTAATACTACTGATTGTGGGCTGGATTTTCCTAACTTTTTATCGCCTTCGCTGAATGCTAATGGTGCAATTTCAGTTACATGATAGTCGAGCCAATATTCTGGTACGATAATTTCCCCATAGTATCCTGGCTGATACCCGTCTGTTGTTCTCGATCTAGGTATTACTCTTGCTGTTGAGTCACTCGTCCTTTCGAAATTTAAGTTTCCAGCAAATATTGAGTTGTTTGATATGAAGCAGATGGAAGTTAAAATAATCCATCTTATACTGAGATTTAGATTATCCATTTTTATTCAATTATATATATACTTAAGAAAACAATACACGAAGTTTATAGTATATTCATGTCAACTTTAAATATTGAATTAAAGTTAAACCAACAATAAAAAAACATAGCTATTTACCATAACAATATTATAAAGTGTGCATTAATATGCATAATATTGTTTGCTTCCCATTCGATAGTATTATGGTTCTATGATAGTGAAGATTGTCATTTTTCAACTTGGTCGTTTCTTTTCTTCGTTTAGAATAAAGATAGATTCGATTGCATCTACTGGAGTCGAATTTATTTCTATGATTTTCGAATGATCTGATGATTTGGCGTTGCAGATTATCTCACGAAGACTGATTTCACTTATATGATTTTTATCTTTTTCGTAAAGTCCTTGATTCGATAATGAAAATCTCACGGCTTCTCGTAACCACTGACGATCTTGCTCATGCTTTTTGTTGTAGGCATTTTCACGTTTCATGACATCCATGTGCCATTTAGAGTTGTAGTGGAAAAGAATTAAATACAATTTCATATTGATTTTTACTTCGGCATAATCCTCATCCGAATTAAACTACATACAAAAAAGGTGTGAGGATTGTATCGAATCTTATCCGGTATCAAGGTCTTGGCGTACCCACTTCATTGGATAAGACTGACAGCCCCACACCAATCACTTATACAGGAGCCTTCACAGGCTATGCGTATAGCAATTGATGCAGGTGCTATTGCCACTCTATCTTCAATGAAGTTTAAAACCGCCAAGTTTTGATACAGAAGATAAAATATCAATAACACCTTTTCTAGCAGATTGTTCTGCTTTCAACTAAAAAGTTGAATTAAGTGGAACTGTCTATACAGTAACACTAAATTCAGATGCAAATATATGAATTTGATTTTGTTTTTGCAAAAAAATCGAAAAAATTTTAACATATAACATAGAGTCATAAACAGTAATAAGGAGAAAATAAAAATAATAAGAAAGTTATGCCAACTTGGATATCGTTATTGGCATTATATGAGCTGTCAGTTGTGTATAGTCAATGCTTTTCACATTCTTTCTTACCTTCGAGGTGTTGATGCGACTACTACAGATAGAAGCTTAATGTCTTGATGGTTTGATTCGCTTGTCAAGGTGCCTTCTTTTCAAAATCCAAATTATTTTGCTGCTAAATTTTACGGAAACACAGAAAATCGTGGATTTAAATTTTACAGCTAAAAATTTTTATTATCCATGCGGTCATCAGCAATCATAAAATAACTGTTGATTAAAGAGGCGTGTTGTGTCGGTAAGTCTACTATTATATAGGAATTCATGAATATAGGAATTCATGATCTTCGCCCCCCATCCAATATCGCTTCTGAGTCATTATCATCTGTCGCGGATGGTCAGCATGTATCCGAAGCCGCGTTGATTTATGATTGTGATGGAAGGGTCATGGCGCAATGCGCGGCGAAGTTTGTGGATGTAGCCGTGGAGAGAGTTGCGATTGCTTGGCTCGTCACGTTGCCACACGGCAATCATCAGTTCCGATGCATCAACAGTTTTCCCAATGTTGCTTACCAATCGTTCAAGGATTTTTGCTTCAAAGTGGGATAGTTCCATGCTTTTTTCTCCAAACGAAAGCGTCTGGGTGGTAACATTGAAAAGATATTGCCCGAAGGAGAATTTGATATCCTCATCACAGTTGGAGCCTTGTCGGCGCAGCAGAGCCTTTATCCTCACTATCAGTTCGCGGAGCTCGAAGGGTTTCTTAAGATAGTCGTTGGCACCGATTTCAAATCCTTCCTCGACATCATCAATTGTGCTTTTGGCTGTGAGAAATAACAACGGCACTGCGGGGGCGATCTTCCGTATCTCTTTAGCCATAGAAAAACCATCCATTTTAGGCATCATCACGTCCGCAACAACAATGTCAGCGCCATCTGTCTTGAATCTTTCAAGTCCGGAGATACCGTCAGCGGCAGTGATTACTTCATATCCTTGCCCGCGTAGCGTATCTGCTACAATCAGAGTGAGGTCTTCCTCGTCCTCAACAAACAGTATCTTGTTGCTCATGGTTGTTGAATTTAATGGTGAATATAGAGCCTTCTCCTTCATTACTCTTGACGCTGATGCTCCATCCCATCTTGTCAAGAATACTCTTTACGTAATACAATCCAATTCCATAGCCTCGAATATCCTGACGGTTGCCATGTGGCACTCTGTAAAATTTGTTGAACAGATATGGAATCGACTTTGATGGAATACCAATACCGTTGTCACAGACTGAGAGCTCTTTCTCATTGCCGGTTATGGATATTTCAACGCTATCATTGGAGTATTTGATTGCGTTGTCAATCAAATTGTTCAGCACATTTGCAAAGTGCGTCTTGTCAGCTACGACTGAGGTGCGTTCATCTATATTCACTGTGATTGTTAAATCTTTCCTGTCGCCTCTCATTCGCTGCATTGCTGCGATTTCCTCAACAAATGGTTGTAACATGAATTCCTCCGGTTTGAGTTTCATTGTTTTCCTGCGTTCCATGCTCATTGCAAGAATATTCTCCACAAGTTCGCCAAGGCGCTTCAGTTGCTTATTGGCGATCATCAGATATTTTTTCCTTTTGTTTGGATCGTTGTCCGTACCAAAATTAAGAAGAGCATCGTTTGCAGAATAAGCTATAGCTATTGGAGTTTTCAATTCATGGGTCATATTGCTTACAAAATCATCTTTCATTTCCTCAATGGTCCGCAGACGCGACACGGTGTGGAACAAGTACCAGAACGCCAAAGCAAATGTGACCATAAGTAGAAAGACCGTGACAATCACGCCTGACATCTCTGAGATGATATGTCGTGTGAGAGGTGTCATATATACTCGATAGTACATACCGGAATCAGGATTGAAGCATAAGGAAAACATATCATAATCTAAGCGATTCTTAGGGACATGACTATTACTCCTTAAAACAGTATCTTTTGAATTAACAACTTCTACGGCAACAAACTCCGGATATATGTGGCGGTCGGCAAGACGTTCAATCACGATACTGTCCATGATAGTCAAATTAAAATCGACAAACGGATCCATAGCTTCGTGCATCTGCTGGCTCATGTCATTGACCATTTGGTTAGAATACGATCTGTCGCGACGTAGAGGTGTCTTGTTCACCGTTGTTTTGCCTTCTTCGTTTGTTGAGGTCGTGACGAAATTCCCATCTTCATCCTTAACTCCGGATACAGAACGCGGTGTCCTGGTTATGGAATCTCCGTTTTCAGCGTATGCCTGTTGGGCGGCTATTGCTGCGCGGTTGGCTCGATCGGAGCGCTCCCACATGTCATCAATGTCTGCATCCGCCAACGCCGTCATTACATCCCGCTCTACATTGGCTCTTATCGAATTGTAAAGGGATATGAGATAATAGACATCGCAGCCGAAAATAACTGCAATGACAATAATAAACGTGGTTGATATTGTCTTAAAGCGTTTCATATCTGCAATCACGAAGTGCTCGCTGTTAGAATCATTAATTTAAGTTTCGTAAGCTTCAACTTAAAGTTTAAGAGTTTAGAAGTTTAAGAGTTTATCAGATGCGAATATGACAGAGTTTATATTTATTCCCATCAAACAAATAAACTCATAAACTGCGCATAGCGCGATTAAACTTATAAACTTCAACTTTTCGCGTGCGAAAGTTGAATCGTTAATTATCGCAAATTTACGTAAAATCCGTCATACAATCGTTTGAATTCACTCTGTTTTAAGACTAAATAAGGGAGCATTTAAGGCTAAATAAGGTTGAGTATGGTGATATGAAAGTAAGGAGAATTAAATTTGCGTCATAAAAATACTACTGCAATGGGAAAAGCTTACTTTTTATTTCTTATTACAATTCTACATAGTTTAACCATCTATGCCCGGGCTGAGGTTGCAGATACCATCTCCACTCAACAGCTGAACGAAGTTGTTGTAAAGGGAGAGAAACCACAGGTTAGAGGCGAAGATGGCGTTATGATCGTTGACCTGCCGGGGATTGTCAAGGATAAACCGGTAAATAACATACTTGAAGCACTGGGCTATTTACCGGGCGTGACGAACAATAACGGCATGATTGGTCTCACAGGTGCATCGAATGTAACGATTATTCTAAATGGCGAGTTAACAAACATGCCCCTGCAGAACCTTTATCAGCTCCTTTATACCACACCTGTAGATAGGTTGAAGAATGTCGAGGTGATGTATTCGGCTCCCGCAAAGTATCATGTGAATGGTGCGGTTATCAATGTAGTGCTGAAAACACCTACACCTCTCGATGGTCTGCAGGGTCAGGTGAGAGCCGGATACAATCAAGCTCATTACGGTTCGTATGGCGGTGCACTTGCTGCCACCTATGCAATCAAGGACTGGACCTTTGATTTGAACTATGGATTGTCAAGGACAAAATCATGGAATCAGGAGGAAACCCGTTCAAATCATCTACTCAATGGAAATCGCACCGTGATTGAAGACAACATGCGTCGTATTGGTCAAAACTGGAGTAATACAATATATGCATCCGCAGCCTGGAAAACTTTAAAGCTTACATATAACGGTCAGATAATTTCTGACTCTAAAAGGTGGGGATTGTCATCAGGTACGCTGGGCGATTTCACAAATGCCTACAATATGCTGTCCCCAGTTGGTTATCACAATATTGCTTTGCGTTATGCTGCACCTTTCGGTATGACGTTGGGTGGTGATTATACCCGGTATTCAGAAAATCGTTCCCAATCGTTATTTAAGGGTGCCGATTATCTGCTTGGTTCAGAGAATCGTCAGGATATAAACCGCTGGCATGTGTATATTGATCAGCAACATCAGTTTGGGAAATGGTTATTTAACTATGGTGGTGATTACCAGCATTCTGAAGATCAGAGCTCGCAGCACAACTATTCATATGATATACCGGCTTTTGATGATGTTATCAACGAGGATGTAGCAAGTTTCTATGTCGGCACCCAGCGTTCATTCGATTGGGGGTTATCGTTCAATGTCTCCGCAAAAGGGGAATATTATCACAATAAATATCAGCACAATTGGAATTTCATTCCTCAACTCGGAGTTACATACTATAAGATCCCGAAAAGTATCTTTCAACTTAATCTAAGCACGCGACGCATTTATCCCACATATTGGGAATTGCATGGTGGCACAAGCTATATCAACGATTATTCCACGGTGATCGGTAATCCGAAGTTACAGCCCTATATTCAGTACGACACCCAGTTCAATTATATTTTTAAGCAGAAGTATGTTGTGACGCTGTATTTTCAATATGGCGACAAGACTACCGTGCAGCTGCCGTATCAGTCGCCCGATGCCCTCAATCTCATCTACCAGACTATAAACATGAACTATGAACGTGTGGTTGGACTTAATCTCTACGCTCCATTTGGGGTGGGATATATTTGGAATGCCTCCGCTTCTGCCAATGTGATGAACCGGCGTGCAAAAGCCAATCATTTCCACGACATAGGCTTTGACAACAGCAAATGGATTTTCTATGGTGCTATAAGTAACTCTTTCAAGTTCAGCCAGAACTGTCCCGTATCATTAACGGTTGATTTCAGTTATATTTCTCCTTCGTTGCAGGGTATAGCGGAAATGTCCGGTTTATGGAGAGTCGATGCCGGAGTTAAATGGCAGTTTGGAAAGAAACGTTGCTGTGAACTGGATCTGAAAGCTGACGACATATTCAACAAATGGTCGCCTACGATGACTATCAACGATGCAGGTCAGGATTATCGAATGAAAGTGAGAGATATGACCCGCAACGTTAAGCTGACATTTATTTGGCGATTCAACGGGTTCAACCCCAAAGACTCAGATATCGACACATCACGTTTCGGCACAGGTGGTAAATGAAAAAATCCCTGCGCATCTCACGATGTGCGGGGATTTTCCTGCCTAAAAGGGACGGAAAGACGGGTGCGGGAATCAATTGAATGATTGAGGCACTCTCGAACCGTTCTTTGGGCAGACGATAGAAATTACTAATGTATATAACCCAAAATTTAGACAATTATGTTTTTCGTTGAGGCATAAGGATTAAGGTCTCATTGAAACATATCTAAGTCATGAAAAAAGTGTCGTCTAGATTTGGCTACAGTATAATTGATTATTATTTATTTAAGTTTTGCAAGCTCTTGAAGACGCGAGCAGAGCTCGCTGAACAGAACCTTTCAGGTGTGTGTATAGCATAAACGACAAAATCGGCTGCGATATTGCAGCCGATTTTGTTAAATCGTTACATATAAATGTTAAAAATCAAGGATTATTTTTATGAACCATTGATTCTAATTTTTTATATTGCTGTATTATTCCCGGAAGGGGGCAAAACGGATGCCGGCTGCGCGGGAGTGCAGATTTGCCATCTCAATAGCCGCTACAGCAGCTTCTGAGCCTTTGTTGCCGAGTTTGCCGCCCGCGCGGTCAAGAGCCTGTTCCAGGTTTTCGACGGTCAGCACTCCGAATATCACAGGTGTGCGTCCCTTGGCATTCAATTCTGCAGTTGCCTGAGCCACAATCTGGCATACATAATCAAAATGGGGCGTGTCCCCACGTATTACGCAGCCGATTATTATCACAGCCGAGAGATCGGGCATTGATGTGAGAGCCATTCCGGCGGCATTGGCGAGCTCCACGGTGCCGGGCACATCTTCGATAAAGAGGTTTTTGTCGTCTACACCGGCTTTATGAAGCACATCAATTGCGCCATCGCGCAATGCATGAGTCACTTCAGGATTCCATTTGGCTGTAAAAATTGCGCATTTGAAATCTTCGGCATCAATTATGCGAGGAATTTCGAGAGTGGCGCCATTTGTATTCAGTATTGTTGACATGATTGTTTTTAGGTTTTAGGCTTTAGGTTTTAGGCATTAGGCTTGAGCTTGGAGATACGGTTCTTTGCTCCTTTCTGCACCTTGTGGAGGAAAGTTTTCCATCCGGATTCATTTCGGGCATAGGAGTCAAGAATCTCGATCAACGCAAGGATATCTTCCTCAAGTTCGATTGTCTCAAGAGCAATGGCATGGGGAAGAACCGCCTCAAGCAAACGTTTGGCGCGAGGGCGCATCTGACTGAGACGCATCATGATTTTTGCCATTTCGATGGTCATCTTCACTTCCTTGCGTGTCACTTTTCCTGCACGTTTCTTCGAAAGCTTGATGGCTTCGGAGTAGAACTTAAGAGCTGCGCGGTAGTCACCTGTAGAAGCGAGTAATTCGCCAACGTTCCTCAGCGATTCAATAAGACGTTCGGTGGCAGCGCTTACACCGGCATTCACTTTATCATAAAGCACACCGGCATTAATCTGCTGCTTAACCAGAAGTTCAAGAGTCTTTTTGCGCGAGCGCAATATTCGGGTGGAGAGTTCCATTGCGAGGATATGATACTTGCCGAAACGTTCCGCATCCTCTTTTATAAGGTTTTCAAGCACCTTGAAAAGAGTGTCGAGCTCTTTTTCGCTTTGCTTGTAATCTTTGAGTTGGAAATGTATTTCCGAAAGGTCAAAAAGCAGCCCCACGAGGAGCGCGCGGAATTCATGATCGGTATAGTTGGAGAATTCACGCAGTTCGCGCAGCCCTTCCACTATGCGTTCCATCGCGTCCATATAGCGGTTTTCCGCTGCGAGGCTTTCGGCTGTCTTGCGGCAGGTGAGCACTGCGTCAACTATTTCATGATCTCTGGTATTTTTGTCGACCTTCTTTAGATCAACGGGTATTTCTATCATTGTCATATCCTTTATTTTTATTGCCTCTCTCGATTATTTTATTGCCTCTCTTGATTTATGACCAAGATAACCGCCATGATGGCGTTTTGCATAATCCTCTACAGAGAAACCGATTGCTTTCATTGTGGATACCACTAACACATCGCCCATAACTGTCATCATGGTGGTGGATGTGGTCGGAGTCATGCCCAGGGGGCACACTTCGGGTGCGCCTCCTGTCCATAATGCCACGTCTCCCGTGCGAGCCAGAACACTGTTGGCATCTCCTGTTATAACGATTATTGGAATCTCGGGGTTCAATACTCTCGCGAGATCTATAAGTTCGAGAATTTCACGTGTTTTCCCTGAATTGCTTAGCAGGAGAAGGAGATCGTTACGTTGGATCACACCCAGGTCGCCATGTTGTGCTTCGGAAGGGTGGAGAAACACGGACGGAGTGCCGGTAGAGCTAAATGTCGTAGCGATATTCATGGCAATTTGCCCCGCTTTTCCCATACCCGATGTTATGAGTTTTCCTCCACGGCGGTTCACGTGCTCCACAATCAGTTCCACAGCGTGTCCATACGCATCGCTTACCGGTATGTTCTGTATTGCGTCCGCTTCCCTGCGGAGTATGGATCGCATCTCTTCTTTTATATCTATGTTGATCATTTTGTCATTGATTTTTCCAATGCCTCGCGCCAATGGTCGGGCATCGGGATGGAATGTTGTGTAGTTGGGTCGAAGCATACCATCACGGTTTCACATGCTGATTTTATCTCGCCTGTTTTTTTGAGGGCGATAACCTGCAGCAGTTTGAAACTGCGTTCGGAGATGGATTCGCATCTTGTATAGACGGCAACTTCCTCACCGAAGAAAATCGGGGAAATATAGCAGCAGTCAACATTGGCTATCACCGTCTCAACCTTGCTCCATTCTATTATTCTTTCATGAATATTGCTGAAGAACCAGGCTTTACCCGTGTCATAGAAGGAGAGATAAACGGTGTTGTTGACATGTCCTAACACATCAACATCGCTGAAACGGATCTGTAGGTCCGTTTCATATTTGAATTCTGAGAGTGGGGGGATATTGTGGGGATTCACTTTGGGTTAATGTTTAATTTTAAATTTTTAATGAGGAATTTATTTTTAATGAGGAATGAGGAATTAGGAGTTAGGAATTAATTCCATATGCTCCAAATCTTTTAACTCCTGTCTCTAACTCTAAATTCCTAATTTCTAATTTCTAATTTCTAATTCCTAATTTAACTAACCTGTAAACCGGATTTCTGAAATCACTGGCTTTCCGAGTTTGTCGTTGATCAGCCTGATGATTGAAGAGCGGTTCATTGTCAGCTCATGCCTTAATGCAGCTCCGGGAACCGGTATTGACATAATGCCGAGTTTTACGGTTGGACGTCCGCAACAAGAGGCTACGTGGTCTCCGACAATCGGACGCCATAGACTGATGGCGCGTTGCTCGTCGAGTCTCGCCGTCATGTTGCACTCCTGGATCGTTAACCTGAGCACATCTCCTATTGATTGCGCCTCATTCCGTCTCATGGGTTGTGGAAATCAGATTGAAACTTCCGTCAGACACTTCGAAAAGACGACTCTCTCCCGTCAGAGGAGCGATGGTCTCGTCAAGGTGTTCGCGGTTGGTGTCGGTTATGAAAATTTGTCCGAAGTTGTCACCGGAACTAACCATCTCCATGATTCTTGCCACTCTTTCGGAATCGAGTTTGTCGAAAATATCGTCAAGAAGCAGAATCGGGGTGATTCCACTGCGTTGCTTGAGATAGTCGAAGATGGCGAGACGCAGAGCCACGGTGTATGATTTCACCTGCCCCTGGCTTCCAAGGCGCCGCATGGAATATTCACCGAGACCGGTGGTGAGATCATCGCGGTGTATGCCGCGAGAGGTATATCCCAATGCCAAATCTTTTGCTCGGTCTTCGTTGAAGACCTGCATGGGCAACTGCTCGTTAAGCACGCTTTTGTATTTAATCGTAGCCTTCTCGGCATCTCCGGAAATCTGCGAATAATACTGTCGGAATATCGGAGATATTTCCTCTACCCATTGTCTGCGCGCAGCATGGATAGCCAGTGCCGTTTCCGACATCTGGGTTTCGATGGCTTCGAAGAGGAGGGGATCGGAGAGTCCTGCGCGGAGCATACGGTTTCTCGATTCAAGCGATTTGTTGTAGCGAATCAGCTGTGACAGATATGCGCGGTCGGCTTGCGAGATCACCATATCCATCAGTTTCCGGCGCACCTCAGCAGCTCCGGTCACCAGTTCGCTGTCGGCTGGGGTTACGGTTACAACCGGGAATCTCCCTATGTGCTCTGAAATGCGGTCATACTCTTTGCCGTTGCGTTTCAGGGTTTTCCCTTTGCCCCGGACTATGCCGCAGGTCACGAGTTCATCGCTGCCGTTATCCATCGAGTATTCACCCTTCACCATAAGCATATCTTCACCATGCAGGATAAGCGCGGTCTCCGGCATTGAGCTCATAGGTCGGCTCATACCTAAGAAATAAATGGCTTCGAGCAGGTTGCTCTTGCCCATGCCGTTCTTACCCAACAGACAGTTTACCCCGGCGCAGAAATCGAGATTAGCGTCGCGGATATTCTTGAAATTCAATATGTCGATATGAGTGAGGATCACTTGGTTTAATGTTTAATGAGTAATGTTAAATGAGCAATGTTGAATGGGTAATGATATAGGCGGATGCTTAATTTCACATTTCACATTCAACATTACAAATTATTTTTACTCTTTAGTGCCATATGCGAGGTCTCCGGCATCGCCGAGTCCCGGCACGATATATGAATGCGCGTTTACTTCGTCATCGATATCTCCACACCATAGTGTTGTCTTTTCCGCAGGGAAACGGTCGCAGACATATTTCACACTCTGGCGCGATGCTATCACTGATGCCACATGAATATGAGCGGGCTCGCCTTTAGAGAGAAGAGCCTTGTAAGCCAACTCCATGGAACTGCCGGTGGCGAGCATCGGGTCAACAAGCAGAAGCGTTTTCCCTTCGATCGAAGGAGAGGCGAGGTATTCGATAAGCACGTCAAACGAATCGCCTTTCTCCTTATAGCGGCGATATGCGCTGACAAAAGCGTTTTCCGCCTTATCGAAAAAGTTGAGGAAACCATGATGGAACGGGAGTCCGGCACGCAGAATTGTGGCGAGCACAATCTGGTCGGCGGGTTCACGGCAGACAGCTGTGCCGAGGGGAGTCTGCACCTCAGTGTTTTTATAGTTGAGGCGTTTGGAAATTTCATAAGCCATAATCTCACCGATGCGGTCGAGATTGGTTCGGAAACGCAACGGATCCTTCTGGATATTTATATCGCGCATCTCGAGCATATAGCGGTTCACCAGACTCGGGGTGTCGGCGAAATTGATAACTTCTATCTCTGCCATCTTCGTATTTTTTATTTAAGTTTCGCAAACTTCAACTTAAAGTTTAAGAGGTTTAAGTTTAAGAGTTTATATCTTACGATTCGAATTGAGCAGACGTTTGATTAGCCCTAAATAAATAAACTCATAAACTGCGCACAGTGCGATTAAACTTATAAACTTCAACTTTCCGCTTGCGAAAGTTGAATTAAATTAGACAAAGATAGCAAACAAATCCGACTAAATCAAATTTTCACCCCAAATCTATAAAATTGAAAAATTACTTATGATCCTTCACCTTATCGGGCACATCCTGATAAATTGTAATTTAGACTATTGATCAGGGAAAGGTCATAAGACAGAACATACTAATAAATAGGATATAAATCTCAAATTAATTGGGATTTAAGCAGCTTTTATCAGAAAATTGTTTTAACTTTGTAATTACCAAGTAAACTTAAGAATAATGGCAAGACCAATTAAAGAGACTCCAATCCTTTTCGGCAGTGATGCTCGCCGATTTGAGGAGCGTATGCAGAACCCGCCAAAGGTTTCGCCGGAAAAACGTGCGCAAATCAGACGTTCCTACGAAACGATCATTAAAATGATGGTTAATTGATTATGACGCGGGAGGAATTTCAGGAACGATGCATAGTACGTCGCTTAAATATAGGCGATACTATTTCTGCGTTTGATTGTAAAGATGAAGATTTGAATGATTTCTTGTTGAATGAAGCTAATCTTTATCGTAATGCCTTGTTGTCGGTCACATACGTTGTTGAAGATAAAGAAACTAATGATGTGCTTGCATACTTCAGTCTTGCTAATGATAAAGTTTCTATTTCAGACTTTGAAAGCAAAACCGAATTTAATCGATTCCGCAAGCACAAGTTCGTTAATGAAAAACGTCTTCGAAGTTATCCTGCAATAAAGATTGGCAGACTCGCCATATCACAATCTGCGCAACACCAATCTATTGGCACATACCTTCTTGAATTTATTGAAGATTACTTTATTATTGACAATAAATCCGGCTGTCGCTTCGTCACTGTAGATGCATACGTTGATGCAATCCCTTTCTATATTAAGAACAATTATCAGTTTCTTAATAATGATGACGAAGACAAACGTACCCGTGTAATGTATTTTGATCTTGCTTCTCTTTTATAATAAATCAATCCATCAAAGGAAGATTTATTCTCAACCGCTCATAGCCACAAAAAATCATATATCGGTATTAAATCATATATCGGTATTAATAGGAGTCTCTTTCGCGTCCTTACATGATTATTATTTGATTGCAGGTGGTTGGATATATAATCTTCAATATTCTATTTAAGGGAATAGACATATATGAGGCGTCTGGCAGAGTTGCTGTCATTCTCTTGCTCTTCATATCGGAGAGGTATGCCTATCTCCAGCAAATGAAGAATCTCATCCAGATTTTCACCTGAGAATGTTGCATGATAGCGAGAAGTCATAAGACTTTCATCAACAATCTTGAAATCTACGGGATATAGTTGAGATAACCTGTTGAATACCGTTTGCAATCTGTCATTGTCAAAGATGATAACACCCTCTCGCCAGGAACAAGCCTTATGGATATCAGCTTGTGATAAAGAGGCTTGCAATGAATTATTGATTTTAACACATTCTCCGGCTTTCAGTGGATAATCTCCGATATCAGTTTTGACATTTACAGCACCGGAAACAAGCACCACAGTCAAATCGTTATCGGGATATGCATTTACATTAAATGCAGTTCCGGTCGCACGTACAGATCCTTTATCAGTTGCCACTATAAATGGATGCTTTTTATCCGCCTTCACTTCAAAATAACCTTCGCCTACTATGGAAACCTGTCTTAAATCGTTATCGAAAACTGTAGGATAAATTATTTTGCTATTGGAATTAAGCCATACCTTTGTGCCATCGGGAAGAGTTGTCTCGACAAGAGATCCGTAAGGGGCACACAGTGAGATTTCATTAGAGGCTATAGCCGCCGTTGTGTTGTTTTTTGAGTTGTATGAATTATAGAATACTGTAATGCCTATTATAATCAGAACGGATGCAGCGACAACAGCTGAACGCCACAACCAATCAGTCCAGCGAGGTTTACGTTTCATGGCGCGATGTAGTTTATTAAGAGCCTCTTCTACATCCACTTCATTGGGATCCCCGGGGTGAGAGATGAAATTATGCAATGCCCGTTTTTGCTCGAATATTTTACGATTCAAGCTATCTGCGGCAACCCATTCCTCAACAAGGGATATTTCGTTGTTGTCAGCCCGGTTTTCGAGAACCTTGTCAATCAGGATCTCCATTTCCATTGTTATTCCACCGTCTATATTTCTATCGTTGTTATTAAAGGAGTCCATACGTTTGAGTTAAAGTTATTATAGGAGTTATAAGAATCCATGGCCAATGATAATTAAGATACAGTCTGAGATGCCGTTTTGCGTTTGCCATTCTTTTTTCAACAGCCCGTACCGAAAGCCCCAGTTCGATAGCGATTTCCGAATATTTCATGCCGGCATGTCTGCTGAGATTCCATACTTCACGCTCTTTTTCGCTTAAAGAATCTTCCCCTCGATTTATCAGATCTACCAGTTCGGAATATAGAAGTATGCCATCTGCCTTTTCACCGAATTTATATGGAAGAAGTGTCAGATATTCAGAGTTGTATTGCGAAATGATTTTCTTATGTCTGATAAAATTCAGACAGGCGTTTTGAGCACTTTTTATAAGATACGATCTCACTCCGGATTGTATGCCGGTGTCCTCACGTTGTTCCCATAGATGAAGGAAAACACTTTGCGCAATATCTTCCGCATCCTCCTTATTGGAGACAAACTGCCAGTTAAACATGACAATATCGACGTAATATTTACGGAACAGATCATCGAAAGCCCGTAAGTCTCCGCCCTTGATCCTTTCAAGCAATTCTTCGTCATTCGATATGTCAGTTTCTTTTTTCATGGCGTGCTAAATTATCTATAATGCCATTCATATGCAAGCATTTTTAAGAAAAATTTTCAAAGATTAAATTTTTAATTTTTAAAAGTTCGGGTGAATCAATTTCAAGTGTCGTTTATATATAGCTTGTGGATTTTTGTTCCGATTTATGGGATAATAAATACCGACTAACCTGAAATTAACAAATAAAAACAACCATAAAACTCAGACGAATGAACAGGAAAATATTAGCCATGTGTCTCATATCGGGATTGGCAGTAAACCCCGGGTTTGCGCAAAAATATGAGGAACTGGCAAAGACTCCTCCGATGGGATGGAGTTCATGGAATAAATTTCATGAAGATATCGATGAAACGAAAATCAAGACGATAGCTGACGCACTTGTTTCATCCGGTCTTAGAGACGCCGGCTACATATATGTAAATATCGATGACTGCTGGCATGCTCCGACTCGCGATAAAGACGGATTTCCTCAGAGCGATCCCAAGAGATTTCCAAGCGGTATAAAGGCACTTGCCGATTACATGCATGAGCGGGGTCTTAAATTAGGTATCTATTCCGATGCAGGATACAAGACTTGTGCCGGAGAATTCGGCAGTGCTGGTCATGAATTTCAGGATGCGTTGCAATATGCGCGCTGGGAAGTGGATTATCTTAAATACGATTGGTGCAACACACCGAATTTCAACTCGGAAAACGCATATAAGATGATGAGCTCCGCATTGCGGGAAGCCGGACGACCGATACTTTTCTCCATATGCGAATGGGGCACAACACAACCTTGGAAGTGGGCAAAAGATGTGGGGCATATGTGGAGAACCACGCAGGATATTGAACCGGTCTTCAGCGATACCACTCAGATTTCAAATATATGGAATCTGGCAGTAACAGAGATTCTGGACAAAAACGCTGTATTGAGAGAGTATGCTGGTCCCGGTCATTGGAATGATCCGGATATGCTTGAAATAGGTAATGGGTTGACCGAGAACCAGGAACGTGCACATTTTAGTCTGTGGGCGATGATGGCGGCGCCATTGATTTTAGGTAATGATGTCAGAGATATGAATCCGCATACTCTTTCGGTGCTTATGAATAAAGATGTCATTGCCGTTGATCAGGATCCGCTCGGAATCCAAGGATTCCGGATACTTCAGGACGATGGAATTGAAATATGGTGGAAACCACTGACCGACAACAATTGGGCTTTATGTATATTTAACCGCAATCACGATCCCAAAGATGTCAGTCTTGATTGGCAGGATTTTAATATATATGATAAGTTTTCCGACAGATCAACAGATTTCATGAATCTTACATATGACACTTTCGACCTATGGAATAAGAATAAGAAGGGGAACACACGTAAGCCACTTAAAATCAAGGTGGGTGGAGAGGATGTCGCAATGTATCTTTTGAAACCAAGAAAACAATAAACCTAACTAATATGAATCTAAAAAACAGATTAGGCATGGCAACTTTCAAAAGATGTCTGCTTATTGTTATCCTTTGTCTGGCAGATATAGGATACATTCACGCCCAGAATGCGAAAGTCAGTATAAATGTAAGTGAGCGACCACTTACGGAGGTGCTTTCATTGCTGGAAAAGAAATCCGGCTATCATTTCTTCTTTAATAATGACATTGTGGGTTCGGCAGCTCCTGTCACAATTAAAGCTGACAATGAGAATCTGTCTTCAATATTGAATAAGATACTCACTCCACGCAAGCTAAGCTACAAGGTTAATAAGAAGCATATCATAATAGCTCAGTCAGATGTATCTAAGTCAACCGTCACAAAAGAAAAGGCACTTGTGAATATATACGGCAAAGTAGTGGATAACACGGGAGAGCCACTTGTGGGCGTTTCTGTGACAAGCGCCGGTAAATACGGGGCAGCCACCGATATTGATGGAGTCTACAGTCTGAAAATACCTGAGAATTCTATCGTGCAGTATACTTATGTCGGATATGAACCTGTAAAGCAGAAAATAACTAAGCCCGGGGAGGTGAACATCACACTCAAGGAGAACATGAGTCTCCTCAATGAGGTCGTGGTGACCGGGTATGGTGCTACCACACGTAAGAATCTAACTACATCCATTACGTCGGTAAAAGCTGACGGGATTCAGAAAGCAGCGACGAGTAATGTCAATTCGATGCTTCTTGGTCGAGCCGCAGGAGTGCAGGCAAATGTGGCAAGTCCTCAACCCGGTGGTGGAATCAATATATCAGTCAGAGGCGGAGGTACGCCGGTCTATGTTGTGGATGGAGTGGTGATGCCGTCTGGTTCTCTCGAGGGTGGCACCGGCGATATTTTACTTCCTACATCCATCAACCGCTCCGGGCTTCAAGGGTTAAACCCGAGCGACATCGAATCTATTGAAGTGCTGAAAGATGCCGCCGCTGCAATATATGGTATCGGGTCTGCTGATGGCGTTATTCTTATAACCACAAAGAAAGGAAAGACAGGCAAACCCACTATAACATATGAAGGAAGCTACTCTAATCAGCAGCATTACAACTACAAGACTCTATTGAAAGGTCCGGAGCTTATGAATATGGTGAATCTTTACATGAAAGAGAATTATCTATATGAGCGAGGTCAATATCCATATGGGAACACAGCTTATGACGGACATTTTGAGCCTATTTTCACTAACGCTATGATAAGGGATGCCCTCGATACCGACTGGCGGTCGAACGTGTTGCGCACAGGCTATATCACCAACCATAACCTTACGATAAGCGGCGGTTCGGAATGGGTGAAATATTATTTGGGTCTCAACTATTATGATGAGCAAGCCACTGTAAAGAATTCAGATATGGAGCGATATTCACTGCGCACCAATATCCAGACCAAGTTGACAAACTTCATGCGCCTCACCACAGTGGTGAACCTTAACAAAAACTCATACACGAACTCAACCAATGGAGGTGATGTCGGAAACCAGGGAGGTGCGTGCGGCGGTTCGCTTTTTGCCGCGGAAAGTTATCCTTCTTATCTGCCGGTTTATGACGAAAACGGCGGGTACACTCAATGGGAAAGGATTCCGAATCCCGTGTCTTCGCTGAGAATCTCCGATCGCACCTCCAGCAGTTCATGGTACGCTAATTTTGCCCTTGACATAGACATTATAAAGAATATCCTTTCCGTGCGTGGAGTGTATGGTATCAATAATGAGACCATGGAGCGTGACTCTTACATCCCATCTGATGTCTATTTCTCTCTTCAGAAAAAATCACGTGGCAATATAGAGAGTGCGAGCAGACATAACAGCACTCTCGAAGGTTTCATAAACTATAACCAGACATTCGGAGACATAGTGGATTTATCGGCTATGATTGGTATGGGGATGTATAAAGACTGGGGAAAAAGCCTCTGGGTATCTTATGAGAATGCCAATGATCATCTCAATAGTGAAAGTATCCAGAAGGCAGATGGTCCATTCTTTCCGGGCTCAAATAAATGGGGTAATGAAAAACGCTCTCAGTTTGCGCGAGTCACGGGAGATTTCCTGAATCGATACGTTCTTCAGTTTTCCATTCGACGTGATGGAACAGACAAATTTTTTCCAAGCAAGAAGTATTCCTGGTTCCCCTCTGTGTCTTTGGCATGGAAGATCAACAACGAATCTTTTATGCGCAATATTGAATGGATCAACATGCTTAAATTGAGAGCCTCTTATGGTGAAACCGGATCTGACAATTTAGGTACGAGTCTTTACGGTCTGATAGGCACAACTCGCGAAAATGTAATGTTTGGAGGCAATTCCGTATCCTACATCCCTTTTGTGATTCTCGGTGCCAACTATGAGGACGTGACATGGCAGAAAACCACCATGAAAAATGTAGGTATCGATTTCAGCGTATTGAACGACAGGCTCAGCGGATCCATCGACCTCTACCGTAATGACATAACCCATATGCTCGGCACTGCTTCTACCGAACTTCTCGGAATGCACGGGTCAAGACCTATCAATGGCGGCCATTTCAAAAGGGAAGGTATAGATATCAGTCTCAATTCCACCAACATATCTACACATGAATTCACATGGACAACCATGCTTACACTCTCTCACTACAAGGCTACCTGGATCGAACGCATGCCGAATTATGACTATCAGGAATATCAGGTACGTAAAAATGAACCAATGAGCGCGGTCTATTTCTATAAGACTGACGGATTGATAAACATTAATAAAGATAATATTCCTGATTCTCAGCGGTCGCTCGGAGAGAAAGCGTGTATGCCCGGATTTCCTATCGTTGTGGATAAGAACGGCGACGGGAAAATAGATGTCAAAGATACCTATATGCGAGACATGCTTCCCAAACTGTATTATGGATTGGGCAATACCTTTAGTTATAAAGGGTTTGACCTCGATATATTCTTTTACGGGCAGCTCGGAGTAAAGAAATATAACAACACGTATGCCACTGGAAGCAATGCGGTGAGTCTTTCATATGGCGTTGTGGCTGGGAATACTACTAAAGATGTGTATCATGTCTGGAATTCTCAGACCAATAGCGCGAATGCTAAATTTCCGGGTATCGCCGTGTCAAAAATGACCATGCCGGGAAACATCGGATTTGATACACTGTATGAAGACGCCTCTTTCCTGAGGGTACGCAACATTACTCTGGGTTATAATTTCCAGCCCAAGACGCTTGGTGTCTTCAAGGGATGGGTCAAGGGTATAAGAGTTTATGTGGATTTCCAGAATCCTTTCACTATCACCAGATTTAAAGACTGCGATCCGGAAATTATCAATGCTGCTGCCAATCTTAATGGCGGACAGTTTCCGCAAAACAGAATATACACCTTTGGCGCAAAACTAACTTTTTAAATCTAAAGAAACATGCGTAAACACGTAAACATATTTTTAGGATTGGCAACGGCGTTGCTGCTTGGCGGATGTGAAAACAATTTCGATCCTCAGATCTACGGCAACCTGATGCCGGGGGATTTTCCTTCTACGGAGAAGGAATATGAATCCTACATGATGACATGTTACCTCCCGTTCACAACGGTATGGACTTATGACATGGCTTCAGCCGGATTACAACACGGCTGGCATATTCCCGCCGGAGGTGTGATCAGAATGTTTGATTCCACGAGCGATATAAATGGTCGCCATGCACATGCCGGGGATGAATGGGGACGCTATCCTTTGGGAGATTTTACAAACGCCCAGTATTATTGGCGAGGCACGGTAAGTGATGCAAATTCAATCAATCATTTTCCAAAAACAGCCCAGATTACACGCTATACCGAGATTATCGATGTGTTGATGAAATCCAATCTCAATGATGTCGTGAAACGCGGTCTTGTCGGCGAGGCTCGTCTTTGTCGTGGGTTGATGATGTATTATCTTCTGCATAATTTCGGACCGGTTAGGGTTGTTCTCGACCCTTCAAAAATTCTTGATCCGGTAATCCTCTCCAACGTGGCGCGACCGACGCTTGATGAGATGTGCGGCTGGATCTATGATGATTTCGAATATGCAGTTGAAAACACTCCCGAAACAGCCAAGGAGCAGGGACGGTTTACTCGTGATTATGCCCGTTATTGTCTGATGCGCCATTGCCTGAACGAGGGTGACCATATGCCGGGATATTATGATCGTGGTCTGGAAATGTACAGTGAGCTGAACACAGGAAAATATAGACTTTTTGATCAGGGAGAAAATCCTTATGCGGCGCAATTCATAAATGCCAACAAATTTAATTGCGAGGTGATAGCTGCCATCAGCTGCAATTCAGATGCCGATGGAAACCCGATGCACGGAAATTTCAACCCCTTTATGATGCTCGCATTGCCGGGCGATGTCGCCGAGCAGGATCCGTTCCCTCGTGGAGGAGGTTGGCTGCAGGCATTCAGTATCGACAAAACGTTTTATGAAACATTCGAGGCTTCCGACTTGAGACGCAAGACAATTGTGACAAGTTACGTAGCCAAAGATGGTGTTACTGTAACCAGAAACAACTTCGGAGTCAGATGGAACGGATATATTGTTAACAAATGGCCTCAGGAGACCGCTACTACCTTTCAGGGTCAGGATATCCCTTTGGCAAGATGGGCAGACGTTTTGTTGATGTATGCCGAACTTTCGGCGCGGAAGTCGAAGAATGTCAGTCAGGATGCTGTCAATGCTGTCAATCTTGTTCGCAATCGCGCCGGACTTTCCGGACTGACATCTGAAGCCACCACCTCTTTGGAATCATTCCTTGACGCGATTCTGACTGAACGCGGTCATGAACTTATGTATGAAGGGTGTAGAAAGATTGACTTGATACGCTTCAATGTATATGCTCAGAAAATGTATCAGACCAAACAGACAATACCTACCTCCCAATATATACCGTTGCCTAATTATGCTGTGGATCAGGCGAAAGCGTCAGGAATCGAACTGGAGCAGGAATGGCATCGCGAAGGTTGGGCGGAAGATATCGCAAAAGCAAATCCATCATCAATATAGTAACATTATGAAACATCACATCTTAAAAAATATAATATCAGCACTTGCCGTCTGCTTTACGTTGACGGCATGTGGCAATGATCTTACTCCCGCCATTGATAATACTGAACGGGAAAAGGTTACAGACGGGGGATATCTTTTTGCATTCCTCACCAATGCACGTTATTATAAAATCCATTATGCAATCTCCAGAGACTGCTATAATTGGCAGACACTGAATAAGGGGGATGTAATAAACATGAGCTATAAAGGGCATCCTGATATTTGCCAGGGTGGCGATGGCAGATACTACATGATTGGTGTAATGCCCTTGGCTCTGTGGAGCTCAGAAGATTTAATCAACTGGGATATAACATATCTTGACAACAGAATCTTTGACGATGCGGATGAGATAGGTTTTTATGCCGTCAGTGACTATGGCGCCCCCAAAATCTTTTATGATGAAGATTCCCAACAGTATATGATCAGCTGGCATGGATGTCGAGTAAAAAATCTCAATGATTGGCAGAGTATGAGAACTCTTTATATCCTGACAAAGGATTTCAAAACATACACCAAACCGCAGCTTCTTTTCAATTTCACGGGTGATGATGAATCGATGTCGATAATCGATACAATTATTCGTAAAATCAATGGTAAATATTATGCCATTCTTAAGGATGAACGTGATCGTGAGGACGCGCCGCTCACAGGAAAGACTGTGAGAATTGCCACTTCAGACAATCTGACGGGACCATATACCAATCCGGGCGAGCCGGTTACACCTCTGGATCTATTGCGTGAGGCACCGATATACACTCAGCTGCCTGACGGACGTCATGCCATTCTTGCCGAATCCTACAATTGCTCTCCATTTTCGTATCAGATGTTCACATCCCTGACAATGGATGGACCATGGGTGGAGAATACTTTCGTAGGTCCGATGGTGGGCGACGGCACGACGCGCCCCGGAGCACGTCACGGTTGCATTATCCGAATCCCCGAGAATATTTATAATGGTCTGCTAAACAAATACTCCGACAAATGAAAAAATTATTCATGTGTTTTGCGATAGGGGCAATACTTTGCTCATGCGCAGATAAAAACAGCGAATGGAGCACCTGGCCCGAATGGCCCGATCCGCAGGTGGTGACAGTCAACGGAATGGAACTTGACGAGACTGCCTATGATCATGCCATGGGAAAGACATTTACTGTGACGAAAGGTGAAAAGATTAATTTTTCAGGAATTGAACGTCTCGATCTTGCGCTTCAGCCTGACTGGTTTGAGAAAGATGCCTCCGGAGATTATGTTTTTGCAGGACCCTCAGGAACATATACATTCGTTTATGACAGCAACACAAAGATGGTCTATGTCGACAGACGCGAAGGTGGTTATCCTGATGCCATATGGATGTGTGGCGCAGGATGGGGTCATCCGGGGGCACATGCGGTGACGACCGCCGGCTGGACTATAGACAATGCCAAGGATATGCTTGTTTGTCCTCGTCAGGAAGACGGAACTTATCAGATCACAGTCTATCTGAGCGAGGAAAGTGCAATCAAATTTTTCCAATATCACAGCTGGGGATTTGAGATACATGCCGGCAATATGGAGATTGCATCTCCTTTGATCCTCGATAAGAACGGGTCAAACGACTTTGTGCCGGGAGCACTTTTCAGTGCGGGTACATATCGTTTCACCATTGATACCGATCGAGGCACTGTTACTGCGGATCCTGTGGATGTAGACATCGTGATACCTTCAGTTAGTGCAAATGGAGTTCCATTTGTCTCAAATCCTGAGGTGCCTTCTATGATCAGTGCAAAAATTTTCCTCACCAACGGACAGAATGTGGAATTCAGTGGATTCCCATCTGATGCTGAGCGAATGCTGCAATCCGACTGGTTTGAGAATTTCAATGGCGACAATGCAGTGTTCACAGGAAATAATGGGGAATATTATCTATGTTACGATATTTCAAAACGTGTTATCTATGTGCATGAACCATCTTCGGCATATCCATCGGCTCTGATACTTGTCGGAACCGGCTTCGGACATCCCGCTCTTGATTACTCCTGTTCGACTTCATGGGATCTTAACAAGCCGGGCAATTCATATGTATGCCGTCGTGTCGGACCTAATCTTTTTGAGGCTTGCCTGTATCTCGGTGCCGGGTTTGATATAAAGACTTTCAAGTCAAGAGACTGGAGTGCTGGTTATGGCAGCGATTATATCACACCTGTTTCATCTGATATCCTCGAGAAATCATTCTATGAGGATGCAAATGGTTTCTCACACTGCGATGGTGACATCAGACCCGGAAAGAATTTTGTGCCTGGTGTCTATAGAATCCGCTTTGATTTGAATCGGAATATATCATATCTTGTGGGCACTATTGATGCGGACAATATCGACCTTTCCAAATCTGTCAATGGAACAACTCTCACGGATATGGGCGGCGGATGGCAATCCGCGAATGTCAGCTTGCAGCAAGGACAACAGATGGAATTCAAGGGATTCGTCAAACCTCAGTATGGTCTTCAGCCGGAATATTTCGCCAACGTAGAGGGTAATATATCGTTCATAGCTCCCACAGGAAGTTATAGGCTTGCATATAATCCGGGTACGGAAAGAATATACGTAGAACCTACGGCAGACACGTCTTATCCATCGCATTTATGGATCACCGGGTGGGCTTTTTCTCATCCGGCAGGCACCGGTGCGTTCTCTAATGAATACGCAGGTAAAGACAATGGCGAATGGGGGTGGAGTAATCCTAAGGATTATGTTGCATGTGTTTCAAAGGGTAATGGCATTTACGAAACAACTCTACGCCTGAACGCAGGGTTTATGTTCAGATTTTACTCTGATAAGGGTTCTTGGTCAGATGTAGCGCAGGCTAATTCATACAATCTTGAAGCCTGCAATGGTATTTTCAATCCCTTGGATGTGAATTTCAGCACCGGAACGAATTTCACGCCTGGCACCTATCGTATCATTATTGACACTAACGCAAAAACCGTGTCGGCTATAAAAATATCTCTAAAATAATCTTTAAATAATAATATTTATGAAAAAGTCAATTGTACTTACAATGGCATTGCTGGGAATTTTCAGTAGCAATGCCCAGAAAATCAACGACACTGATTTAATCGTTTCCGATAACATAAAGCAGGTTAATCTTACGCTTACAAAAGGTTCTGAAGTCACTTTCAGTGACTTCGGTAAAAATGTCATGGACATGGTTCAGCCTGAATTCTTTGAAGTGACAGGGACAGATAAAGCCAACTTCCTTGGAAATGACGGGGAATATACAATATATTATGTGAAAGGTGTAATATTTGTTGCCGATCCGGGCAAAATATTCCCGGATGCATTATGGATATCAGGAAAGGGAATTGGTCACCCCAAAAGTGAGGAACAGACAGATTGGTCGATTGAACCGCCTACAATGTTCATGTGCAACCGTATATCAGATAATGTCTATCGCACAACACTCAAGTTGTATGAAGGATTCGATTTTAAATCATTCAGCCGTAGAAGCTGGGATTCCGATGCGGGGTATGGCAGTAACATTTTCACTCCTTACCCGGCTTCTTCAATAGAGAAAGCATTCTGGATTGATGGTAATACCGGGAATTCGCACCCTACGGGAGATTTCATATCGGCAGGGGATTTTACTCCCGGAGTCTACACCCTTGAATTTGATGTGGCGAAAGGGACATGCTGTCTCATTGAACTTACAGGAGAAGATACACCGGCTGAAGTATATACTGTAAATGGCGTTGCAATGGTAAAGGATAATAGCCTTCCCGATTATTCTGTCTATTCCGCTGAGCTGAATCTTAAGAAAGGAGAGACTGTGGAATTCGGAAATATCCGCCATCTACAATATCTTCTTCAACCAGAGTATTTCACTAAAGACGGTGCCGGTTATAAATTTGCCGCTCCGGATGGCACATATAAAATATCGTATGCCAATGAGCGCGAATTGATCTACATTGAAAGAACCGATAAGATAGCTCTTGATGATGATGTACTTTTCCTGACAGGTGCCGGTTTCGCACACCCTGCATCTTCTGGAGCTTTTGCTGAAGATGTCGCGGGGTGGGGATATGATAAGCCGAAAGATTTCGTTTGCTGTGTAACCACTTCTCCGGGCGTTTACGAAACCAATCTTTATCTTAAAGCTGGATTTATGCTCAGGGGATATAAAGATAAGGGTGACGGTAAATGGACATCCGCAGTGCAGCCGAACGGATATGCCGTATTGAGCGAGGATGGTATCGGCGGTCGAGATAGCAATGAAAATTTTGGCGTATCGGATTCCGAAAAATTTACCGAAGGAACATATCATATAATATTTGACAAAAACAACAAAACTGCGAAGTTCTCTCAGTTGGCACCCAAGGATTTTTATACAACAATACCGACAGGTGTCAACGAGGTCGCAGCCGGTGAAAGAAGTATTATAGCGATATATGATCTTCAGGGACGTATGTGCCCACGGTCTGCAGTCTCCGAACCGGGACTCTACATAGTCAAGTACAGCGATGGCTCTTCCTCGAAGATGCTTGTGGGAAAATAATAACGACTCAAAATTCTTAAGCACGGAGGCGCAAGAAGCCAAAATCATAAATTTGTGCCTCCGTATTTATTTCTTTATAATGTTAATGATATGAAAGTCAGTTTCCTTTTCATCTATGCTTTAGTTGTATCTTCCCTTTCTTCTTTTGCCGAGAATCGTCTTGAAACGCAATGGGCAAAGGATGTTTCAACAGAATCTCCATGGAACCGCTATCCACGTCCGCAGATGAAGCGCTCCGAATGGAAGAATCTCAATGGAGAATGGGAGTATTCCATTACTCCGAAAGAGAGTGAAAAACCAAAATCATTCGAAGGCAAGATAATTGTGCCTTTTGCTGTGGAATCTGCATTATCTGGAGTGAAGCGCAGTGTTGGTGTCGACAGCGTTCTATGGTATCAGCGAGATTTCACTATCCCCAAAAATTGGAAAAAAGACAACATCCTCCTGAATTTCGGTGCTGTAGACTGGCAGGCGACTGTCTGGGTAAATGATATGCTTGTAGGTTCGCATGAAGGGGGATACACACCATTCTCAATGAATATAACAGATGCAATTAAGAAAGGTGAAAACAAGCTGACGGTCAGAGTGTATGACCCTACAGACGGAGGAACGCAACCGCGTGGGAAACAGCTGCAGGAACCAGAACTCATTTGGTATACTCCTGTGAGTGGAATCTGGCAGACGGTATGGATTGAACCTGTCGCTGAGAATCATATCATCTCTTTGTCTGTTACTCCGGATGTGGATGCTAATAAATTTAAAGTCTCTGCAAATGCAAACTCTGGTGTTGTGAAAATAGATGTTATCGACGGAGGACATATAGTAGCATCTGGTAGTGGTAACGCATCGCAAGACATAGAAGTTTTTATGCCGGAAAATGTAAAACTATGGGATACGGAAAATCCTAATATTTACGATTTGAAGATCTCGCTTATGAAAGACGGCAAGATTGTGGATCAGATAGAAAGCTATGCGGCAATGCGTAAAATCGGTATGCGCCCTGATAATAAGGGAATGGTTCGGTTTACGCTTAATGACAAGGATATCTTTCATTTCGGACCTCTTGATCAAGGCTGGTGGCCCGACGGACTGTATACGGCTCCAACTTATGAAGCCATGGTTTACGACATCGACAAAACAAAAGAGTTGGGCTTTAATATGATTCGCAAGCATATCAAGGTTGAGCCCGATTTATGGTATGAATATTGCGACAGGAACGGAATATTGGTATGGCAAGATATGCCAAGTGGAGATGTTTGCAACTATCATTGGCAGAATTATAATTTCCACAGAGGTAAAGAATTCGAAAGGTCTGACATCAGCGACAAAACATATAGGAAAGAATGGCGTGAAATCATGGATGCGTTGCGTAATCACCCTTGCATCGCCGTGTGGGTGCCATTTAACGAGGGATGGGGTCAGTATAACACGGTGGAAATTGCGAACTGGACCAAACAATATGATCCGTCAAGATTGGTAAACTCAGCAAGTGGAGGTAACTTCTTCGCTGACTGCGGAGATATTATGGATGTGCACAATTATCCGGAGCCTAAGATATATATGCTCGACAGAAGCAAAGCCAATGTAATAGGGGAATATGGAGGTATCGGATATGCAGTGGAAGGTCACCTTTGGGCTCCGGAGCGGAACTGGGGTTACATCCAGTTTAAATCTCCCGATGAAGTTACGGATGAATATCTGAGATATATTGATATCCTTTCCAATCTCGCAGATATAGCCTATACCGGTGCCGTGTACACGCAGACAACCGATGTTGAGATTGAGGTAAACGGGCTTATGACATACGACCGCAAAGTGATGAAGGTTGATCCAAAGCGCATAGCCAAAGCCAATAAAGAATTAATAGCCAAATTTTCACAAAGATGAAAAGGGAATATACAGTTGTATTGCTGCTCCTTGCTTCGATTTCCGTTTTTGGCGGCAGTAGCGTTGACTCGGCTTTTATTGACAGCCTGATGTCAGTTATGACATTGGAAGAGAAAATCGGGCAGTTGAATCTTCCTGTGGGGGATGATATAGAATCGGGCACTGCAAAAGGTGCGGATTTTGAAAAACTGATAATCAATGGTCAACTTGGAGGATTCTTTAATGTAAGCGGAGTTGATAAGATTAAGAAACTACAGCAGGCTGCCGTTGAAAAAGGACCACATGGAATTCCGCTGCTTGTGGGAGCGGATGTGATTCATGGATACAGAACGATTTTCCCGATACCTCTCGGACTTGCAAGTTCGTGGAGTCCGGAGAATATAAAAAGAATGGCGCGGATATCGGCGATTGAAGCCACCGCTGACGGCATCAACTGGAATTTCAGTCCGATGGTTGATATATGCCGGGATCCACGTTGGGGACGAATTGCAGAGGGATCCGGAGAGGATCCATATCTTGGAAGTCAGCTGGCGAAAGCTTATGTGGAAGGTTATCAAGGCGATGATCTCAAATCGGACTCTACGCTGATGGCGTGTGTCAAGCATTTTGCTCTTTACGGAGCTGCGGAAGGTGGCAGAGACTACAACACGGTAGACATGGGTAAAGAAAGATTGTTTAATTATTATCTGCCTCCGTATAAAGCAGCTGTAGATGCAGGATGCGGGAGTCTTATGACATCGTTCAACCTAATCAACGGGCAACATTCCACAGCCGCCGGTTGGCTCACCCAAGATCTGCTTCGCGATAACTGGAATTTTGGCGGACTCGTTGTCACTGATTACAATTCTATGCCGGAGATTGCAACAATGGGGACCTCTACAATAGAGGATGCCGCAGCGAAGAGTATGATGGCAGGAACCGATATGGATATGGTTTCAGGTTTGTTTGTCAAATATCTGAAGAGGTCATTGACTGAGGGGAAGGTCTCTATGGATATGATCGACAGGGCGTGCCGCCGCGTTCTCGAAGTCAAGCAGAAACTCGGACTCTTTGACGACCCTTATAAATATTGTAACAGCAACCGTGCAGATAAGGAACTGTTTACCAAGTCTCACAGAGCTGTGGCACGAGACATCGCTGCGGAAACATTCGTGTTGTTGAAAAATGAAAATAAACTGCTGCCGCTGAATAAGAAGGGCAAGATTGCCCTTATCGGTCCGCTTGCCGATGTGAAAAACAATATGTGCGGATGCTGGGCAATGGCTGGCGAGCATGTGACGGTGCTCGACGGATTCCGCCGAGCTGTAGGCAAGAGGGCAGACATTCTTTATGCAAAAGGGAGCAACATCTATCATAACGCCACTGTTCAGATGAACGGATCGGGGATAAAACCGATTCCGTATGTGGAGGATGAGGATGGGTTGCTTTCCGAGGCAATGATGGTAGCCGAAAAGTCGGATGTCATAGTGGCGGTGATGGGAGAATCTTCCGAGATGAGCGGAGAGTCAGCCTCAAGAGCCGATATTACGATACCCGATGCGCAACGAGAGTTGCTGAAAAGGCTGGTGAAAACAGGTAAACCTGTGGTATTGGTGTTGTTCACAGGTCGACCTCTCGTTCTCGACTGGGAGTCGGAAAATATACCTGCCATACTTAATGTCTGGTTTCCCGGCAGCGAAGCCGGTGACGCAATCGCTGATGTGGTATTTGGTAACAAAAATCCGGAAGGAAAGCTAACAGCAACATTCCCTCGGAGTGTGGGTCAGATTCCTTTATATTATAATCACTTGATGCCAAGTCATCCGGATCCCGACAGTAAAGTATTCAACAGGTATTGTAGCAATTATATTGATTGCAGCAATGAGCCTCTCTATCCTTTCGGATATGGTATGAGCTACACTGAATTCAAATACGGCAAGCCCGAACTCAGTGCCGATGCCATGGAAAGAAACGGAAGTATCCGGCTGAGTGTCGATGTTACAAACACGGGGAATATGGATGGCACTGAAATCGTGCAGCTATATCTGAGGGATGTCGTTGCGGATATCGCAAGACCTGTAAAGGAACTGAAAGATTTTGCAAAAATCTATATTCCGAAGGGTGAGACAAGGAAAGTAGAGTTTGTCATTACCCCCGACAAACTGAAATACTATGATTCAGAGTTGAAATACCGTTATGACCCCGGAGAGTTTGAGGTTATGGTCGGTTCAGACTCTAAGAATCTTCAGACAATGAAATTCATAGTTAAATAAGAAGTGATTCCTATTGGATTCAATATTATGGCAGATAATCACGTTGAATAATTGAAGTTGTTTAAACTAATTTAATTTGTGAAATTTTTTAAGGAAAATAACGAT
>CAJUDL010000022.1 GCA_910585285.1 uncultured Muribaculaceae bacterium
ACAAATTGAAAATCAACAAGATAACACCACTCTCACAAGGCCCGCTCGGATCACAAAATAAAAGCGTAATCAACCGAATCATCGATTGTTACGCTTTTATTATTTTCTATTTAAGATTGGTATTAAAGTATGTGCTCTGCAATGAACTGTTAGAAACTGTTTAAACTTATAAAGTTCATCTTTAAATCAACTTTAAATTTAAAGTTGAGTCAGTTATTTTTCTTCAGGAGTGATGACACCCTTATAGATTCCAAGGAGGTCGAAACGATGGAGTATGCCATCAGACAAGCCTATGTCGTAACCGGCATTGCGCTTCTTGATGCTCACAGCTTTCAGATCGCTGAAATTCTTAGAGATATATTTCCGTATCGTATTAGGCACCAAATCCTCAGGCACAGCCTTTTTGCCACAATCAACAGAAGTCCATTTTCCTTTATTGCTGAATTCCACTTTAACGCCATTTGTAAGTTTCACGTCATAGTCTGTCTTCTTCAGCAGGTGTTTATCGACCTTTATCATCGACACCTTTGCTTTCGGGAAATAATCCGTAAGCATTTTCTGAGCTTCCTCCGGGAGTTCTTCTCTTTTGATTGTGTATTTGTCGAAAATCGATGCATTGGCGGCAGTGACCGTCATGACCAGTGCCATCAGGGTAAGCAGTAATTTCTTCATGTGTGTGTGTTTATTATTTAATTTAAGTTTCGCAAGCTTCAACTTTGCGCCTGCTAATGTTGAATTATTCTCAGCTTATCCTTTAACGCATCATTCGTGCCAAAATGATTTATTTTAAGATTCTTTATCTTTAATTGAAGTTGTTTAAACTAAGAGAGTGCGTTTATAATAAGTAAGTATTTAAAATTTCCAATTATCTCACTTTCCAGTTGATTTCAAGCGGATTATTACGCATCTCCCATATTAGTGGATACTGATTGCTATCAAGAATCCAGACCTCACCACCTTCGGCATCAATCGCATGCAACAGATTCCCAAAATTGCAATTTGAATCCCTGTCAAGGAGCTTGTATTCTACACCATCATATATAAATCTACCTGTATCTTTCAATGAGTTATAAGCCTTACATGAGATCATGGCAAATGTCTCGTCGTTCGATAATTTTATATGATTTCCATCCTCAGGCATCATAAAGCTCAGTGAATTTCCCGTCTCTACGGCTTGTGGAGTCATCCGATAAGTCCCCGACCACCATTTAAGATTCCTTTCTATTCCCCAGTGTAGAGTAACGCCTCCATCCCTTTCCGGAACGAATACATATTGAAAACGACGCGTCTGTCCGTGAAGCTTATAAACAAACTTAAGTGTATCCGTCTGCTCAACTGCAAAACAAGCCGGCAACACAGAAAGAAGCATTATAAAAAACAGAAATGATCTTTTCATCTTTAATACATTTTTATGCCCCAATTCTTAGGTTTATCTCCCATTTTCAGTTTTAACTCACCCCCTGCCATTATGTCCGCATGGCGTATTGTCGAATATGGATAATCCTTTCCATTAAGAGTTGCCGATTGGATGTATCTGTTTTTATCGGAGAGCTTCTCTGCGGATATGGTGAAGGTCTTTCCATTCTCAAGATTAATAGTGGTTGTCTTGAGTATAGGGGTATGTATGAGATAATAATCCTGCCCCGCATTCGGATAGAATCCCATCATATGGAATGCCAGCCAAGAAGACATCGCTCCGGAATCATCATTTCCAGGCAAGCCGTTAGGCTCGGCGGAATAATTCTTGCCTATGATTTCAAGAACCCGGTCGCTGCTTCTGTCCGGACGCCCAATCCAGTGATAAAGACAGGGCGACAGAAAAGAGGGCTCATTGTTTACGTTGAAATAATTCTTGTCAAAAAATTTGTCAAGACGTTTCTCAAACGCTTCATCTCCACCACATTTTGCAATCAACCCGGCAACATCATGTGGAATGCTTAAAGAATATTCCCACGATGATGCCTCATAAAAGAACATATTCCACCAAGGGGTGTACCAGGGACCTTCGAACATTACAGGAGTGTAGCGATATGTAGGTTTGCGATATTTCGAATGTCCGAATGGCAATTCATCAAGCCATCTTCCTTTATTGTCGCGAGGCATTATGAAGCCTTTTGTCGAATCATGTTCATAGTCATCACGCCAAAGATTCTTCCAATTTCCCGACTGCCGGAGATATTTCTCCGCTAATTCATCATATCCCAGACCCTTCGCCACAAGATATATTGCATAATCGCAGTAGGAATATTCAACCGTGCGATTGCCGGCACGCGGGATTCCATGGGGAACATATCCCAATTCCAGATATTCCCGCAATCCGCCTCTACCTTCAGCCTCATGATTACCCCCGGGATCAACAGTTGCATCCTTAAGCATAGCCTTGAGTCCCTCTTCATAATCTACTCCCTTCACCCCTTTTACAAAAGCATCGGCAATCACGATCTCCGCATTTGAGCCACCTTGCGTCCTGCCATTGGCATTTCCACTTCGGGCATCAGGCATGTAGCCGTCGCGTTTGCAGATATTTATAAGAGAATTAACAATATCCTTCTGACGGTTCGAATCAATCAACGTTATCAGGGGAGTTGAAGTGCGGTAGGTATCCCAGATCGCGTAAAAATCATCATAATATGGCACAGGATCAGTCCATAGAGGATTCTCTCCGCTACGATCCACCGGCATGATCATAGTGTGATATAACGCCGTATAAAACATTCGCTTCAGGCTTTCGGGAGTAGATGAGTCAATCTCTATCCTCGACAAAAGATTCTCCCAAGAATCAAGCAGCTCCCCGTAGATATCATCAAATGATTTTCCGGAAGTTCCTTTGAGCAGATTCTCTCTCGCCTTTAATGAGCTAATAAAGGAAATACCTACCCTTACATTGAGAGTCTTGACCTCGGAAGCAAATTTCATCAACACTCCTGTTTTCTCTCCCGAATCATATTGGCTCTTGGCATCTGATAATACTTTGCCTTTCCAGGTGGCAGTCTCCATTGCCGGTTGATCTGTCGTAAGATAAAAATATACCGTATACGCTCTGCCATTGTTCCATCCACCCCTGATGCGGCTATAGCCACAGATCTCCGAATCCGACAATACCTGAACTTCCGATCCCACAAATTGCTGCGCCTCTCGCGCATCGGGCACCGGACTCTCCCCTAAAAAGAATCCGGCATCTATCATCAGCGACGGCAAAGAATCCTCGGGATTGATTACCCTCCCGGAATTTGCAGAATAATTTTTATCAGTATTTTCCGGATAAGTTATTCTATACGCAGCCGCACGATCAGCGGTGGTGATTTCCGTGCGTATTCCGCTGTTTTTATATGTTGTGGAGTAATAACCGAGTTTTACCTCTTCATTCTCTCGATAATCTATATGCTCAATGCTCGTAAGATTCCCGCAAAACGGCTGGATAAGTATGTTTCCATACTTGGGACCTCCGCCCGTGCCGCTGACATGCACCTGTGAAAAACCATTCACCTGTTCCGGCATCGGCAGCCATCCGCTATTAGGCGACGGAGTGCAATCGGGCGACGGCTTAACCATACCGTAAGGCATCGACGGACCGACAAACACACGACCCAACCCCTCCGACCCAATCCTCGGATCCACATAATCCACGCATCTCCCTTCCGTCTTTGCGGCAGCCGCCTCCGCCAGCAATCCATTCCCAAAGATTGCCAACCAGCAAAGCAATATATATGTAATCTTCTTATTCATAGGTACAATGTTGAAGTTTTCATGGTTACCAACGCAGAAATTGGAAGGTATGTCAACAGCTATATAAGCGAACCTTCTCTCTTAGCAAAATTAGCTATAATTTCCCTCATTTCCAACAATCCGCCTTCTTTTATATTACCTTATGCTCCCTATTTATCATTCCTCTTATCTTCTTATCTTCCTCTTTATTTCCCTCCAATCTCTTATTATCTTCTCTGTTATTTCCATCTAATCTCCCCTTATTTTCGCAGCTCACCATATCTTTGCAGCTCCAACAATCATCTCCATGAAATCCATTTCCCTATATCAATGCCAAAAAATTTCAATTAAAATCAAATATCTTTTAGAAAATCTAAAATTAAATTATATCTTTGCAAAGCAAATGAATTTTGCAATCTCCTGATTCAGAATTCGGAAATTTTGGCAGCCCCGCAATCCGAGATTCTGAGTCATGACATTCGATATCCTGAGATTCGGGCAATTGCCCATCATCACCGTGTTGAGGGCGCAAGCCCGAGAGCTAATTCGAGCGCAAGCCCGAAATCCCAATTCGGGCGCAAGCCCAAGAGCTGATTCGAGCGGAAGCTTGAGAGTCTTTAAATCCCATTTCAACCCTTTAATTCCTAAAATCCGCTATGAATTCTCCTCAGAATCCTCCGGCATATTATAAGCCTCATCAACCTCATAGCTGCAGGCGAGCCTCTTTCCATAATTATAAAGCACCAGGCACATACATGATCACCATCACGAAAATGCC
Source organism: uncultured Muribaculaceae bacterium (assembly GCA_910585285.1). Lineage (GTDB taxonomy): Bacteria > Bacteroidota > Bacteroidia > Bacteroidales > Muribaculaceae > Lepagella. The sequence continues at coordinate 4,484 of CAJUDL010000022.1, forward strand.
CGCTGCGCCCATCTATTCTCAACTTATGGGGGACCCCATGGATTCGCAGGATCCCGCTCGCACCGAGCTCACTCCCTCTGGCAAAATAATCGAAAACCAAATAATAGACCTCAATTCCGATCCCAATTTCGAAATTCCGAATTTCGTCATCATGCCGGATCATATCCACATCCTATGGCGTGTGAAATATTGGCTTCCCAAAGATTTGGGGCATTATGTCGGATTATTCAAATCAAGATGCACCAAAATCTGGAGAGAAAATAATCCAAACATACCCTCAGTAAAAAACATCTCCCTTTTCAACCCCAAATTCAATGACAGGATTGCTTTCACAGAGGAGAAGATTGTAATAATGTATAATTACATCACTGACAATCCTCGCCGAAGACTCATGATAATCCGATATCCACACCTCTTCAACAAAGCACAGAAGATTCGAATCCTCGGACATGAACTTGACGTATTCGGCAATTTTCAATTGCTGAAACATCCTCTCCTCGCGTCAGCGGTAGTGAGCAGTCGCTACACACCCGAAGAGAAAGCATATTATGAACGGGCATGGGAGGAAGCCATCCGCGGAGCGGGAGTACTGATTTCGCCATTTATCAGCAAGTCAGAGAAAGAACTAATGAAAAGGGTACTTGAAGAAGGAGGATCCATAATCAGGATTGTTCCGGATGGCATCACCCCAAAATACAAGCCATACGGGCAGGAATTCGAGCTATGCGCACAGGGACGATGCCTCCACATCGGCATTCCCCGCCAATCCATGCACAAAGAAGAGCTCTATCGCGACAAATGCCTTCGCCTCAACGATCTCGCACGATGGATTGCCGCCCATCCTGCCGAGAGCATTTCGCTCATCAACGCCCGCAACAGCCATTAAATCAGCAGCAGGCATCAGCTTCGCAGCAATCATCAATTTCACAGCAATAATCAACTTTTTGGCTCATGCCCTCAACACAGTTACGAAGGCGCAAGCCGGAGTCCCCAAGGAAGCGCAAGCCGGAGTCCCCAAGGAAGCGCAAGCCGGAGTCCCCAAGGAGGCGCAAGCCGGAGTCCCCAAGGAGGCTCAAGCCGGAGGAAAAATGCGAGGGCAAGAAGCAAAAGGAGGCAGAAGCAGAAGGCAAAAGGAGGCCAGGAGAAAAAAGAAAAGAGCACGAGAATGATCTCGCGCTCTTTTATGTATTGAATTTCGGTAATTCTTACATCATTATTTGATGATGCGTTTTGTCACCTTGTTGCCCTGCTTAACGATGTAGAGACCGTTCTCGGGGTTGGCAACGCGGATACCCTGGAGGTTGTAATACTCAACCGGAGCATTCTCATCCTCAACAACGAGGTCAGCTACGCCAGATCCGTCTGCCATGACAACATTGTATGTTGCACCCTTGACGGTGGAAAATTTTACATTATTATCGTCAATCTTCGTGACTGTCACTTTCTCGCCTTTGTCGTCAGTAATCTCTGCGGCAGCTATGTTCTTGTAGCAAAGGTTGCATTCGAGACCTGCACCGGATTTAATTACGGCTTCGGTGAGCTTCCCTTCTTTCCATTCCTGATCTATCTCAAAATTGCCTTCCCCTTTGATACCCCGGATATGACCGGCAGCCCATACTTCCGGAAGAGCCGGGAGAAGTCTGATCTTGCCTCCGTAGCTTTGCAGGAGCATTTCCGTAACACCGGCTGTATAACCGAAGTTGCCGTCAATCTGGAACGGAGCGTGAGAGTCGAGAAGATTATAATAGATTCCGCCGGCACCATTACTTTGACCATATGATGTGGCATGACGGAGAGCTGTTTTTATGATCGTATGCGCATGTTCCCCATCAAGGGCACGCCCCCAAAGAGCAAGCCTCCATGCCAATGACCATCCGGTGGAGACATCACCGCGCTGTTTCAACGAATTGACCGCAGGAATGAACCACTCGCTTTCAGGAGTAATCTCCCCATAAGGATACATAGCCATAAGGTGTGATTGATGACGATGACCATCCTCTCCGGCATCATATGTGCTTGTTTTCCATTCGCGCAATATCGGATCACCTGCGTTTACACCATTGCTGGGGTTACCCCATTTGCCTGTATATTCCTCAATGGCAAGACCTTTGTCCAGGTTCTCATATTTGTCGCGTAATTCCGACATGAATGCAGCATCCACTCCGGCATCATCGCCCAGCACATCTATAGCCTGAAGAGTAGTTTTGAAAAGTTCATTAAGAATCTGTTGAGCGTGAGCAGTAGCATCCTCCTCTGCCGGACCATGTTCCGGACTCCATTCCTTAGGAGCAACCCACTTGCCATCACTGTCTTTTTTCAATCGTTCCATCCAGAATCTCACACAACTCAACATCACAGGCATCGTTCTGGTCTTAAGGAATTCCTTGTCTTGCGTATATACATAATGCTGCCAGAGATGAGAAGTATACCAGGCGTTAGCAATCACGTAGTTCTCGGCATAATCAGAATGACCGAAAATATTATTCTGAGTGAAACAAGTCCAACCTGTAGACTGACCTGAGCGGCGCGCATACTCTTGCCATTCCCCATGATTGATAGCCATATTGTAAATGTAATTCAGATAAGGCATATGGATTTCAGATAGGTTGGTGATCTCTGCAGGCCAATAATTCATCTGCACATTGATGTTAGAGTGGATATCGCACTGCCAAGCCGGATTATGTGAATTATTCCATATTCCCTGAAGGTTTGCCGGAAGATCCATACCTCTCGAACTGCTGATCAATAGATATCGTCCATAAGCATAATATAGCTCTTCAAGCATAAGCTTTGACGGGTCCGTAGCGGCATATGCAGGGAATCGACTATTATAGCGGTTCACAGTTGCATCCGTCGCGCGTATATTGGAAGCAGCGTCAATGCTAAATTCCGCTCGATCAAAATACTGTCCGAAATCAGCAATGTGAGACGAAAGAATCGATTCCCATCCTTTTGCCGCGGCAGCATCAACCCTTGCGTCAACCAATTGATATGCAGACTCTGCATTTGCGATATAAACAGATGAATGGGGATCGAAGTTGGTTGCTCCGGCAAGAATTATTAAAAGTTCATCCGCATTTTTTATCTCTATGCAGTCATCCTTGGTTTCAATTGAGCCATTCAAAGGGATAGCCTTTACTTTAGCCTTGAAGCTAATAAGATCGAGCAATCCTTCAAAAGAAATCTCCCCGTTGGCATATTTCGGGGCTATAATACCGCGTTTCACGCCATTAAAAAGACGCAGGCGCAGGCTTATTTTCCCCGGTTGTGATGCTGCAAAACGCATAGCCACAACCTTATCCGGATAGCTTGATATGTATTCCCTGCTATATTCGACAGAGCCGTCAGGCGATGAGAATAAGACATTTGCTTTCCCTTCTTTCATGTCAAGATTGCGGACAAAATTATTGACAGCCTTATCCGAAGATTCTCCGAATACACCGGATATATCCTCTATATATAAGTCTCCGAAATTTTGATAGGATCCGCGCACTTCCGAATTACCTGTCCATAACGACTTGTCATTAAATTGCACATGGTCTTGTGCAACTCCTCCGAATATCATGGCTCCGAACTCTCCATTGCCTATAGGCAATGCATACTCCATCCATGGATCACCATTTCCAGACTCTGCCGGCTTTGTATACCAGAGAGTATGACGATTTACAGGGGTATACTCCTCTGCCGGATTTGTTGCAAATTCTTTTATTTTTGTAAAAACAGGAACCACGGGAAGCATCTGGTCTATAATAAACTTTATGGCATTTGCGTTTTTCCCAGGAGTCGACAACCCAATATTTACGCCCGGACCCGAATTCCAGGATTGAGTCCACCTATTCGAACCGTCACCCTTCTCAGTATACTCTATTTCCCAACAGTCAGACATCCCTGTTGCAGTAGATGCTACAAGCTTGAAAAAGGACGCCTCTTCTGTATTTGCTGTCGAACGGATATTATTCCTGAAAAAAAGATAATTGCCACGTTTGCTTTTTATCTTGAAACTGTCAGAATTCCCCTCAAATTTCCACAATTGAGCAGTATTAGTTCTATCCGCTATTTGTGTTACTGCCGGAGTTCCCGCACTCTGATCTGACAAAACTGCGTCCCCTGCGGCAAAAACGATATAATACCAGTGTTCCTCCGTATCGTTACTAAAAAGAGGATACTCAGGATTAGCATATGACACTACGCTTGTCAAAAACAATGCAATTAAAAAAATGAGATTATTGAGCTTCATGATGTCAATATATAAATTGTTAAGATTAATATGATAAGTAATTTACAAATTTAACAAATCTCTCAGAAAATATCAATAATATTAGCTAACATTTGAGCACATCAGCACAAATACCCGATAAAATCTCTATGTTTGGTTTCCTATGCAGAAAAGTTGTTTTGATGGTAACAGAAAAAGCGCGAGATATATCTCGCGCTTTTATTTATCATCTAAGAATTTAAGATAGTAGTATCTTATTTGATGATGCGTTTTGTTACCTTGTTGCCCTGCTTAACGATATAGAGGCCGTTCTCGGGATTAGTAACGCGGATACCCTGAAGGTTGTAATATTCAACAGGAGCGTTCTCATCAACAACGATGTCAGCTACGCCAGAACCTCCAGTAACATCATAACCAGAATAGTTAGGATCGAAATATTCAAGTTTGAAATCGAATACAGGATGAGCATAATTGTTCTGGTTAACGTCCTTATGGTAACCTATTGTTACAGTTGTGGGTTCTTCCAAATTAAATTCAATTGTATTCTTGTAGAGTTCAGGATTTGCAACGAATGCCGCAGCAACCTCGCGCATATGACCAGACTCAAACCACACAGGATCCCCGCTTGCATTCACATACTTCCAATTGCCATTGGGCATCTTATAATTTTGAACCTCAAGATACTCATCAAATTTCTCATCAAAAAGATTCTTAATTTTTTTCTCATATGCGAATTTGCGAGATTCCTCAACACCGGGATAATGTTCACCTTCCTTGTCAGCACCGGTAAACCAATAGTTCTTTTCGTTCTCACCATCCCACATATCCTTCATTACGAATTTCTCACCTTCATATGCATAAAGATAGGCATCAAGTTTATCTACTGAGATACGAGCATCCGGGAGGGTTTCACCATTTACTTGACCGCGAATATACTCTGTTGCTCCTTCTTTATAAAGATCATAAGCAGATTTTCCTTCATGCACATACCACGCGCTTTTCATAGGAATAAAGTAACCCGGATGAGCGCCAAGGAAGTGCTGGTTGAAAGACTGGATTGAATAGCGGTATTTTCCTGCGGGAAGGTTCTTAACAGTCAGTGAGTGGTCATAGACTGATGCATTTGTTTTAGAGAATACGCCTCCATTTTGAATACCGCGACCCTTATTCTGACCTAAGGCACTTTCAATATGCCAGTCTGCATCACCTGCCATATCAAATTTACCATCGCCACCAAGAGTAATATTGTCTCCAGCTGCATTTGTAAGTTTGAAATTTGCAAATGCACACCATGAATTACATTCATCTTCTGTAACCTGAGCATTAGCTACAAGAGTATTGGGTTTACCATAACATTTGAAACCGATAATCATATCACCGCCGGGATGCTGAGCTTTAACTGTATTCCGGTACAGACCCTTTTCAAAGTCATCAGCTGCCATTGCGATGTCATTTGCGACTGTAGTCGCAGAATTAGACTCATTAGGCCATTGATATGCATCACCGCTCCAAAGAGTTGCTTTGCTAACACCCTGTTTGTCAAAAAGAGATTTAACAGATACTTCAGTTTTGTTTATAAAAATGACAGCATCATGAGTCTCACCTTTGTTATCAAAATGGCGTAAGGACGCTTCTGGAGCTGCACCATCGCGATAGAAAGCATCGGCAGTAAGAGTATACTCACCAACAGGAAGATCACGAACAACCTGATAAACCAGACCGGCACCGGCAAAAATCTCACCCACACCGCGGTTGCCGTCGCCACCAGTGACAACACCACTCCATCCATGAGAACGAGATACATTAGAAAGGAGATGGTTCATGTTGCGCCATCCACCTTGAGCATCAGCCTGCACCGGGCTGACAAGAGCTGCAGCTCCAAAGAGGAGGGCAGCTGAGATGAAGTAATTTTTCTTCATTGTTTTTGTTGTTTAATTAATTATAAAATATTGATCTCGATATTTACGGGAGGCGCGTGGCGCTTATGGTCACGCGCCTCATAATTGTCAAATAACTATTTATTTCAGAGATTAATAGCCTGGATTCTGCTGCCAGTTTGTGTGTGTAGCCATCGTGCCATTGCTGAGAGGGAAAAGACGAAGATTCTTGTTTGTCTTCGCACTCGGGTTAGCCTCATGTTTGTACCCCCAGTCATCCTCAAACATACCATTACGGATAAGGTCGTTGCGACGCCACATTTCCATAATTAGCTCTCGTCCGCGTTCATCCATCAAATCTTTTAGAGTTGGAGTGCCTGTAAAATGAGGAGCATGGGCACAATCTCTAACCATATTAATCAGATCTGCAGCAGTATGACCCAATGTAGGTGTACCTCCCTTTATCAGACACTCTGCCTTCATAAGAAGGATATCGGCAAAACGGAATACGGGGAAATCATTGCCTTGAAGACCTTTCTTATCCCATTTACCCAACATATAGTCCTCTTCTTTAGGCGGATATTTGTAAAGACGTGCACCTTTCATTAGATTTGTGGTACTACTCTCAGGACCAACGTCAAACTCATCAATATTTTCCCATGCTATTTCCTTGGTATAAATGACTTTTTTCTTACTAAATCCGGAACCAGTTGTCAGCATCTTGTCAGTACGATTGAAATTTTCATCATACATATAATGCTGCCCCACTGCGACCATGTCATTACGTTCATCACCTTCAAGACAGAACCGATCTACTGCCTCCGGTGTCATTACGTATGTTCCAGAAGGAGCTTCGCCGGGATACCAACCCCATGTTCCACCCTCGTTGAAAAGACCGATTGAACGGAAGTCCCAGTCGCGGTTAGGCTGCCAGCCACCCCAATATCCATTACCATATTTCAATGGATCGAATGGAACCGCATAGATAAAGTCTTTGATCTGATAGCCATTATCTGGGAAGAATTTCTTACGGTAACCATCTCCAACCTCAAATAATCCACTATTGATAATGTCGTCACAAATCTGGATACAGTCATTAAGTTTCGGGTTGGGGGTATTGGCATCTACGGTTGTAATATCATTAGTATATACTCCCCAATTGAGATAAAGCTTTGCGAGCAATGCCTTAGCCATCCATTTGTTTGGAGTTCCATATGTATAGATGTCACTTGCCTCATTCAAGTCGGGCATAATCTCCAGAAGTTCTTTCTCGATAAACTCAGCGACCTTTGCTCTTGGAGAGCGGTCAAAGTCAAGTTCACCTTTATCTGTTTGAATCACATGATCCTGAATGGGCGCATCGCCATAGAGATCCATAAAAAGGAACATATAGAAAGCCCTCGCCGCACGAAGCGGTGCAAGATGAGCCACATCTGTTGGATCAGCTGGATTCTCATACTGTTTCATAACTAAGTTGCACATTGTCATACCCTCCATTAGAGGACCTTCCTGACCACCCGAAGTATGGTCGGGGCGGAAGCGATGCTGCGCATAATACACACGGCGACCATTATCAAAATAGTTACCCGCGAAACTTACACCCATAGCCTCATCTCCCGACATAAACACTGTCTCCCAGAAGTTTCGACCTACCCATGCCTCATTTCTGATGTAGTAGTAACATTTGCTATATTCACCGAATGATGCAATCTCAGAATCCGGGAATTCAGGAAGATCAACAGTGATGGGCACATCAAGATCGGTGCAAGCTGTCGCTCCCGTGAGTACACCGGTCAACATCAATGCTTTTATATATGATTTCATTGTATTAATGAGCTTTTATTAATGATTAGAAATTAACGTTAACACCCACAAGGATCTGACGGGCACGAGGATAATGGTCGTGACGGGAATCTATACCCGGAGTAAGACCACTCAGACAGATTTCAGGATCGCGACCCGAATATTTTGTAATTGTGAACACATTATTAGCAGACACATATATGCGGATGCTGTCAAGCCATTTATTGAAACAATTGCGGAATGTGTAGCCGAGTGTTACGGTAGACAGCTTGAAGTAAGAGCCATCCTCAAGCCAACGGCTTGACGGCATCGATGAGTAATGGTCGTAAGTGGTTGTGCCATCTTCGTTTTTCACCCAATACTGATAATTGCGGGCATCTTCGAGAATATTCTTACCACGAGAGATATTACCAAGATAACCAAAAGCAGCCTTAGGTTCGTTAAATATCTTCTGACCGAAAACACCGGTAAAGAAGAGATTCAAATCCCAGTTCTTCCAAGTGATGTTGTTGCTCCAACCCATTGTGAGCCAAGGTTGAGCACAACCTACTTTCACACGGTCTTTCTCTTCAGGAGAGGTAGTAGTAACGTAATTACCATTCTCATCAACCATTCTCTCTCCTGCGAAATCCTCACGAGTCTTGTCATAGACATAGAAACAGGAGTTTCCCTCTTCGTTGATACCGGCATAATCCCAGGTATAGAATGTACCGATTGGCTCACCTTCTTGAATACGCTGGATACATGTAGCGGATGCGCCATCAAGATTCGGGTTATAATATCCATCAAGAATTCCAGCATTGAATCCGGCAGCTGGATTTGATATGCTTACAACCTTGTTGCTGTTGTGAGAGAGATTAAGAGACGTTGACCATAACCAATCATGAGTCTGAATTGGAACTGCATTGATTGTCAATTCCACACCTCGGTTGCGCATTCTGCCGACATTAGCAGTAAGATTACCAACCGGATAGATAGTGGTAGGCACTGCATAACTCCAGATCATATCCTTAGTATCCTTGTTATAATACTCAAGTGTACCATTGATTCGGCCGTTGAGGAATGAGAAATCAAGACCGATATTAAGCATGGAAGTTGTTTCCCATTTTAAGTTCGGGTTATCATTTCGAGCTGCGTGAACTTCCTTATACCATTTGTCGCCATACTGGATTTTTCCACCATATGAATAGAAGAATCTTGAAATGTATGCGTCAAAACCTGCGGAGTTACCACTCTGACCCCAGCCAACACGAATCTTGAAATCACCAAGATCCTTAAGTTTGCCAGCCCAGTTCTCGTCAGAAATTCGCCAAGCCACTGAAGCAGAGGGGAAAGTTGCCCAACGATGATTAGCACCGAAAGAAGATGCTCCGTCACGGCGGACAGCCACTTGGAAAAGATAACGGCTCATAAGAGAATAATTGGCACGGCCATAGAATGAAATCATTCTTTTGGTCAAAGGACCATAACCGCCAAATCCGTCCTCTCTGATATTCATTGCAGCCCCCAGATTATTCCATTTAAGATCGTCATTGTAATAACCGTAAGCCCATACATTGAATTTGTCGTCATAATCGTCCTGCTCCCATGAATAACCCGCCATTAAAGCAAGTTTATGGATGTCCTTGAATTCTTTGTCATAATTTGCAAAGATTTCCATCAGTTTCTTATAATCCGTACAATAGCTTCTTTCCGTGCGACCCTCAAGCGATGCCTCCGTAGGAGACTGATGAGACTTATAAGATTTATAATCATCACCCTTTGTCTGATACGAGAAGTTACCATTGAGGAAAAGTCCGTCAATAATTTTAAACTGAATCTTACCGGTTACCTGAAGACGCTTCAAAGTTCGACGGCTGGCGTCTTCCGTAACAAGAGCCAATGGGTTATAACTTTGCGACACAAGATCCGAGTTGCTGTAATATGTTCCGTCTTCATTATAGACCGGGGCACAGGGTGTGTACTGATACATCATCTGATACACAGACTTTCCGTTTCCATCGCGAGGAACACCCCATTCATTACGGACGTTAGCATTCACGCCAAGAGCGAGAAGGAGACGGTCCTTAAGTGTTTTCCCCTCAACATATGCACGCGCCGTGAAAAGATTATTTCCAGCACCCTTGATGATACCATCCCTTGCAATGTAGTTTACAGAGGCATTATAATTTATTGATTTATTACCGCCACTAATCGAAAGGTTGTGATTATGAGCAAAACCGGTGCGCATCACTTCATCCTGCCAATTGGTATTTGCACCGGCATCTGCACCGGCATCAACACCGAGGTCTGAGGCAAATGAGCGAATCTGATCTGCTGTCATCATTTTATGGTCGTTCGCAACCTTCTCCCAAGACACATAACCTTGGTATGAAATACGTGGAGGACCATCATTGCCACGCTTTGTTGTTACTATAATTACGCCATTGGCAGCTTTCGAGCCATATATGGCTGTTGCCGATGCATCACGAAGGACATCGATACTTTCTATATCACTCGGCGGGATAAGATTCAAATTTATTCCCGGTATTCCATCTACAACATATAGGGGTTCCGTAGATTCGTTGAGGGTGGAGGCGCCGCGGAGGGTCATGGAGTTGACACCGCCGTTAGGGTCGGAGTTCTGCACCACAACGAGACCGGGGACCTTACCCTGCAGGAGCTGTCCGGGATCGGTGTAGCTGCCGATGTTGAGGTCTTTGGAATTGACAGTGGTAATTGAACCGGTGAGGTCTTTCTTCTTCATTGTGCCGTAACCTATCACAACTACCTCGTCAAGGACTTCATTGTCTTCCTTAAGGGCAATCGTGAGGTTTGTGCCTTTAACGACAACCTCTTTCGTGATATAGCCTACATAAGACACACGAATTTTCTTACCTTGTGCTACATTGATTTTAAAATTGCCATCAACGTCGGTAGATGTTCCAACAGTTGTGCCGGGCACCATTACGCTCGCTCCGATAAGGGGCTCACCTGCCTGGTCGGTCACCGTACCTGTCACTGTGCTCTGCGCATTTGCCGACAGTGCGGTAATAAAGAATGAGAACATCATCAACATGGCGACACGTATGGCTGTCGAGCGATGAGCCTTCTTCTCGCTTTTTACATGCTTTGAAAAATACATAGATATAAGGTTAACTTAAACTTTTATTATGGTATCTCTTTCAGTTAACAAATTGCTGATTTTCATTAATTAAACCAGACAATTCATCACACTGTGTTACTGCTTGATGAATTTTATCGCTGCAAATATAAACAATCATAAGTGTAAAAACGACACTTTTAAAATATTTTAACTTATTTTAACTTACTTCTTTGCCGTCGAGCTATGCACGACGATAAAGGTAAAAAGTAAAAGGTAAGAGGTAAAAGGGATGATTTGGCATGACTCTAATGCCCCCCTCGCATAATACTTCCACAAAAGTGGAACGCGAAGAAGCGAAGGATAGAAGTTTAAAATATGATAGTTTAAAATTCTTTAATGCAAGAGTTTAAACACAGAGGAACAGAGCTTTTAAAGACAATGTGAAAAGTTCAATGTTAAATTGTAAGGCGCAGAGGCATCTTGCGATGCTGACAGAGGCACAAAGTTTGAGTGCCATCTATCATCAGACTATTGCGAATTAATCATTTCACATTTCCGAATCAATCTCTCTGCCTCCGTCAGGTCGTTTACGACCCTCTGAGCCTGAAAAGTTCAGCATGATTTTTCATCTAAACCTCTGTTCCTCTGTTCCTCTGTGTTGATATTTTCGTGACAATTTGAAGCAGGATTCTCCCTTCGCGCATAAATATTTAGTTGACTCGGTTTGTTGAGGCGTGACAATTCACCTTTACCCTATTACTTATAACCTTTCACCTCATTTTAGTATATTTATTAATTTTTTTTGTAAATTTGCAGATATTTACTAACCTAAGTCAGATGAAACTTGTAAGCAAGAAGTATCTACTTCCTTTTATATTAATCACCTCTCTCTTCTTCATGTGGGGGTTTGCACGCGCAATTCTTGATGTGCTAAACAAGCATTTCCAGGAGGAGCTGTCGATCTCCATCACCCAGTCCACACTTGTGCAGGCAACCACCTATTTAGGATATTTCCTCATGGCTCTCCCGGCAGGTATCCTTATTACCCGTTTCGGTTACCGCCGTGGCGTGGTAACAGGTCTTCTCCTCTTCGGTATCGGTGCTCTGATGTTTATCCCCGGCGCTTCGCTGATGTCTTTTCCGATCTTCCTTGCAGCCCTTTTCGTGATAGGTTGCGGTCTCGTTTTGCTCGAAACTTCCGCCAACCCTTATGCTGCTGAACTCGGTGAAAAAGCCACTGCTGCCTCGCGTCTCAACCTCGCCCAGTCGTTTAACGGTCTCGGATGCATATTGGCACCTGTCATTGTAGGTGGTTTCCTTTTCTCCGACAATAGCGGCGGCGTGGAAGTGCCTTATACGGTAATGGGAGTGATCGTGCTTATCGCTGCGCTCATATTCTCGAGAGTGCAGTTACCGGAGATTTCAGCCAAATCCGACGACAAAGAGAAAGCAGACGGCTCCGACTCTTCGAAACAGGGATTGGGTGCGACAATCCGCGATCTCTGGAAACGCAAGACTTTCCGCTATGGTCTGTTGGCACTCTTCTGCTATGAGATTGCCGAGATATCCATCAACTCTCTTTTCATCAACTATGCCACTTCCGACGGCTGGATGGATAAAGCTACAGCCTCGATCGTACTTTCGTTCGGAGCATTAGGACTTTTCATGGTGGCACGCATCGCCGGCAGCGCGATAATGAGCAAGATCAAGGCAGAAAAAGTATTGCTTGTCTGCGCGATAATGACCGTGTTGGGGGCAACGGCAGTGGCTCTTGATCTCGGTGCCGTATCGAAAGCCGGCGTGTTCGTATGCTATGCATTCGAAGCGATAATGTTCCCTACAATATTCGCAATTACAATCAGCGACGCCGGAAAATCAGTAAAGATAGCATCATCCTTCCTCATGATGACACCTATCGGAGGGGCGGTGGGAACTTCGATGATGGGTTTGATGGCGGATGCTACTTCAATGTCGACAGCATTCGTAGTGCCTGCCATAGGCTACTTCTTCGTGCTGCTGTACGCTTTAAGAATTAGGAATTAGGTATTATTTATTCAACTTTCGCAAGCGGAAAGTTGAAGTTTATAAGTTTAATCGCGCTTCGCGCAGTTTATGAGTTTATTTGTTTGATGCGAATAAATAAAAACTCTGTCATATTCGCATCTGATAAACTTTTAAACTTATAAACTCTTAAACTTTAAGTTGAAGCTTGCGAAACTTAAATTATTTAGAGAGAAATTATAAGATGAAAAAAATATGCTGCATCGGGCATATCACGCTCGATAAAGTGATCACACCGCGCTTCGAAGCGCATATGCCCGGCGGAACCGCTTTTTATTTCGCCAAAGCACTGAAAGATTTCGATCATGAGGGATTCAAACTCGTGACATCTCTTGGTGCCACAGAGATGGCAACAGTCGAGGAGCTTCGCGCCGACGGCATTGACGTGGAGGTAATACCGAGCCGCAAGTCGGTATATTTCGAAAACAAATATGGCGAAGACATGAACAACCGCACCCAGCGGGTACTCGCCAAGGCGGATCCCTTCACCGCCGAGAATCTTCGTGATGTCAACGCTGATGTCTACCATCTTGGCACTCTCCTTGCCGATGACTTTGATCTCGACACCATCAAAACGCTCTCAAAGAAAGGTATCGTATCTGTGGATGTGCAGGGATATCTCCGTAAGGTCGTTGGTGAAAATGTTGTGCCCGTAGATTACGATTGCAAGAGAGAGGCGATGCCGTACATCTCCATTCTCAAAGCCAACGAGAAAGAGATGGAGGTGCTGACGGGCACAGCAGATCCTCATGAAGCTGCTCATATTCTTGCCGACTGGGGTTGCCGCGAAGTTCTTCTAACCCTTGGCGACAAAGGGTCGCTTATATATACCGATGGAAAATTCTATGACATCCCGGCATTGCCGGCAGCCGAACTGGTCGATGCCACCGGCTGTGGCGACACCTATATGGCTGGATATCTTTACAAACGCTGTCAAGGCGCATCCTATCAGGAAGCTGGCACCTTTGCCGCTGCGATGTGCACGCTGAAACTGCAAAACAAAGGTCCCTTCTCCGGCACAGTCGAAGATGTAGAATCCCTTCTCGCCTCCCAGTCCCATTAATCCCCATTCTACCCTATTCCGCCCCATTGATCCCCATTACACAAAAGAATAGAAAAATGAAAAGATTGATCCTAATCACCATTGCAGCCATGATGCTGACATCATTAGGCGTTAATGCAAAAAAGACAAAGCAACAGAAAATTGTCAATCCCGTAGATATGGAAATCCGCAAGGAGATTGCGGCAACCCCTGAGAAATCAGGAGGCATATATTACGCATATCCTTACACCTCTGATTCCCTGCCGTCTGTACCGGCGGGTTTTAAGCCCGTATATATCAGCCACTACGGACGCCACGGCTCTCGCTGGCATTCCTCCGACACCCTTCATGAAACAACAGTAAAGGAATTGAATAAGGAATTCAAGGCCGGCAATCTCACGAAAGACGGGGAGACGGTGCTCAACCTCGTAAAACGATGCCGGGAACACACCCGAGGACACATAGGAGAACTTTCCAAACTCGGAGAAAGACAACACCGGGGGGTTGCAAACCGTATGTTTGCCCGTTTCCCCATGTTGTTCAACAACGGCGACACTGTGGTGGCACGCGCCTCACAAGTGCCGCGTTGCATCATGTCCATGGCAGCGTTCAACGAAGCATTGAAAGAGAACAATCCCCGCCTTGTAATCGATCACTACGCCACTCCCGGCGACATGGATATAATAGCATATCATACAAAAGCTGCAAAAGCTATATACAAAAAGCATCAACCCTGGAAAACCGATTATCAAAAGAAATGTGACTCACTATATCGCTGCGAAAAAACAGCGGCAAGACTTTTCAAGAATCCGGAGAAAGTGCAGAAACTTAACAAAGTCATGTCTCATCTTCACGAAGTAGGAATGGATGTACAGGATGTCGACGGGCTGGAAGCTCCAATCCTAACATATTTCGATGCTGAAGACCTTTACAACCTGTGGAAAGGGAAAAACTATCAGCAATATGTCCGTCACGGAAAGTCGATCGACGGCAAAAGCGCCGGACCGGAATCAGCCGAAAACCTTTTAAAGGATATAATTGACCGCACAGATGATGCACTTGCCGGAAACCTGCCTAAAGTAGATTTACGTTTCGGTCACGATGTGTTTCTGATGCGTCTTCTTGCCCGCATGGATGTGGAGGGAAGCAATGCCACAGCCCAGGGAATCGACGAAGCCTCACGGGTATGGCAAGATTTCCGGCTCACACCGATGGCGGCAAACCTGCAGCTTGTGGTTTTCCGCAATAACGCAGGTGATGAGATCGTCGCCCTACGTCTCAACGAGCAGCCTGTAAAAATCAGCGGAGTCAAGGAATATGCTCCCGGTTATTACCGTTGGAGCGACCTGCGCACCAAATGGAAAAAATAACACATATACCATATAATGAATAAACGATTTGCTTTAACAATGCTGGCAGCCATGGCTCTCACCGCCACCGGACTCGCCAAAACCTTGAAATCTGACCCGGCATCGCGGGAAATGCTTAATGACCGGCAAATACGTGCTGAGTTTAAAACCACTCCGGAAAAGGCAGGTGGAATCTACTATGCCTATCCATATCGCACCGATTCAGTTGCTCCGGCTCCAGCCGGATTCGAACCTTTCTACATCAGCCATTACGGTCGCCACGGTTCGCGCTGGGTGATCAACAAGAAGCTGCATTCGAGCGTGGGAGATGCAATGCGTGCCCAGATGAGCGAAGGCAACCTTACGGACTTCGGTAAAGAAGTGCTTGACAAAGTGGATAGATTAGGGAAGCACACGGAGGGGCACTGGGGCGAGCTTTCGCCTCTGGGAGGACGTCAGCATAATGATATTGCAGTAAGAATGATGATGCGCTATCCTTACCTTTTTAAAGGAAACGCCCGGGTTATTGCAAGATCGTCAAACTCACCGAGATGCATAATCTCAATGGCGGCATTCACGGAAGCCATGATCAAGCTGAACCGCTCACTCAATATTCAGCGGCATTCCACTCCGGGGGATATGGAATTCATAATGAAACATTCCGAAGAAGCCTCAGATCTTGAAAAGAAAGACGCTCCCTGGCGCAAACGTTACGCATCGGCAAAAGACTCTCTCACGCGCTCTGAAGCAACCGCTGTCAAACTTTTCAAAGATCCTTCGAAAGTTAAGAATCTTCCTGAACTGATGCGGCATATTTATGACATTGCAATAGATGTGCAGGATGTCGACGGCATAGATGAAGACGTTTTGAGTATCTTTGAGCCCGAGGACCTATACAACCAATGGAAGAGCTCAAACTATCAGATGTATGTATGCCATGCCAATTCGCCTGACGGCACGGGTGCCGGTCCGCGGAGCTCGGTAAACCTGCTCAACGAAATCATAGACACGGCTGATGAGGCGATAGCCGGGAAACGACAAGCCGCGGCAGATCTGCGCTTCGGTCATGACACTGCCCTGTTGCGTCTGATAGCACTTATGGGTGTAGAGGGCGCGGATGCATCTGTCAAAGGCTTTGAGGCAGCATCTAAAGCGTGGCAGATGCAGAATCTGACTCCGATGGGTGCCAACCTGCAGTTGACATTTCTCCGCAATAAAGATGGAGAAGTGATCGCTATGCTCCGTCTGAATGAACGACCGGTGCGTATAAACGGTATATCGGAATTTGCTCCGGGTTACTACAGATGGTCAGACCTTCGACGCATTTGGAAATCAGCCACAAATCCGGTTGCGGATATTATGGAAAGAGTTTGCCCGGGCAGTTCCCGCAAGTTCATTTTCGAGCAGGTGGAATCGCCTGAAGAGTTCTTTGAGATATCAGCAGAGAATGGCAAACCGGTGATCAAGGGCAATTCTACCGTGAATATTGCTTCAGGGTTGAATTGGTATCTGAAATATTATCCCAATATTCACCTCAGCTGGAATCAGATGACAGCTGAACTTCCCGACGTTCTCCCCCTCCCCTCTAAGCCGGAACGCCACGTAACGGACGCAACACAACGCTACTATCTTAACTATTGCACACACTCCTATTCAATGGCATTCTGGGACTGGGATCGCTGGCAGAAGGAGATCGACTGGATGGCACTCCACGGCATCAACATGCCGCTTGCCATCACAGGCACCGATGTGGTTTGGAGAAACACTCTGCTCCGCCTGGGATACAGCAAAAAAGAGGCTGACGAATTCGTAGCCGGTCCGGCGTTTCAGGCTTGGTGGCTCATGAATAATCTTGAGGGTTGGGGTGGTCCCAATTCCGAGAAATGGTATGAAGACCGCGTCGAGCTCCAGCAACGCATTCTTGCGAGAATGAATGAGCTTGGCATGGATCCCGTTCTTCCGGGATATTCGGGAATGGTTCCCCACGATGCAGAAGAAAGAATGGGAATGGATGTTTCAGGGAAAGGTATCTGGAATGGTTTCACACGTCCGACTTTCCTGAAAAGCACGGACCCACAGTTCAATAAAATTGCAGACATATATTATGACGAGCTGCGCAAGGTCAGTGGCATAGCCAAATATTACAGCATGGATCCCTTCCATGAAGGAGGGAGCATCGAAGGCGTTGACCTGACTGAGGCAGGAAAGATCATAGCCGCTGCAATGAAACGCGCCAACCCGGAAGCCGCATGGGTGATCCAGGGATGGAACGAAAACCCTCGCGCCAAACTTTACGCCGGCATTCCCAAAGGGGATATCGTTGTTCTTGACCTTGCCTCTGAAATCAAACCACAGTGGGGAGACCCCGACACTCCTTCCAAGACACCGCGCCCCAACGGTTATGACGGACACGACTGGCTATGGTGCATGCTGCTGAATTTCGGTGGTAATATAGGTCTTCACGGCAGAATGGACAATGTGATCGGAGGATATTACAAAGCCAAGGAATCAAGTTTTGGGAAAGACATGACCGGAATAGGTCTGACACCTGAGGGTATTGAAAACAACCCTATGATGTATGAACTCGTTTCAGAACTTATCTGGCGCCCTGAAAAATTCACCAAAGAGGCATGGCTCGAAGGATATGCAAAGGCACGCTATGGCGCTAAGAACAGCAACGTGACCAAAGCATGGAACCAGCTTGCCAACACAATCTACAATTGCCCCTGGGGCAATCTTCAGCAAGGCACCACAGAATCTATTTTCTGTGCGCGTCCATCTGAAAAAGCATGGAAAGTTTCAAGCTGGAGCCGTATGAAGCCATATTACAAACCGGAAGACGTGATATCCGCCGCAAAGAAATTTGCAGCGGCAGCTCCTGCATTGAAAGATAATGAGAACTATCGTTTCGACCTTGTTGACATCACTCGTCAGGCAATTGCAGAGAAAGGCAGACTTGTGTACAAAGAGATGCAAAAAGCCTTGAAGAAAAATGACATGAAGACGTTTAAAACGGAATCCGATAAATTCCTTTCTCTCATCAAACTTCAGGATGAATTGCTTTCCACCCGTCCGGAATTCAGCGTCCAGACATGGATAGATGATGCCCGAAAACTCGCTCCTTCAAAGAAAGAACGCGACAACTTAGAGGACAATGCAAGATTGATCATCACCACTTGGGGACCGCGCGTGGCAAGCGAGGACGGAGGTCTGCGCGACTATGGACACCGCGAATGGAGCGGCGTGCTCGGCACACTCTATTACGACCGATGGAAAACATGGATCGACCATATGCTTACAGGCGACAAGACCCCTATCGACTTCTACGAGATAGACGAGAAATGGGTAAACTCCCGCGAACGTTACCCGCACTCCGGCGCAGACCCTGTCGCCTTATCCCTTAAAGCTTTAAAGAATTTGTAATGCTTTTGAAGAATTTGTAATGCTTTTGAAGAATTTGTAATGCTTTTGAATAATTTGTAATGTTAAATGTGTAATGTTTAATGAATTGGCTCGCCTCTAATAATTAAACATTACACATTTAAAATTTAACATTAAACAAAGCATTAAACATTACACATTCAAAATTAAACATTAAACAGAAGGGGCTTGGAAATCTGATGATTTCCAAGCCCTTGCTGTCGGGGTGAGGCGACTCGAACGCCCGACCTCTACGTCCCGAACGTAGCGCGCTAACCAACTGTGCTACACCCCGATTTTTGTTTGCGACTGCAAAGTTACTATTTTTTTTTGCAATCACAAAATTTTAAACAATAAACTATTTAAATAATGTGGCGGAACTGTCAATATAACTGCCGGAATAACCTATAATGCAAAAGATTATAAGCGCAAACACCGCAAAACTCACCATATTCGCCAGTGATAGTCTCCAAGCCCTCACACAATATCCCGGTTTGCGGGCATAATAAATAGAGATCAGACTCAATATCATCGAAAAGAGCGACAGAATAAGGAAAAGATTATTGTCATCGATGCCTATTTCCATGGGTATAAGAATACCTACGATAACATATATCACAGTATTCACAATAAGAAGAACCGTGGCAGCTTTCATTCCATATCGTCCGAAGAACGTTGTTCTTGAACTGACTGCGTTTTTACGACGATGGAACACTCCGAATAAGACATGACAATTAACTGCCATTAAACCCATTATAGCGCTCATAGTGAGGGATGGACGGAGATCCCACCAATTCACCACAACAGAAGTAGTATGTTGCGACTGTGCCAATTCTGTGCTCACAACCGCTATCGGACCAAAAATCAAAAATGTTGCAACCGGATAGAATATCGATCGGCTCAAGGGGTGCGGACCGACATTGCTTATTGCCACTATTAAAAGCAGCAATGCCGCGACTATCAGGGTCCACCATCCGGTCATAGAAAGGAGAGCAAGACCAGCGGTGGCAGTAAGTATCGAAAATATCTTGATTCCCTCTTTGAGAATTTCAGCAACTGGACGATGAATATCTTCAGCAAATACTATATTGTCTTCCTCATTATCTCCATAACCATGTATGGCATCGAAATAACGATGCATCACATTACTGGCACATTGGGCGAGAACAGCGAACAGCAGACATACAAAAGCAGGACAAGGATCAATTTTTCCGTGAGCCGCAGCAGCGGCAGTGCCGCCAATAACGGATGCAATGCCGAGCCATAATGTCCGCAGCCCAGCAGCCTTTACTAAAATCTGAAACGCAGTCATGGTAACAATAATTAGGTGTCTTCACAGAAGACGTGACGAAGATAGATATTTTATTAGAAAGCGGAGGCACTTTCTTAGTTGTTCAATTGCAAAATTAATTAAAAAGGTGTAAATTTGCAAATGTATTTTTCAACTTAGAGAGTGTTTGAATTTAACTTCCGTTCACATGAAGAGGGATTTTCGAGGGAATTTCACAAGTTGAAGAAGGAGCATAGCGGGCTATGCGACTGATAAGACTTGGTGAAATTCACCGGAAAGACCATTCATGGGAGTGAAAAGAATTAATTTTAAAAACTATTGTGTTAAATTCAAACACTCTCTTAGAAACTTCAACTTTCGCAAGCGCAAGTTGAAAGATAAAGATTCTGAGATGAAGATTCACCGGGAAGGAACCAACATACTGATATTATTGTTTATCGTATTGGCAATGTTAAACGTGCCGATATGGCTTTTTATGCCTCCGGTCGTAATTCCGGCATGTCTCACAGCGCTTTCAGTGATTGTCTATAGTTTTGTTTTCAATTTTTTCCGCTGCCCGCAGCGGCATTATCGAGGCGAACGAAAGGGGATGGTCGTGAGCTCTGTGGATGGCAAAGTAGTGGCTGTTGAACGCACATACGAAGGTGAATACCTGAAAAGCGACGCAATAATGCTCTCGGTTTTCATGTCGCCTCTCAACGTACATGCCAACTGGTTTCCCGTTGACGGCGAAGTAGAATACGTAAAACATCACAGTGGGAGATTTCTCTCGGCATATCTTCCCAAAGCAAGCACCGACAACGAGCGGAGCACCATTGGAATCGAAGCCGACTGTGGTTCAAGAATAACAGTCAGACAGATTGCAGGCGCCATGGCGCGAAGAATCGTCACCTACGCCCGCAAAGGAGAAGAGGCATCCATTGATGAGCACTTAGGGTTCATTAAATTCGGATCGCGTGTAGACATCTATCTGCCTGTAGATTGCGAAATTCTCGTTAAAATAGGCGACATCACCCGAGGAGGAGTTACTCCCGTAGCCAAATTTAGGAATAATGTGTAATGTTAAATGTTTAATGTTTAATTTTTTGTCTCGAATCATTACACATTTAACATTTAACATTAAAAATTAATTGAAGTGATAAAACGAAATATACCGAACAGCATCACCTGCCTCAATATCACGGCAGGATGCATCGCAATAGTCTTCGCCCTCCGCGGAGACCATATGATATATGGCCTTGAAGCATACAACTGGGCATATATCTTTATAGGTATAGCAGCGGTGATGGATTTCCTTGACGGATTCGCTGCGCGTCTACTACATGCATATTCCAATCTCGGCAAGGAGCTGGATTCCCTCTGCGATGCAGTAAGTTTCGGAGTGGCTCCGGCAATGATACTTTTCTCAACACTGGAAAGATATGGCAATCCGGAATGGATATGCTGGGCATCGCTGTTGATACCTGTATTTGGTGTGCTCCGTCTCGCCAAATTCAATATCGATACCCGTCAGACCACGAGCTTTATCGGTTTGCCAATCCCTGCCAACGCCATCTTCTGGATAGGATATACAGCATTGTGCAATGACATGTCAGGCATTATGTGCGAATGGTGGTTTATAGTCCCCGTACTTTTGGTGGAATGCTGGTTGATGGTATCACCCCTGAAACTGTTCTCACTCAAGTTCAAGACATGGGGATGGAAAGGCAACCAGTTCCGCTGGCTTCTTATAGTCACGGCTATTGTGCTGGTATTCTGTGCCGGTGTTGCGGGATTGATGTGGCTGATTATCGCCTATCTGCTGTATGGGGTGATGAGTAGAGATTAGGCTTTAGGTGTTAGGTGTTAGACTTTAGGCTTTAGAGTTGGGAATTCTTATGAATTGCGCACAACGCGATTAAACTTTTAAACTTCAACTTTACGCTTGCGAAAGTTGAATAAAACAGGTAAATATTGGGAATTATATTTATAATATTAATAGTTACTATGTTTATCTTCTGGCCTCAGATAACCAGATGGATACATAGATTTATGGCTCGGCGTGCCGAAGATATGGTGCGCAAGATGGCGGGAATGCCCTCCCGAAAGGAGGAGGAACGCCGTCGCAAACAACAGGAAAAACAACAGCGGGCATCAGGTTCACGTAGCAACTACAGTCGCGATCCACGCTCCGGAGGATATGCCGCCAACCCTGAAGAGGTTGTGCGCAATATGCAACAATATGCCGAAGATGTAGAATTTGTTGAGACAAAGGAATATTCAGAGACAGAGATCCGTGAAGACGACACCAAAGGCAATCAGCGTATCTATCGTGAAAGCCAGGTATCCGATGTTGAATTTATTGAAATAAAAGACAATGGGTAAGACACTATACGTCAGCGACCTTGATGGCACACTGATGCAGCCGGGGGCATATCTGTCGCAAAAGACCATCGACATGCTGAATCGGAGCATTGCCGACAGGAAGCTTTTCACGATTGCAACAGCCCGCACACCAGCCACCGTGGCAGACATCATAAAAGACGTGAACATGAATATCCCTGCCATAGTCTTCACTGGAGCTGCGATCTGGGATCCGAAAACCAAACATTATTCCAGCGTAAAATACATGAATCCAGATGCTGTCAGGAATCTCATCGACACCTATCACCGGATGCATTTCCCTATTTTCCATTTCACTCTCGAAGGCGATGTGGTAAACATATATCACATTGGCGGCAAACTCAACGATCTCGAAGAGACGTTTGTAAAGGAACGCATCAAATCTCCTTATAAACGCTTCCACTTATCGGACGACGGCACAGAAATCTCGCCTGACGACATAAGCAAAACATTGATATTCTATGGCATGCAGCCGACAGAGTTAGCATCTGCCGTGCATGCCGAAGCTTGCGAATTGAAAGGATGCCGACATCAATACTACCACGATCTCTATGGTCCGGAAATAGGTCTTATAGATGCGTTCGCGCCCGATGCAACAAAAGCAAAGGCAGTAATGGAGATGAAAGAGCAAACCGGAGCCGACAGAGTCGTAGTATTCGGGGATAATCTCAACGACATTCCCATGCTGGAGGTGGCAGACGTGGCAGTTGCTGTTGAAAACGCGCTGCCAGAAGTTAAAGAAGTCGCGGATATAGTGATTGGACCCAACACCGCAGATTCTGTAGCGGAATTCATATTGAATGACAGGGATTAATGTTCATGAAAGGGATTGACAAAAGAACCGGCAAGATGCTGGGGATCGCAGCCTCGGCAATCGCCGTGATCATTTTCCTGCTGGTGAGCAACAACCTCATAAAGGAGCTTGAAAATCAGGAACGTGACCGAATGAGCATCTGGGCACAGGCAACTGAAAGGCTCGCAAAAGCCAACGTAGATTCCGATTTCGAATTTCTTTTAGGAATCATCTCCCAAAACAATTCTATTCCGGTGCTGATTTGCGACAAGAACTTCAACATTTCCGAATTCAGAAATTTCTCACTTCCCGACAAAGACGACAAAGACAAATCCCTTTTCACCGAGCTCTCTCCGCGAAACAAAGAATATCTACAGAACAGACTCCGCAAGGCGGGTGGAAACACCCCTCTGAAAGAGATGGTTTCCAAGAACCATCATTTCATAGAAGTTGAGCTATTCGGGGGGGAGAACCAGTATATATATTATGAAGACTCCAGGCTACTCCGCAGTCTTAGCATTTATCCGTATATACAGATGGCGGTGATGATAATTCTTGCACTCATCATCTATCTCGCCATGGTTTACACCAAACGAGCAGAACAGAACCGCGTCTGGGTCGGACTTTCCAAAGAGACCGCCCACCAGCTCGGCACTCCCATCTCATCCCTGATGGCATGGACCGAATATCTTCAAGCCACCGGAGTTGGTCCGGAGGTGACTGATGAGATAGACAAGGATGTAAAGCGGCTCTCCGTAATCGCAGACAGATTCTCCAAGATCGGTTCGCAACCTGAAATGCAGCTTGACTACCTCAATGAAGTCATCTCGAAATCCCTTGATTACATGAAAAGCCGTGTTTCCGGAAGGGTCGAGATTCAGATGCATCTTTCCGAAGACGATCATGGAGTGTTGCTGTCACGTCCACTGATAGAATGGGTAATGGAGAATCTGACCAAGAACGCAGTGGACGCGATGCAAGGGGAAGGCAAACTCGACATCACCACAGGCGCTGAGAAAAACATGGTCTGGGTAGAAGTGAAAGACACAGGGAAAGGGATAGCACGCAAAAATTTCAAGACTGTTTTCAATCCCGGCTACACAACTAAAAAACGCGGATGGGGACTTGGGCTGACACTTGTGAAGCGCATAGTAGAGGAATATCACAGAGGTAAAATCTACGTAAAGGAATCGGAATTAGGGAAAGGCACCACCTTCCGCCTCGAATTCCCCGCCGCTTAAAACACTCCTTCACTACTTAAATGTTAAGCATCAAATTTCCTTCTGTTTGATTTTGAGAAAGGTGGAGAATTTATTAATTTTGCAAATCGAAATAATCTGATCAGAAAAATTATTTTATGGATATATCATATAAATGGCTCAAACGCTATATCGATTTCGATTTGAGCCCGCGTGAGCTTGCAACCACCCTCACTTCTCTTGGTCTTGAATGCGACACGGTAGAGGAAGTTGAGAGCATCCGTGGCGGACTTCGCGGAGTTGTGATCGGCAAGGTGCTTACCTGCGAAGATCACCCCGATTCAGACCATCTTCATGTAACGACAGTTGACCTCGGCAACGGAGAGCCGACACAGATTGTATGCGGCGCGCCGAATGTTGCGGCTGGTCAGACAGTTGTTGTTGCCACTGTGGGCACAACCCTCTATGACGGCGACAAGGAATTCCAGATAAAGAAATCAAAAATCCGTGGCAAGGAGTCTTTCGGCATGATATGCGCCGAAGATGAGCTTGGTTTGGGAACAGACCATGCCGGAATTATGGTGCTTCCCGGTGATGTGAAGCCCGGCACTCCCGCCTCAGAATATTTCAACGTGGAGAGCGACTACCGCCTTGAGGTGGAGCTAACCCCCAACCGCGTTGATGCAGCCAGCCATTACGGTGTGGCTCGCGACCTCAAAGCAAAAGAATGGTGCCTGATGGCACAGGGAGAAAAACAGGGTGAGTATCCTGAGATCTCAACCCCTGATACTTCCGCATTCTCTACCGATCGCCCCGATGGCGCAGTAATAGTGAAAGTTGAAGATGAGCAGGGCTGTCCGCGCTATTCCGGAGTTACAATCCGCGGTGTGGAAGTCAAGGAATCTCCCGAATGGCTTAAGAACCTTCTGACAGCTGCCGGGCAGAGACCGATCAACAATATCGTAGACATCACGAACTTTGTGCTTCTTGGTATTGGTCAGCCGTTACACTGCTTCGATCTTGATCATGTTAAGGGTGAGGAGATTGTGGTCCGCACTTGTCCTGCCGGCACGAAATTCACCACTCTTGACGGTGTGGAGCGCGAGCTTAACGAAACAGACCTGATGATCTGTGACGCAGAGAAACCGATGTGTATCGCAGGTGTGTTCGGAGGTCTTGATTCCGGTGTGACTGAAAGCACAAAGAATGTATTTATAGAGAGTGCTTATTTCAATCCTACCCGTGTGCGTCGCACTGCACGCCGTCACGGACTCTCCACCGATGCGTCTTTCCGCTATGAACGCGGTGCAGACCCATCAATTACTGTTTACGCCGCTCGTCTTGCAGCCAGTCTGATCAAAGAGCTTGCAGGAGGCGAGATCTGCGGAGGAGTGGTTGATGTGCTCCCTGCGCCTGTTGAAAAGAAAGAGCTTGATTTCTCACTTTCATACTGCAATAATCTCATAGGTAAAAAACTCCCCGCGGAGTTAGTTAAGTGCATCCTCAAGGCTCTTGAATTCGATGTGACCGAAACAGAGGATGCTGATGTGCTCCATCTGAAAGTTCCGACATATCGAGTAGACGTATATCGTCCTTGCGATGTTGTGGAAGAGATCCTGCGCGTATATGGCTATAACAATGTGGAGATCGGCGATGAAATGCACGTTTCGCTTTCGCAGCGTGGTGCTACCGATGAAAGCTACGACATGCAGCAGATCATCAGCGAGCAACTTACAGCCATCGGCTTCTCCGAAATCATGAACAACTCGCTCACTGCAGTAAGTTATTATGAAAATTCGGAGTTATTACCCTTGGCGAACTGCGTGAAACTGATGAATCCGCTCAGCAACGATCTTGGCGTTATGCGTCAGACACTGCTCTATGGCGGTCTGGAATCAATCGCGCACAATGTGAACCGCAAGATGCCGGATCTTAAGTTCTATGAATTCGGCAATATCTATAGATTCTCGCCTGAAAAAGAATTCAACGCCGAGAAACCGTTAGCCCAATATTCTGAGCGCATGGAGCTTGGATTATGGATGACGGGACGCAAAGAACTCCCCTCATGGAATGTAAAAGCAGAAGAAGCTACTGTTTATGACCTCATGGGAATTGTAAACAATATCTTCGCCCGTCTGGGTCTCTCCTCTGCTGCTATTGCTTCGACACAGAGCTCTGACGAAATATTCTCCGCAAAGCTTGATGTTGCCAGCCGTTCAGGCAAAAGAATAGCCGAAGTCGGACTCGTCCGCTCCACTATCCTTAAGAAATTCGGCATCGAGCAAAGCGTTGCGTATGCGGCAATCGACTGGGAGGCATTATTTAAGCTGACAGCCAAGAACCGCGTAACATATGCCGAGCTTCCAAAAACTCAGGCTGTGGAGCGCGACCTCGCCCTCCTCGTTGACAAGAGCGTTAAATTCGCAGACATAGAGGCTGCAATCCGCAAGGCTGAGCGCAAACTCCTCCGCGATGTGCGTCTCTTCGACGTGTATGAAGGCAAGAACCTCCCCGCAGGCAAGAAGTCTTATGCTGTGTCGATGAAGCTTCAGGACAACGAGAAAACACTTAACGACAAACAGATCGACGCTTCCATGAGCCGCATCATTGATGCGCTGAAGGCACTCGGAGCAGAACTCAGATAATTCAACTTTCGCAAGCGGAAAGTTGAAGTTTAAAAGTTTAATTGCGCAGTGCGCAGTTTATGAGTTTATTTGATCGATACGAATAAATAAGAAATCAGCCGTATCAGCATCTGATAAACTTTTAAACTCTTAAACTCTTAAACTTTAAGTTGAAGCTTGCGAAACTTAAATTAGATAATAATAAACTAAACAGAGACTACATATAACAATATGGGAAGAGCATTTGAATATCGTAAAGCCCGCAAACTGAAACGCTGGGGCAATATGAGCCGCACATTCACTCGTATCGGCAAAGAAATAACCATCGCAGCAAAAGCCGGCGGTCCTGATCCCGATATGAACCCGCGTCTGCGCGTATTGATGCAGAACGCCAAGGCAGCCAATATGCCTAAGGATACCGTAGAACGCGCCATCAAGAAAGCAACAGACAAGGATGCCGGCGACTACAAGGAGATCGTATATGAAGGATACGGACCCCACGGTATCGCGATCGTAGTTGAGACAGCTACCGACAACAACCAGCGTACGGTTGCGAATGTGCGCAGTTATTTCAATAAATTCGGAGGCTCCCTCGGCACACAGGGTTCACTCTCATTCCTTTTCGACCACAAGAGCGTATTCCACATCAAACCGAATGCAGATATCGCGCTTGATGAATTCGAACTCGATCTGATGGATTTCGAAGCTGAGCTGGAAGCTGAAGAGGAAGAATGGCTCGTTTACGGAGCATTCGACCAGTTCTCAAATCTTCAGAAATTCTTCGAAGACAAAGGATTGGAAATTGTTTCCGCTGAATTCGAACGCATCCCTACCGATTACAAGGAGGTGACAGCCGAACAGCGCGAGCAGCTCGAAAAGCTCCTCGACAAATTCGAAGAGGATGAAGACGTGCAGAATGTCTTCCACAATATGAAGGAAGATTAATTTCTGATTCAATTGATATTTTTGAAGAGCTTCCAGCCGGGAGCTCTTCTATATTTTTCTATAGATGCAGAGGGAACCTTGAGAATGCAAGAATCATAGAGAGCGGTCTCATCGGGTTCGAAGATGAAGCTGTTGCAATCGAAAGGAGGCGGAGTAAGAGACATAACCGTCAAGGTGCGCAGGTTAATGCAACCACTGAAAATCAATTCGCCAAGCAGATTGGCATTGGAGGGCATCACGGCACTTTTCAGCGATTCGCAATCCGAAAAGGCATAGGATTCCAACTCTTTCATCCCGGCAGGCAACACAATCTCTTCAAGACTTCCGCACCGGGAAAAAGCATTGCTGCCTATATGAGTCACAGCTGATGGTATATTGACATGATTCAATTTTCCACAATAGGCAAATGCATGAGAACCGATGTCGTTTAGCCGTGAGGGGAATTTTACAGCTTCAAGATTATTATTCCATGCGCACATGGCTTTGGGAACAGCCCTGACATTTGCCGGAATTGTCAATTTCGAAATCGCGCATTCCCTGAAACATCCCTCCCCGAATGTGACAAGGCTTTGAGGTAATTTAATTGCTCTTAGATTGCCACACCCCAGGAACGCATATTCCCCTATAGTTTTTAATTTTGATCCAGATTCAAAGCGCACCTCTTTAATATCCATCCTGTCGGCAAATTCATATGCCCTGATTTCCGTGACTCTATTCGACACGAATAAAACAGAATCCTTCATGACCCAATTCTCGGCATGACCGAAGAATGGAAGAAACATAAGAGATATTAAGAATTTTCTCAGCATCTTTTAGAATATAAGCAAATACGCAGAATCAGAGGGAGGGGGAGAATTCGGGAGGCAGGATTTTTGCAGGATCTGCCGTATCAGCAGCTATTACAACAATCTTGCTTTCTCCGCGCCAAGGAAGCGGTGCATGATATCTCTTATACTCCACGCGAACCGGAAGATTGGCATATTGCATCCTGCGCAGCAATGTTGCAACCTGAGGATCCTTGACAGAAAATTTGAAATCTTCACGATATACACGTGTGGTATCCATAAGCTCCTTATATGGAAGTATCACCCCTTCGTATGTCTGGAACACAGTGCCCCGTTTCTCAATATCTTCCACATAACCATATTGAGTTGCCTCTGATACGTATGGAGAAAAATAACGCAGATATACAGCAATAAAAAGCCCTATTACAACGCCTGCAATAGCAATCCATAGCCATAACCGCCAGTCAGGGCGTTTTAAATGTTCGAATTCCGATTCATCCTGCTCCCAATAATCCGGATCTTCCGGTTTAAGGTCAGGCATTCTAGGAGTTGGCGGTGTCTCCGGGATATCGGGACCGTCAAAAAAATCATTTTTATCGTCGTTGAAATTCACGTTCGATTAATGTTTAATGTTGAATGTTTAATGTGTAATTCCTTCGATTAAAGGGCAATGCATTCGGTTAATGTGCAATATGAAATGTTTAATGTGAAATGTTTGATGGTCAATGCTTGATGTATAGGTTTAAGAGACATATTCGCCGGATGGAATTAAACATTTCACATTTCACATTTCACATTATTTTTTCGCTTTCCTTTGTCGAGGGAGATGTAAGCCATGGTGAAAATGCCGAGGAGAATAAGCATTACAGTCTGTCCCGACCATTGAAGCATCGAGAAGGCTGTGCCGTCAGGAGTGCTTATGCCGTATATGGCAAGACCGAACATCACTGCAATGTTCCAGGGACCAAGACCGCCATTGGAGGGAATCGCCATACCGATGGAACTTAACACAAACGCAACGAGACAAGGAGTGAGTCCGAATGCGAGTCCGGGCTGAGAACACAATTCGCGCGTAAATGGGAAAGCAAAGAATGCGACATACAGTTGAATATAATAACATCCCCAAATTGCAATCGAATATAACAGGAATGCCCATTTCCCCTTCATCTGGGTTACGACGGCAAAACCTTTCCAGGTCTCTTTTCCCCAATTCTCTATTTTCTTTACAGGACCGAAATTACTTCCCAGTCGAAAGATTGCCCATATAACAAGGCATCCTCCCACAACCGCAATCCAGAAGCGCGGAGATGATGCGGTTGCCAAAAGTCCCTGACCTACGGGATATTTTGTAAGGAAGGCGTTGATGGCAGGGGTTGCGACAATGAATGCCAATATAGTGAGCAAAAGGACACAGATTGTGTCTGACAGACGGTCAGCGACCATAGAACCGAGCACTGTTGTGAACGGAGCTTTCTCACGACCCGCAATATAAGTGCACCTCCACACCTCTCCCAAACGGGGGAAGACAAGATTGAGGGCATAACAGCCAAAAATAGAACAGCAGAGTGCCATCACAGGGGCTTTGATTCCGAGACTGCGAAGCTGGATTCGCCATCGAAGAGCACGGAACACATGAGAAAGCACACTGATGCCCATGGCACAAAGTATCCACCAATAGTCAACGCCATGACGGATAATATCCATCATTTCTGAGAAATTGACTTTTCGGAACATATAGCTGACCAATATCACAGTCAACGCCAGGGGCAGAAGCCAGCGCACAAGATAACTCATTATCATACGCACTTTACTCTTCTTCACCCCTTTGTCTTTTATTTCCTTTTCGCTCATAAATGCAAATTTAATCAAAATCCTCAGGATAGCAAAAATTCAACCTCCTTGAAAGCATATTTCCTGACTTCGCCTGTCTCAGTGTTTTCAACTTCAAGAAATCCCAATGGCTCAACCCCCCGAATTATTCCCAGATAGGTTTGCCCTGAATCCCGATCGCGGAAGGGATAAGGCTTGCCATCAAAACGCCACATGCTTTTCTGAAATTCATCATGGATATCCCTCCTGCCTTCAGCAGTGGATATTGCATCCAAGCGGCTTTCAAGTATCGAAACATATCTTTCCAGCAACGGTTCCAGAGAAAGCTCGGCACCTATCAGCTGAATCACAGACACCGGATTCGGAGCATCGCTGACAAATTCCCGCTGATTGATGTTGATGCCAACGCCGGCAATAGTGCGGGAAAGATCGAACCCCATAACAGAATGCTCTATCAAGATCCCGCAGATCTTTTTATCGCCGACATAAATATCGTTGGGCCATTTCACAGTTGCTTCCAATCCTAATTCCGACAGCAGATCAGTCACGGCAAGAGCCACTGCCTCGCTTATCGCAAACTGATCGCGAGCCGCAAATCCCTGAGGTTTCCACATCACGGAGAATGTAAGATTTTTATTGGGTTCCGATTCCCAAGAATTCCCTTTCTGCCCTCTCCCGGCTGTCTGCGCGCGAGTTGCCACAACAACCCCATTCGTATCAAGTGGGAGAGAACCAACATGGGTGTTGGTTGATTGGCATTCATCTATCCAGATTATATTCATAGCGGCTAAGAAAAAGTTAGCATTCGTGAATTATCGGGAAGAACCTCAATATTTACATCCACAATATCATCCGGAAGGAAATCCAGGGCGTTACCGGGCCATTCTATCAGGCACACCGCTCCTGAATCCCAATAATCATCGAGTCCCATATCCAGCAGTTCCTCCGCTGTTTCTACCCTGTAGAAATCAAAGTGATAGATACGGTCAGAACCGGCAGATGCGACAGCATCCGGCGCAACGGCATACTCATTCACAATGCTGAAAGTAGGACTTGATGCCTCGTCAACTGAGCCAAGCTCCTCACAAAGCGCAGAAATGAAAGTGGTTTTCCCTCCACCCATAGGAGCATGAAAAGCGAAGTGCCGCCGATCTCCCATTGTTTCCACAAATTCCTTCGCTGCGCGTGGAAGATCTTCAATATTTTGAATTTTAATATTCATTATACCAAATTTTACGCGAAGTTAATCATTTATTTATTATATTTGCACCAAACATATCAAGTAAATTAGAAAAAATGGGAAAAGTCCTTATAATCGGTGCAGGAGGTGTCGGCACAGTCGTTGCCCATAAATGCGCCCAGAATCCGGAAGTATTTAACGAAATCGTATTGGCTTCCCGCACAAAGTCGAAATGCGACAAGATCGCTGCCGAAATCGGAGCCAAGAACATTGTAACTGATCGCGTTGACGCAGACTCTGTTGAAGAACTGGTAGAGCTTTTCAACCGTCATCATCCAGACATCTGTATCAATGTTGCCCTCCCCTATCAGGATCTTACCATCATGGAGGCTTGTCTGAAATGCGGAGTCAACTATCTTGACACCGCCAACTACGAGCCCAAGGATGAGGCTCATTTCGAATATTCATGGCAGTGGGCATATCGCAAACGTTTTGAAGAGGCAGGTCTGACCGCCATTCTTGGTTGCGGTTTCGATCCCGGAGTGTCGGCAGTATTCGTGGCATACGCAGCCAAACATCATTTCTCAGAGATGCGTTATCTCGACATCGTAGACTGCAACGCCGGAAACCATGGCAAAGCTTTCGCCACCAACTTCAATCCGGAAATCAATATCCGCGAGATCACCCAGAAAGGGAAATACTGGGAAGATGGCAAATGGGTCGAGACCGAGAATCTCGAAATCCACAAGCCGCTCAACTATCCCAACATCGGTGAGCGCGAATCATATCTGCTTTATCACGAAGAGCTCGAAAGTCTCGTGCAGAATTTCCCGTCAATCCGCCGTGCACGTTTCTGGATGACATTCGGACAGGAATATCTCACACACCTCCGTGTGATTCAAGACATAGGCATGGCTCGCATCGATCCGGTGATGTACAACGGACAGGAGATCGTGCCCATTCAGTTCCTCAAAGCCGTGCTCCCCGACCCCGGATCGCTTGGAGAGAACTATACCGGCGAGACATCAATCGGCTGCCGTATAAGCGGTCTTGACAAAGAAGGCAACGATTCCACATATTATATCTACAACAACTGCTCACACCAGGATGCATACAAAGAAACAGGCGCACAGGCTGTAAGCTACACCACCGGAGTTCCCGCAATGGTAGGCGCGTATATGTTCCTCACCGGGAAATGGGTGATGCCGGGTGTGCACAATGTAGAGGAATTCGATCCGGATCCATTCCTTGAGAAACTTGCCAAATCAGGACTTCCCTGGCACGTGATCATCAACGAAGATCTTGAATTTTAATGTTTAATTTGAAATGTGAAATGTTCGAGACAAAATTAAACATTACACATTAAACATTAATTAAAACCATGAACGGAAGAATAGTATCAATAGCGGCGGCAGGGGGAATCCTTGCCGCCTCGTCTATGGCGCTGACCATAAACTCAGATGCGCCGGTCAGCCGCGACGGCGACACGTATCTTATCAAAACAAGGAAAACAACCGTGGCGGTGACACCTGTCACCAACGACATTTTCCGCGTCACCACCATCCCTGCCGGAAAAACGGAACTGACCATTCCCAAATCACAGTCCGCGATCCTCTCTCCTGGGGCAAATGAAGTAAGTTCATTCGTTTCTCCGGATGAATTTACCCTGGTAAGCCCCACGACTGTGGTCAAGGTGAATCGTAAAAGCGGGAAAACCATATTCACTAACCTTGCAGGCGACACTCTCCTATCTGAAGCATCCGGTGTCAGCAACGCAGGAGTTGTGAAGCGTGCATCCTTCTCTCCAAACGGGAAAGAGAACTATTATGGTGCGGGGGAGCGTGGACATTCATTGCGTCTCAACGGGGATACACTGGTTATGTTCAACCGCCAGAACTATGGTTACACAGCCGGAGATCCACGCATTTCGCAGATGGGTATCACTGTGCCATATTTCGCTTCGGACAAGGGTTACGGCATCCTTTTCGATGATTACAACGCCTCTTCGCTCCATCTCGGCGATTCAATCGTCTACACATCGGAAACTCCAAAACCACTTTCCTATTATTTCATCAACGGCAGCGGCTCACTTTCGGGCACGACATCAAACTATACTCTCCTGACCGGACGCCAGGACCTACCTCCATTCTGGGCATTGGGATATATAACCTCCAAATATGGTTACCACAATGAGAAAGAGGCGCTTGGTGCAGTGGATTCCTTAAAGACCCGGGGCTATTCCCTTGACGGTATCATCTTCGACCTTTATTGGTATGGAGTGGAGACAGACATGGGGAAACTTGCCTGGGACCCCAAGCAGTTCCCCAGCCATCGGGCAATGCTAGACTCTCTGAACGCCATGGGTGTAAACACTATCTTGATTTCCCAACCTTACATAAACAAGAAAGGTGCAATTGATAATTACAATACCCTTGATTCCAAACGTATGCTTGCCCGCGATTCCAGAGGGAAGACACACGATGTGACCACTTGGGTAGGTGATGCCGGAATGTTCGACATCTCGAATCCGGACACCAGAGAATGGCTTTGGAACCGTCTACGTTCCCTCACAGCCGAGGGTCTTGCGGGATGGTGGGGAGATCTCGGAGAGCCGGAGGTGCACCCTCTCTCGATCGTTCATGCCAATGGAGAGACAGCTTCTCAATATCACAATGTCTACGGCAACGAATGGAGTCGTCTAATCTACGAAGGATTGAGAAAGGATTTCCCTGACATGCGTCCCGTCCTCCTGATGCGCGGCGGCACTGCCGGACTGCAACGCTATTCCGTGTTCCCCTGGACTACGGACGTTTCGCGCTCATGGGGAGGTTTGCAACCTCAGGTCAATCTGATGCTTAATTCCGGTTTGTCGGGTTTGGGATATATGAGTTCCGATATAGGAGGCTTTGCCGTTGATCCGAGTCATCCTTATGATCCGGAGCTATATGTGCGCTGGCTTGAAATGGGCACCTTTACTCCGGTGCTCCGCACTCACGCGCAATATAAGCCGGAACCTTACCACTATCCTGCACAGGAAGAGATTACCAAACGTTTCATAAAGATGCGTTATGAATGGCTGCCTTATAACTATACGCTTGCTTACGAGAACGCGGCAAAGGGATTGCCTCTCGCCCGTCCGCTCAATTTCGATGGAGATGACAACGGCGACCGCTATGCGAACGTTCAGGATGAATATCTCTGGGGAAGCGAAGTGTTAGTAGCGCCGGTGATGCAGAAAGGTGCGCGCTCTCGCAAGGTGTTTTTCCCACGCGGAGAGTGGATCAACTGGAACAATCCGCGTCTACGCTATAATGGAGGCGCTACTGCAACGGTTGCTGCTCCTCTCGGCACGCTCCCACTCTTTGTCAAGGCTGGAAGTTTCATACCTCAGTACATGCAACCGATAAGCAACGTAAAGGAATATGATCCGGCGAAACTCACGGTGAAATATTTCCCGACCGACAAAGAAACATCATATACACTTTTCGAAGATGACCGTAAAAATCCCGAATCTCTCTCCAAAGGTGCATATCGTCTCGTCACATTCAAGGGATGGAGAAACAAAGGGGAAACAAATGTCATCATAAGATCCAACGGGGAATACGAAGGAATGCCTAAAACACAGACCATCTCACTGGAGATTGTCGGCGTAAAGGCACCCAAGAAAGTAACCGGTGGAGAATGGAAATACGACCCTAAGACTCAGACTCTTCGCGTAGAGGTTGCTTTTTGCGGCGAGGACGCTTACGTATCGGTGGTTTAGGAGCATCCTCTGCAGGAGTCTCTGATTCCACCACACCCAAAGAATCAGTGATAAGCTCGGCAACATACTCCGAAGCAACGGAGTTGCCGAGCTTTCTTTGCATCGTGCGGTAACCGGCAATCTGCCATTCGCGACGTGGCGAAGGCTGCAGGATGGGAGAAAGTTCACGGGATATTGATTCCACAGTGCAGTTATGCACAAGGAGTTCCGGAACAATACTGTTGCCCACAATCAGATTCGGAAGAGACACATACTTCACTTTAAGCAGCTTCTCCATGATCTTGTAGGATAACTTTACGCCGTTGGCGCGATAGACCACCACCTGTGGAGTGCCGATGAGCGCGGTCTCGAGAGTTGCAGTGCCGGATGTCACTATTGCAGCCTGAGAATATTTCAGCAACGTGTGAGTTGAACCGAACACTACCTTCAGTCCCGGATCCTGAGCTATCTCTCGATAGAATTTCTCAGGCACCGCAGGCGCCGCACCTACCACATACTGAAAATCGGGGAAACGCTTTGCGGCAGCGATCATGAGTGGCAGATTGTTGCGAATTTCTCCCCTACGGGAACCGGGCAACAACGCTATTATCGGACGCGGATCATCAAGTCCCTGACGCTCCATGAAATGTTTTTTTGGCGGAATGTGTCCGATGCTGTAGGCAATCTCCTGCACCGACGGGTTGCCGACATAGGTCACATCATAATTATGTTTTTTGAAGAAACCGACCTCAAAAGGAAGAATCGAATACATCCTGTCGACATATTTCTTGATTTTCTTTACACGCCATTCCTTCCATGCCCATACTTTGGGCGAAATGAAATAATGAACCGGAATGTGAAGCCCGTGTGCATATTTTGCCAACTTAAGATTGAAGCCCGGATAATCCACAAGAACAAGAGCATCCGGGCGGAAATCACGCAGCAAAGACTTTGCCTGCTTGAGATTACGCAGAATCACAGGAAGTTTACGCAAAACTTCGCTGAATCCCATCACATTCATCTGATCATAATGAAGATCAGGAGCATGATCGGCAGCCTTTGCCATAAGATCTCCGCCAAAGAAATGGATCTCAGCGGCTTTGTCTATATTCTTTATGGATTTTATAACGTTCGCGGCATGGAGGTCTCCGGATGCCTCGCCCGCAATTATCACATATTTCATGGGTTATTTCTTTATTAGATGCTGCCTCGCGGCGGTTTTCTATAATATCAACGATGTTGAGGCGTTTTTAATATATTATGAGGAAAGCTTTCTTAATTCTTATGACAATGGTCGGGTGGATTGGTTTAATCGCCACCTCTTGCATCAGCGATGCCGTGTCCACATCACCGACCGATATACTCACTTTTTCACGCGACACCGTGAATTTCGATACCGTCTTCACAGATCTCGGCACCCCCACGGCGCGACTTGTTGTTGCCAATCGTGCTAAAAAGGGGATTGTGATCTCATCCATACGGCTGAAGAATCCCGATTCCAATTTCCAGATAAACGTTGACGGGGTGAGCGGAAAGACCTTCCACGATGTGGAAATATGGAAAGAGGATTCCATCTTCATGTTTATCGAATGCTTCATTCCCGAAACTGCGGGGAATGAGCCTTATCTGGTGGAGGATGAGATTGAGTTCGTGACCAACGGAGTGACGCAGACCGTGCTGCTCGAGGCATACGGACAGAACGTGACTCGCCTCAAAGCGAAAAGAATAACTGAAGACACCCGGTTGACCGCCGAACGGCCGTATATTGTGTTCGATTCTTTGGTTGTCGATAAAAACGCCACGCTGAGAATCGACCCGGACGTGCGAATGCTTTTCCATGACGGAGCCTCACTTATAGTGCACGGCAGAATAGAAGCAACCGGAGAACCGGGGAAACTCATACAGATGCGCGGAGACAGACTCGACAATGTCCTCCCCAATGTAGGATACGACATTCTTGCCGGACAATGGGAGGGTATAAGAATCTCCCGGGAATCGTTCAACAACCGGCTCGAATACGTTGACATGCGTTCTACCACAGATGGCTTGCGCATTGACTCATGCGGAGACACCTCCACGTTAAAACTCTTTCTGCGCAATTCATGGCTCCACAACTCACAGGGACATGTGCTGGAATCCAAATACTCTGCAGTCAAGGCCTACGGCGTATGTTTCTCTGAAGCGGCCGATGCCGTGGTGAGCCTTCACGGAGGTGTCAACGATTTCATCCAATGCACAATCGCCAACAATTATCTCTTCTCGGCAATCAGCGAACCCTTGCTTTGCCTGTATCATTGCCTTCCCAAGCATCTGGAAGACAATAAAGGGAACCCTAATCCCCTTATGGCGGCAAAGTTTGAGAATTCAATCATCTACGGGCTCTCCAAGGATATAAACGAGGGTGACCTGAAGGATTCCAACGTGTTTTTCCGCAACGCATCTTTCAAATCCACCGGCAACGACGATGACAACTTCATCGAATGCCTTTGGGATTGCGACCCGCTCTTCCTCACCGACCGTCCGCGATATTATTTCAATTATCACGTTCAGCCCGATTCACCGGTAATCGGTAAGGGCAATCCGTCACTCGACCCAACCGATGTCTCCACGGATATGGACGGAGACAACCGTTTCGAGGGACAGCCCGACGGCGCTCCGATCCTCGGAGCATACGCCAAACCGGGAATTATCGAGAAGGGAGAGAAGTAATATCTTGGGATTTGGGAATATTTTTGTTAATTTTGCAAATTATTAAGGTTAAGACAAAAAGATTTACAGACATATGAAAGAATTCAAGCGTACCCTCATAACTACAGCTCTCCCCTATGCAAACGGTCCGGTGCATATCGGACACCTTGCCGGCGTATATGTCCCGGCGGATATTTATGCCCGTTACCTTCGTCTCAAAGGGGAAGACGTCCTCCTCATCGGCGGCAGCGACGAGCATGGAGTGCCGATCACCATCAAAGCGAAGAAAGAGGGTGTGACCCCGCAGGATATAGTTGACAGATACCACAATATCATAAAGGATTCTTTCGAAGGTCTCGGGATATCTTTCGATGTCTATGGCAGGACCACTTCCGAGACCCACCGCAAGACAGCTTCAGATTTCTTCCGCCGCCTCTACGAGAAAGGGGAGTTCGTTGAAAAGACTTCGATGCAGCTCTATGACGAGCAGGCAGGTCAATTCCTCGCCGACCGTTATGTGACAGGGACATGCCCCCATTGCGGCAACGAAAACGCCTACGGCGACCAATGCGAAGCTTGCGGAACTTCCCTCAACGCCACCGACCTCATCAACCCAAAATCTGCAATCACCGGCAACGTGCCTGTCATGAAAGAGACCTCCCACTGGTATCTTCCACTCGACAAATGGCAGAAAAGGTTGGAGAAATGGATTCTTGAAGAGCATAAGGAGTGGAAACCGAATGTCTATGGTCAATGCAAATCTTGGCTCGACATGGGTCTCCAGCCCCGCGCCGTAAGCCGCGACCTTGACTGGGGCATCCCCGTGCCCGTAGAGGGAGCTGACGGCAAGGTGCTCTATGTCTGGTTCGATGCGCCTATCGGCTATATCTCCAACACAATCGACCTCGTCGGCGATGACTATACAAAATGGTGGAAAGATCCCGAGACCCGCATGATTCATTTCATCGGCAAGGACAACATCGTGTTCCACTGCATCGTGTTCCCTGCAATGTTGATGGCAGACGGAAGCTACAACCTTCCCGACAATGTTCCTGCCAATGAATTCCTCAATCTGGAAGACGACAAAATCTCTACTTCCCGCAACTGGGCGGTATGGCTTCATGAATATCTTGTCGACTTCCCCGGCAAGCAGGATGTTTTACGCTATGTACTCACGGCCAACGCTCCCGAAACCAAGGATAACAATTTCACATGGAAAGACTTCCAGGCTCGCAACAACTCCGAACTTGTTGCGATCCTCGGCAATTTCGTGAATCGTGCAATGGTGCTCGACCACAAATATTTTGGCGGAGAAGTGCCCGAACGCGGCGAACTCCAGCCTATAGATAAAGATGCGATACGCGAAATCGGGGAAGAAGTGAAACTTCTCAGCGATAATCTTGACAATTTCAAATTCCGCGAGGCTTTGAAAAATGCCATGGCTATCGCCCGCATCGGTAATAAATATCTTGCAGACACAGAGCCTTGGAAACTCTGGAAAACAGAGCCGGAGCGCGTAAAGACCATCCTTAATATTGCTATCCAGATATGCGCGAACCTTGCTGTAACTTTCGAGCCCTTCACTCCATTCATGAGCAAAGATCTCTGCAAAATGCTCGGTCTTGAAAAAATCGACTGGACAATGGCTGGTAAATTCGATCTTCTCCCCGCAGGTACAAAGATTGCCGAGCCACACCTCCTCTTCGAGAAAATCGAAGATGCTCCCATTGAGGCTCAGGTGCAGAAACTTCTTGACACCAAGAAAGCTAATGAAGCAGCCTCTTGGAAACCAGAACCCGTTAAAGCCAACTGCTCATTCGAAGACTTCGAAAAAGTGGATATCCGCGTAGGGAAAGTGCTGGAATGCAGCAAAGTAAAGAAATCGAAGAAGCTCATTCAATTCCTCATTGAAGACGGAATGGAGAAACGCACCATCCTTAGCGGCATCGCCCTTTCCTACGAAGATCCGAGTGTGCTCGTAGGGAAAGAGATCTGCTTCATCGCCAACTTCGAACCACGCAAGATGATGGGCATCGAATCGCAGGGAATGATCCTCTCTGCAGTAAACAACGATGGCAAGCTGGTAGTGGTTGGTCCGACCGGACCGGTTGCCCCCGGCGCCAGCGTAGGCTAAAATATGAGAATCGGCCTGCATATAGGTAGCGTTCTGCCAGTGAAAAGATACGGTGGAACGGAAAGAGTGGTGTGGAGCCTTGCAAAGGCTTTGCACCATGCAGGTCATGAGGTAACACTCCTCGCAGGGAAAGGTACAAAAGCGGATTTTGCGAGAGTAGTGGAGCTCAACCCCGACATGTCAGCATGGGCACAGGTTCCCGAAGATCTCGATATAATTCATTTCCAGAATGCCGTGCCACCACAATTGCCGGTATTTACCGCCAACGGTATAAGCCGTGCATTTACCGGAAAGCGTAAAATCCCGCATGTCGTGACGATTCATGGCAATATACCCGGCAATATTATCCCAGACCCCAATGCTATCTTCATATCGGCGAATCATGCGGCACGCCACGGAGGTTCGGCATATGTCTACAATGGACTTGATTGGGATGATTATCCACGCTTCGAATCAGGACTTAACCGAAAGAATCTATTCTTTCTTGGCAAAGCCGCCTGGAAAGTAAAGAATCTAAGGGGAGCCATGAATATAGCACGCATGGTAAATGAGAAACTGGATGTATTGGGAGGCTATCGTCTTAACTTAAAAATGGGATTCCGGTTCACCCTTGATCCCCGCGTTAGATTCCACGGCATGGTTGGGAATGACAAGAAAGGCGAAATCGCCAACAGGTCGAAAGGACTTGTATTTCCGATTAGATGGGAGGAACCGTTCGGATTGGCAGTCGTGGAAGCGATGTATTTCGGGGCACCGGTGTTCGGCACGCCATTAGGTTCTCTCCCCGAGCTTGTGATACCCGAAGCAGGAGTATTATCCAACGATTACAAAGAACTTGCTGATGCTATCCGCAACCTCCGCCATGATGAGAAACTGATTCACAATTATGCCGCCTCCTCATTCAACTCCGACATAATGGCACGGAAATATCTGATGTATTATGAAATGCGACTCAACGGCGAACAGCTAAAT
Source organism: uncultured Muribaculaceae bacterium (assembly GCA_910585285.1). Classification (GTDB taxonomy): domain Bacteria; phylum Bacteroidota; class Bacteroidia; order Bacteroidales; family Muribaculaceae; genus Lepagella. Next base: position 45,902 of record CAJUDL010000022.1, read on the forward strand.
ACCGATCTACACCCCTCGAAGCTTTGACAACACCTTCATCCCGGTGTTTCCTTGCCGTGTCGTGATTGCCACGGCTTTTATCCATCGGTGCTTCCCGATGCCAGAGATGATAAGAAAGGGCGCAGAATTTAAGATATCGTTTGCCCAAACCGAGATTTTTAAAACGGAACGAGAGATCGAGATCTTCACCTCCCCACCCTTCAAAATTCTCGTCATATCCGTTGACGGCTATAAAATCATCCCTAAAGAAAGACATGTTGCATCCCAACACATTCTCACGATTCTTACGATATCGCGGTGCAAGATAATCGGCAACTGCTACCATTCGCAACGCATTTGCACGTTTAGCCTCAATTCCGGATGTAAAGGGAGTTATTCTTCGTGGTGCCAAGGCTGCACACACATCTTCCGTAAGTTCCTTTCCCAACTGCACTCTTCCTCCCTTAAGAAAATATCCTTTCCGGCTTTCTCGCACATGGTCTGCTATGAAACGCTTATGAAGAAATAGATCTCCGTCAATCTGAATAATATACTCCCCCGAAGCCGCCGCCACGCATTTATTACGTATCATGGCAAGACGAAAGCCGTCGTCTTCCTGACGGATATATCTCAGGGTCACTGGGAAATCTTTTTGAAAACGGTGCACAAGGGCTGCCGTCTCCTCTCTTGAACCATCATCCCCTACAATAACTTCATTCGGGAGAGGATTGAGCTCCGCAACGCTCTTCAGGCATACTTCCAATGCGTCGGGGCGGTTATAGGTTGATATTATCAATGAAGTGGTCATATATTTATCGGAGATTGGTTAGAATCTAAAATCAGCGGTTGATGCCGGTTGCCACATAGGTTGTTTTGTTCTTACGGGCAGCCACATAGAGTGCGGCATTTTTATCCGAACTCCAATCAAGGCGATCGTGATGACGATGAAGCATCAAAGCATAGTGAGAAGCCTTGCGATGACCTATGCCGGCATTTTCAAGGCGAAGATCAAGGTCGCAGTCTTCTCCCGTGCCGGGATCTGTGTATCTCTCATCAAATCCATTCACCTTTTCGAAATCAGAACGGAATATTCCGAAATTAGCACCAAGAATGCCTTGCTCCTTGATGCCCAATGGTTTCCCCGAAATATACGGGAAGCGCCATGTCCTTCGCAACTGAGAGAGAGTCTTGCCTAATGATTCTCGGAAAATTGATTTGAGAATCCTTATCCTTGCTTTATGGAAATATTTTTTTGGCAATTCCCCCCAACTTTCCAGCATATCACTGAGAGGCTTTCCTGTTTCGACACGTCTGCCACCCATCACAACACCTCTGGTTGCGAGTCTTACGTGATCAGCCACAAAATCCGGATGAGGTATGCAGTCGCCATCAATAAATACCAGATACTCGCCGTCCGACATTCTGACTGCATTGTTGAGAGCTTCATTCTTTCTCCATCCCTTATCCTCATGCCAGGAGTGCAGTATCTTGATTTCAGGAATCCGGAAATTGTTGCAGTAAGAGTTTGCAGACGCTTCACGGAAGAAGAAGCGGAAAAATATAGGGAATCATGCCTTGCCAGGTCAGAAGACGGAGCAGTTCTGATATCTCCCTTTATAAGCAGCAAAGAAAAAGAGATAATGAAATCTGCGATGGACGCTGGAGGGAAGCTCATCATAATCCGCAAGGAAGGAATACCTCCGTTATTCAAACCGCCGGGCAAATTCTTTGATTACTGCGCTGAGGGTAAACTCCTCTACCTGGCGCCATGGGAATATGACACCCGCAACTCCCCCATTACGCGCCAGGAATGCGTGGAAATGAACACCATGGCCGAGATAATAGCGACTTCTAATATCACATGCCGTCTGAAGATTCAATAGCAAGCCAATACATTGAATCCGAGCTCCAGATCCGGCTGCAGCCCGGACAAAAGCATCAAATCCGATAGCAGCCCTGAAATAAGCTTCAAATCCGATAGCAGCCTTGAAAATTTCAATGAATCCCGCACTCTCTCAATTAGCGGCACCGTCGTGTGCCCGATGCCTCGGCATCGGGATTCAGAAAAACCTCGATTTTTAAATCCCGATTTGTGGTTTTAACCCTTGCATAATTTTCATCATTCCAAAAAATTATGTAATTTTGTTTTTAATAAGCCAACCCGATTGGTATTATCTTTTATTATCAAACACCTTATCAGCAACATTTGCATAGACATGGAAATAACCAAGACTCAATCAGCTCCGTTGGTGTCAGTCATAATGCCGGCATATAAGCAGGCTCAATACATTGGCGATGCGCTTGATTCCCTATTGAATCAAACTTACACCAATTGGGAAGTTGCCGTTGTTGATGATGGTTCTCCCGACAATGTGGAAAGCATAGCCAAGGAGTATGCTGCAAAAGATTCCCGCATAAAGTTTCATCACACTGAAAACGGAGGCGTTGCGCACGCCCGCAACTACGGAGTCTCGGTCACATCAGGAAGTTTCATCCTGCCTCTCGATGCCGATGATCTATTCAGTCCGGATTACATTGAGAAATGTATCGGAATATTCATGTCTCATCCCAAAACATCATTGGTATATTGCCAATGGGAATTTTTCGGGACAAAAAAGAAACTTACCAAACTTAAATATCTCGGATACCGGGATTTGCTGATTGAAAATACGATATTCTGTTCGGCAATGTTCAAACGGGAAGATTTCATCAAAGCCGGAGGCTATGATGAAAAAATCCCATATGGCTACGAAGACTGGGAGCTTTGGTTAAGGCTTCTAAATGAGAATTCTATAGTTTATCAGTTAGAAGAAAGGCTTTTTAAATACAGGATTAAGGACATATCCCGCAGCGAAGATGCAAACAAGGCTAAAAACCGCTTGATTACCAACAACTATATATACAACAAACATAAGGATAAATACAACAGATACTTTCCGGATATAATATCTGAACTTCAACAACTTCACCGCCTTTCGCTCTGGAAAGAGAAAGTCCAGAACCGCCCGGTGTATAAAAGGCTGTGGCACGCGATTAAAGGAGACTTATGATTATTAGAGTATGTTTGAATTTAACACGAATTTAGAGCTTGTTTAACTCCAAACATACTATTAGAGTGTCGTACATTTGTACGGTTAAATGCTTTTGAATAATTTTATCTTCAAATATCAGGTATAACACGCAGGAAAATATGCTATCCATTATAGTCTGCTCGGTTAATTCGTCAAAGCTTCTCAAATTAAAGGAGAACATTGCCTGGACAATAGGCAATAACATCGAATATGAGATTATTGTAGAAAATAATCTAACCAACCCGCGCCCTATAGCGAAGGTATATAACGAAGCGGCGTCAAGAGCGAAATATCCTTACCTACTTTTCATCCACGAGGATGCCGGTTTCATTTCTCAGAACTGGTTCAGACTTATTGAGCCGAAACTGAAGGAAAAGAATTGCGGCATAATCGGTTTTGCCGGTTCGAAGGTTATGTTCAATGTGCCTGGAGGCTGGTTTATGGATCCAAAATGGATTGTGGTGAACCTTAATCAATCCGGTGAGTATTGTTGTGTCAATTCAGGTGAGTCACAGCCATGGAATGAAGTTGTGGCAATAGACGGATATGCAATGTTCCTAAGGAGAGAGATATGGAAAGAAAGCCCCTTCGATGAAGAATCGCTTACCGGATTCCATTGCTATGATATTGATTTCTCCCTCTGCATTGCTAAGAAATATAAGAATTATGTTTGCGGTATTGTCTTGACATACCACGAATCGAGAGGGAATTTTGACAAGACCTGGCTTAAAGAGACAATTAAGCTATATAAAAACAAATGGAAGGGCATGCTGCCAATGATGAGTTCGGATGTCTTTATCAATGACCGCAAAATAAAGAATTTTAATGAGCGGGCATATTTCAGGGTTATAAAACGAATTGGAGAGAGCAGTTTTATTCCGCTCAGTTTCTTATGGGGGTATTTAAAATATCCAATGACATTCCGCTTTATGGAGCACTGGGTGAAAATCCTTTTCATGCAGACAAAAGCTATCGGCAGAATAAAACTGCCTTTGCCTTTAAAACAAAAAGAGAAACAGGAATGAACATATTATACGACAGCCATACATTTTCCGAACAGACATTTGGCGGGATATCCAGATATTTCGTAGAACTTATCAATCACTTGCCTCCGGAATGCCGCCCGCATATTCCATTGATTGCGAGTGAGAATGAGTATCTTAAGCTCTTAGAGGAGAAGAAGTCAGCAATATCGTTACGCCATTTTCCGGAGCACCGTAAGTTATATTACTTCATAAACGGATTCGCAGACAGGCACGCTTTAAGGACAAAGAGCTATGATATATTCCATCCTACCGGTTACGACCCTTACTTCATAGGGAAGACGAAATCCCCTGTAGTCGTGACTGTTCACGACATGATATACCATGAAGGATTGATTTCCGGCAAACATACGTCCGAGATAATAGAAAACATGCGTAAGACCACGCTGGCGGCCGACCGGATAATCGCTATCAGCGATGCGACCAAACGCGCCATACTGCGATTTTATGACATAGACGAATCCAAGATAGACGTGATTCACCATGGTTTCACTCCGGTGTCAGGAAATACTGAAAAATTGGGCTATTGCCCTGAAAGATACCTCCTTTTCGTTGGGCAAAGAGGAGGATACAAAAATTTCGCGACTCTCTTGAAAGCCTTCTCAAAAATCGCGCAGAAAGACAAGACGTTGAATCTTATGTGCACAGGCAGGGCATTCAGCAAGGCAGAAAACAATCGAATCGCCGAATTAGGGCTAAGCGGGAGATGTCATCACCATTTCATTCCAACCGAAGACATGAATGCCCTGTATGCCAATGCGGAATGCTTTATATTCCCATCCAAGATGGAAGGTTTCGGAATGCCCATCCTTGAGGCCTTTGCCGCGCGATGTCCGGCTGTAATAAGCGAGACGAGCTGCTTCCCGGAGATTGCCGGTGATGGAGGAATTTATTTCAATCCTGAGAATCCCGACGAACTTGCCGAGAAAATCATGCTCACCATCAATAATCTCTGTTTCAGAAGGAAGAAGATAGAGGATGGAGAACGAGAACTTAAACGGTTCTCATGGTCTAAAACAGGCAACGAGACAGCCGAAACATACAGTAAAGTCCTGCAAGGGATATAAACCCGGTAATCACAAGGAGTATGGTTAAAAGTATCAGCATAGTCACGGTTACGCGAAATGCCGCCGATCAATTGAAACGCACGATAGACAGCGTGAGCCGACAAAAATATGAAGGGATGGAATATATCGCGATTGACGGCGCATCCACAGACGGTAGCGTCCGAATCATCTCGGAATCACCATGCGTGGACAAGTGGATTTCAGAGCCGGATAGAGGGATATACGACGCCATGAACAAAGGGACTCGCATGGCAAACGGGGAATGGATCCTATTCATGAATGCCGGCGACACATTTGCAGCCGACGATGTCATTGACAGACTCATGACAGCCGTCGACTCCCATCCGGAAACAGATGTGATATACGGAGATGTGATCCGATGCGGCAACACACCTGAAGAAGACTCCGTCAAAGAAGCTTCCGATGTGTTAAAAGGACATCGCCTTGCATTCTGCCACCAGAGCGTCATATGCAGGAGAAAAGACCTATTGGAATTCCCATTCGATGCAAATCACAGGTATTCGGCCGATTTCAAATTCTTCAAGACTCTTCAGAAACACGGACGGAAATTCACCCATATAAATTTCCCGGTAGCCAGATTCGACACTACAGGGGTCTCCACAAGAAACCGCGCCAAAGGATTGGCAGACAACATGCGCGTCATACTGGAAGTTGACGGAATCAAGGGCATTCCCTCCCTTTTTCACCTGCTTCCCACCTATCTCATTTCACGACTGAGAGGGAAATAAGAGGCTTTTAAGCTCAGGATAACAGTCGAGAGCTTTCAAGGTCATGCCAAGATGCACTCTGGAAATCTCTCCACCCAAGCCGCCACGAGAGGCTGCCTTGCGAAGATTCCGGAGATGAAATCTATAGGCCCTTGCCGCTTTTCCAAGAGAAAGATTCCTTCTATAGTATTCCACTCTGCTTTGGGCGTAATACTTCATTTTATTATGATTCACGGTCTCACCCCCCATGCTTTTACCCTCAAGATGAATAATCTTTGCCTGAGGGACAGACACCACATCATATCCTGCCCTATGAATGCGGGCACATAAATCCGTTTCCTCAAAATACATAAAAAACTCGGGGGCAAATCCACCTATCTCTTTTATCAGCTCCGCCCTAAGCATCAGGTCCGCTCCAGTAATATAGCCAACCTTTATCGGATGAGACGTATGGTTGAATCTTGAATTCCGGCCGAACAGAAGATGCTCGGGATGGCGCTTCATGCCCTCGCTGAATTCCCAAAGCGGTCCCGGCAATATCCTCCTGAAAGAGATTGCCCTTGACATATCTTCATGATAGAGGTTACCGCCGCACGCGCCACACTTCGGATGCGAGTCCATATAGTCGAATAGGATTTTTACGGCATTGTTCACAAGTATTGTATCCGGATTGAGACAAAAATAATATTTACCCTTCGCAACTCCGAACCCCACATTGTTCGCAGTTCCAAACCCCCTGTTTTCAGGCATCTCCATGTATCTAACCGGTACACTCCCCCCAGAAAGGTTCAACATGGACCTCGATTCTGCTGTCGGAGCACTGTCAACTATTATGATTTCGCAATCTATGCCGACAGTTCTTTCCTCAATCGAGCGGATTGCATCAAGAATGAGATCCTCGGTGTGATAATTGACTATTATTATACTTACGTCCATTCTTATCTATTTATTTTTCCACAACTTCGATTTCGCCATCATAAGAGCCAGCCTTACCGTATCCTTCATGTGGCGGAAGGTGCAGGGATATTTCAGGAAATATCGCATATGCCCGGCTGTCGAGACACCATCGCGGTTCAATTTCCTGACAAACTTGAAATATGCCCGTTCTTCCCATTTCTTAATCACGGCAGCCGGAAACGAGATGTCAGAACTCGTCATTGGAAGGAAATGCCGCCACTTGTTCTCATACATCTTCATGGTTTCGCTCATCCATGCATTGTCAAAATGCCCGGGAGAGTCATGATAGATATCAACACATGTGCATACATAATTCTTATATTTTTTAGCGACACACAGCGAGAAATCAACATCATAGCAATGAAAACCGGACAGCAGGGCGGTATCGAAACGCACCTCGCGCCAAACCTCCTTCCGGACAAACATCGACACTCCGTCAAGAGATACCGTTTCTTCAAACGCCTTCTCATCATCTATTGTAACCTTAAACTTTGTCCCGCACTCAATCACATTCATAAGCATCCAGCGCGAATCGATGCACCATCCTGACGGCACATCAAACATTATCTTTGAACCGGTAAAGCCGATCACTCCGCAATCCTGTTCAGAAAGTTTCTCCTCAATCACAGGCCACCAATCACGGGAAATGAAACCGGCATCCTCATGCATGAAAAGCAGATATGGGAACTTTGCCCTTTCAGCACCTTCGTTATAAACCGCAGTCAAGGGTCTCGGGCTGACGTTGTTCTCAATTGCTATAATCTCATATTCACATCCGCAGATGGTTTCTTCAATATTCTTACGGAAACGCACAAGACGCTCCGGATTGACCGTACTTACTATTATTGATACCATATCCACAGGCTACTTCATCAACGAAAGATACTTGTCGACAACCAGCAAACCAACCAATTTTTCCCGTTTCTTATCGGAAAATTGACTAATCCACTTTTTTGACTCCTCGGAAATCATCTGCGCTTCCTTAGGATGATTCATATAATAAGCTATTTTCTCGCCCACGTCAGAGAAATCCGGGGCAATCTCAATATAATGTTTACCGCCCTCAAGCTGCGAATGCATAAGCCATCCCTCAACGCTGGGTTTCGGCATCACAGGAACACAATTCGAAGCCATGATCCATTGCAACGACGATGCCATGTCGTATCCCTCAAGGGCAAGAATAAACTTATATTTGAAATGATCGGGTATCGACACGAACTCGGATTGCCAGCGTGAAGGATGGCTACGATTCGTGTCGCCCAAATCAAACATTCCATTGTCTGACCATTTCTCAAAAAACTTTACTCTCTCCGGCTTATTGAAAATATCTCCCCTGAAAAAAAGTTTCGGAATCTTCTTATAGAAAGGGATATTGTCGTGAGGGTTAAGCCAATGGCGTATCGAGTCGAGATTGAGAATCACCGCGTTCTCTTCATTCTTTCCATTGAGCCTGCGAGCTTTGATAAGAGTGGGGACCGCCGGATTCTCCCATACATCACCATCTTTGAATGCAAGAACCGAATCTTCAGGGAAGTAACGCAAAGTGCGTTGGGCATCAATCGCATAGCGACTCTGAAATTTACCCACCTTCACATCCTTGAGGACGACTCCGGCTTCCTCAGAAATATAGAAAGGCTCCTCAAGACGGCAATAAATGTCGCGACGCCATCTGAGATAGTCGGCATCAGCACGCTTCTCCCAGTTGCGCAACATCCTTCTTCGTCTGGCATTGAGCCAGAAACGGGGCACAAGATTATGAAGTGCTCCCCCGATATAGAAGAACAGCGGCATCTTTTTACCCGGCAAGATGTATTTCTCAATGAAATTCATATTACAAAATTAACGTAAAATTTAGAAATTCGGAAGTTTATGAGTAATTTTGCAATATGCAAAACGTATTTACTTCAATATTAAGTTTGATATTGCTGGTATCTTGCAGCGCGAAGAAGGCAAATTCCACCGATGAATCCGCCGGTTTTCAGGATTCATCCGAAATGATTGCCAACGCCGGGGAAGCTGTATCGTTCGATGCCGACAGCGCTTACGTCTATCTGAAAAAGCAGGTGGACTTCGGGCCGCGTGTGCCCAACACAGACGCTCATCGTCTTGCCGGCGACTGGATGGTATCGGAATTGAAACGACATGGAGCTGCCGTTATGGAGCAGCGTGCGGATCTCAAGGCTTTTGACGGCACGATGCTAAAAACCCGTAACATTTTCGGGCAGTTCAATCCCGATATGGAAGACCGCACGTTATTGCTTGCGCATTACGACTGCCGTCCCTGGGCAGATGAGGATCCTGATCCTGAAAAAAGAAAGCAACCAGTTGACGGAGCGAATGACGGGGCAAGCGGTGTTGCTGTGCTTCTCGAAATCGCCCGGCAGCTTTCAATCGACAATCCCGGGAAAGGGATCGACATCCTATTTGTCGATGCCGAAGACTGGGGCACGGAAGGAGATGATGATTCCTGGGCAATGGGAACACGCTATTTTGTGGAGCATCCTATAAAAGACGGATATCTGCCTTCAAGAGTTATTGTGGCGGATATGGTAGGAGGCAAAGGGGCAAAGTTCCCGATAGAGTATTTCTCTCAACAATCTGCCCCCGCACTTGTTACCACAATATGGAATGCAGCTGCAGAGGCTGGTCACAGCGCGTTGTTTCCCCGTCAACTCGGAGGAGCGGTGACAGATGACCATGTGGAATTTATTAAACAAGGTATTCCGGCGGTTGATATTATTGAGTATCATCCCCGGTCCGGATTCAATCCCCATTGGCACACATCAACCGACAATATCGACAATATCGATAAAAACACCCTCAAGGCGGTAGGAGAAACGATACTTACGTATATAATGAGGAATTAGAAATGAGGAATGAGGATTTTGAGGACAAGGAATTAATTCCTAATTCCCAATTCCTAACTCCTAACTCCTAATTAAAAATTAAACATTAACATTACACATTATACAAAATGAATTTCATTGAAGAACTTACATGGCGCGGCATGATCCATACCATGATGCCCGGCACAGACGAACAGCTCAACAAAGAGATGACCACAGCATACCTCGGAATCGATCCGACGGCAGACTCACTTCACATCGGTCACCTCTGTGGAGTCATGATGCTCCGTCATTTCCAACGATGCGGGCATAAACCCTTAGCTCTTGTTGGCGGTGCCACCGGAATGATCGGCGACCCTTCGGGAAAATCCGCCGAGCGCAATCTTCTTGACGAGAAAACCCTCCGCCACAATCAGGAGGCGATTAAGAAACAGCTTGCAAAATTCCTCGACTTCGAATCGGATGCCCCCAACCGTGCGGAAATGGTCAACAACTATGACTGGACCAAAGACGTGACAT
>CAJUDL010000023.1 GCA_910585285.1 uncultured Muribaculaceae bacterium
TGAAGGTCATCGCCCAGGCTGAGAATATTACCAATGCTCCGTTCTACGGATTGCTTTCTATATTGCAATAAATAAGAAACTTAACATTATGTTTATTAATAAATAGTAACTATATGAGAATAAGTACTATAATTTTAATGACGGCAGTATTCGCTATTAACAATGCATATGCAGCCGTTGAAATGAATTTACCGGATAAAGACGGCATGAACATTAAAGGTGTGGTATATTGCGGTTCAAATCCAGTAGAAGGTGTAACTGTCTCTGATGGTCTTAATGTCACAAGAACAGACGAGAATGGTCATTACTATCTGAAGTCACAAAAATCAAAAGATTTTATTTTGATTTGTAATCCTCCCGGATATAGATTCAAAACTAAAGAAAAAATTTATCCTGATTTCTATAGAAAAATTCAAAATCCTGATGATTTATCAATCATTGAGCAATTCGACTTCGAACTTATTGAAGATGACGGTAAACCTGAAGTCACTTTCTTTCTTCCAGACATCCAAATCGCGAATATCAACTCCGATCTTAGTCAGTATGAAGACTATACAGTTCCTGATGTTAACAACATGATTGCAGATTATGAAGCTGCGGGCAAACGTGTGATAATAGTTAATCTTGGCGATCAGTCTTGGAATACTTTTTGGGCTACGCATTCATTCGGCATCCCGCAGACTAAAAGACGTCTCGAATATCTTAAACCGACACATATGTATAATTGCATAGGCAATCATGACTATGACATCAAGGTTGCAGGCGACTGGGAAGGCGCTGCACTATACAGACAATATTGGGGACCCACATATTACTCTTTCAATTCAAATGGAATCCATTACCTCGTACTCGACAATATGTTCTGGACAAACACTAATTTTGACGGTGCTTTTTCTCCCAATATAGATGATGATCAACTTTCCTGGATTAAGAAGGAAGTTGAAAATGTTTCAAACGACACACCACTCACTATATGTATGCATACTGCTTTGCTTACACATCCTCAGTGTAATGAACCCAATGTTGAAAATACAATAAAATTTACTAAGGGTTATGGTTCATTTCTTTATAACAATATAAAACGTTTTAAGACTATTAAGCTATTTACAGGTCATGGTCATATATGCTTCACATCAAGCAAAGATCAGGTGACCGAATACAATGGACCATCTGTCAACGGTAGTCTCTATCATACAGGAAAAGTATTTAAAGGTAATATGATTGCCGGTGATGGAAGTTATGCTGCATACCGTGTCCTTGAGAACAAGGGAGATGACATAGAGATTTTTTATAAAGCAATCAAATACTCTCGCGATTATCAATTCCGCGCCTATGACCTCAACAAATGTCATATTACTGGGAAGAAATATGCACCTCAGTATTCTAAACCAGAAGAGGTTGATGCATGGGCAAACAAATATGGTTATGGTAGTGACAACTATAATGAGGACGGCACTCCTAAACAGCCTAATCGAATATTAATCAATGTATTTAATTACAATAAAAACTGGGAAATAGAAGTAGAAGAAAATGGTGTTAAACTTCAAGCAGACAGACTGAGTGGCTACGATCCATTGGTCATGATTTCAGATGGATGCAAAAGATGGCCCTCTGGCAAGAATCCTGGAAAGACAGGACATCTTTTCTGGGTACAAGCAAATACAGCCGATGCTCCTGTAAATATTACAGTTAAGGATGAACACGGACGCGTATACCATAAGGTATTCAATCGTCCGCAAAATCTTGACATCAAAGAGTATCTCCAAGATGCAGCAGCTGTAACTACTTCGGGAGTGAATGAAGTTTTCTTTGGAGACTTAGACAAAGACGATGCCAATGCCCCCGAGGAATACTATACACTTACAGGTATACGCGTAGCTAAACCAAGTAATGGAATTTACATTGTGCGCAAAGGAAGTAAAGCTGTAAAACGCATTTTCCGCAATAATTAAAAACCAGTCAATTCCCTTCCTAACACTTCCTATATTCAATTATAAATACTATTTTGATTTTCCCATGCTTGCTGCATATTTCACGTTGCAAGCATGGGAATATCATCTGACTAAAAATAGTCGTAGTTTGAACTATTATCGCAGGATTTAGCGCATAACAGTCGTAAGTACGACTATGGAAGAATTGTCTCTTGCCGCTCAGGTGTTCTATAACATATATATGTCTTTAGTACACCCGGTGTATTTACGCGTCTTAGAATAAACAGACCCAAAATTGGACTTATCTAACATGACGCACATGAAAGCTCTATCCATCCGCAAGCTTCTCGCAGGCTTGACAATTATCTTATTCTCCCTTCCTTCTCTCGGGAATGAAAACACGCTGACGGACGGTGTGGTTTATCAAGACAAACATGTCCGTTTCACTGTCGTAACCGACGGACTGATACGCATGGAGTATTCTCCAAACGGGAAATTCATAGACGATAAATCGTTTCTGGCTGTTTGCCGCCGATATCCGAAATCTTCAGCCCAAATCAACACGGAGGGGAAAACAATCGTTGTCTCTACACCGAAAATGACACTTCGTTACTTAAAAAACTCGGGTGCATTCACCAGCGATAATCTTTCCATAGAATCAGCCGGGAGAATGAAACCTTTCAAATGGCATCCGGGTATGGAACAGAAACAGAATCTTCTCGGCACTACTCGCACTCTTGATCAATGGGACGGATCAGACATAATGAAAAAAGGCGACGACGGCAAACGCCATCCCGTGCCGGCACATCTTGATAATGGACTTCTTGCACGAGATGGATGGACCCTAATAGATGACTCCAGAAATTTTCTCTTTGATAATGACCCCCAGATGGAATGGGTCAAAACACGGAAAACAAAGAAAGGCTCACAAGACTGGTATTTCATGGCATATGGAAACGACTATAAATCCGCTCTAATGGATTTCTCTACCATATCAGGCAAGATTCCTCTGCCTCCACGATATGCATTCGGATACTGGTGGTCGAGATGGTGGGCATATTCTGAACATGAATTCAAACAACTTATAAAGAATTTCGAAGATTACCGGATCCCTCTCGAGGTGTTGGTAATAGATATGGACTGGCATTATACAGATGAAGCACATGGTGGATGGACCGGATGGACCTGGAACGACTGGCTATTCCCCGACCATAAAAGATTTCTAAACAATCTTCGAGACAAGAACCTTAAAGTGACGATGAACCTTCATCCGGCTTCGGGCATCAAAAAATTCGAGTCTACATATCCGGAGATAGCGAGGGAGAACGGCATCAATCCCGCTACGGGGAAAGACGTGAAATGGGTATCTTCCGACAAACGTTTTATCAACAGCGTGTTCCGGCATATCCTAAACCCGATGACAGATGATGGCGTAACATTCTGGTGGCTTGACTGGCAACAGGACCCATACGATTCTAAAATAGATAGTCTCAGCAATACCTGGTGGCTCAATTACACGTTTTTCACAAAAATGGAAAGAGAGAGTAAAAAACGCCCGCTCATCTATCATCGTTGGGGCGGTCTCGGCAACCACCGCTATCAGATCGGCTTTTCAGGCGACAATTATGCGACATGGAAATCTCTCGATTTTCTGCCGGACTTCACTTCAAAAGCATCGAACGTATGTTATGGATTCTGGAGCCATGACCTCGGAGGCCACTACATGGCAGCAGGAGACACTGTCACCGATACGGAGCTATACGTTCGATCGATGCAATTCGGTACATTCGCGCCAATAATGCGCACTCATTCCAATAAAAACGCAAAACTTATCAAAGAGCCGTGGAACCATGATGTAGCCACAATAAATGCAATCCGCGATGCAATCCGCGAACGTTACCGTCTCGTGCCTTATATTTACACTATGGCACGCAAAAGTCACGACACATCAGTGTCTTTGTGCCGACCGATGTATTATGACTATCCTGATGAGGAGCAGGCATATACGATAAAGAACCAGTATATGTTCGGCGACAACATGATTGTCCGTCCCATAACCGCTCCAGGAACCAACGGATATTCAGAAGTGGAAATATGGCTTCCGCAAGGAGAATGGTATGAAAGAGCTACGGGCACTCTGCTGCCAGGAGGCAAAATCTATCATCGCAGGTTCAATCTTACGGAAGTTCCCGTTTACATCAAGGCAGGATCTGTGATTCCCATTCATGCAGAAGATGAAAGTTCTCTTAACCGCAACGACGCTCCCATTGCGTTTATCGTGTATCCCGGAGGCAACGGCAAGTTCAATCTTTACGAAGACAACGGCAATGATCAGGAATATGACAACAGACATGCCTTCACAGAAGTAGAAAGCCGGAACGACGGGCACGTACTATCTTTCACCATATCACCTCGCAAAGGTGAATACGATGGAATTCCATCAAGCCGAATTTTCGAGTTAAGAATTCCCGCTACAATTCGTCCGTTAAAAGTTACTGTCGATGGCACTGAATCATCTTATGAATATATTCCTGAACGTCTTGAGGTTGCCATCCGCATTCCTGAAAAGAATTGCAACTTGCAAAGAAATATTGTGGTGGAATTCCCTGACAATCATGTTATAGCCGACGGCACCATAGGCAATATGAAAAGATACGTGGAAACGTTCGGGGAATTAAAAAACAAATATGCAAGACTTAGGGTTAATGAAGAATTCGGCTCAATGGCTACCATTTATGAGGCATTAGAGTATTTCCCGGAACGCAACACGGAACTTATCGACCAGTTCCGAGAAAGATTCTCTCGCATCACTGAAATCGCAAACAATCAGGAAATGAGTGATAAAGCACGCTCTTGGTTCCTTAAAAATTTAGACAGCAATGCGGATTCCGATAAAAAACCATGATGTTTCCAGATTCACGGATTTTTTGTAAATTCGCGATATGGACTTCAAAAAAGAAATACCGTCAGAAGCTGACCTTATCGCACGTCTTCGGGAGGGATCCGTCGAAGCGTTCGACCAGCTATACAATCTCTATTATCGGCGCATCTACGGCTATTGCCTTAGTTTCACCAAATCGAGGAAAGACACGGAGGATATTGTGCAGGAAGTATTCATCAAGCTTTGGCTCACACGTGAAGACATCAACACTACCGAATCCGTCGGCAACTATCTTTTCAGTATAGCCCACAACAAGCTTATAAGTGCCTTCCGCAGCAATATCTATTCTCCCCATTTCGAAGATTATCTCGATTATTGCGACACACTTGGCAGTGAAGACTACTGTATGGTGGAATATAAAGAGTTTGTCATGGCTGTGGAAAAGGGAATTTCTTCTCTTCCTCCCATGCAGCAACGTATCGTACGGTTGTCGAAATTCGCAAATATGTCTAATCAGGATATTGCAAATCTTTTCAACATAAGCGTTCAAACAGTTAAAAACCAACTTGTCACCGCATTGAAAAAGATTCGCAGTCATCTCGATTCAAGACAATTTATGATCTTATTGATTTCTATAATCCTATCATCAGATTGAACCTCTCCAATATTTTCAACATATGCCAGAAATGAAAGACCTTATCAGAAGATATCGGGAAAATTCTCTAAGCTGCGAAGACATGCAACGTCTCCGCAGTATGTTAGAAACAGCATCCCCCGAAGAATTTAATAACGCGCTTACAGAAGATTGGGAAAGTTACAATTACAAAACCGATGCCGATTGCGAAGCGCAAAAAGAGAATATCCTCGAAGAGATTCACGCGGCTCTGGATTTAAGAAACAACAGACACGACAAAAAAACTTTATGGAACGTCCTGCGCAATGTGGCTGCCCTTCTGTTGCCATTTTTCATGATCGCCACCTTTTATTATTATATCCATTCCGGATCAGAACCTTCGCTGATGGCTGTCGCTACTGAAAAAGGAGAAAGGGCAAATGTCTCTCTTCCCGATGGAAGCAAAATTTTCCTTAACGGATCCTCTTCGCTGGTTTATGATGCCGACGCATTCGCTCGCGGAGACAGAAATGTAGAACTCAGCGGTGAGGCATTATTCAATATTGCAAAAGATCAATCCCATCCATTTGAAGTCAAGGCGAAGGGATTGACGGTAACTGTGAAAGGCACCGTCTTTAACCTTAATGTTGTGCCTGACGAACCGGATGCCACCCTATATCTGGAAAGCGGGCTTGTAAGCCTTCATTCAATAAAGGATAATAAATACGTTTCTGTCACTCCGGGTCAAAAAGCAGTGTTAAATTACGCAAGTGGAGACATTACCATTGAAAAAACCGGAGAAAACGAAAACATACTTGCGTGGCACCAGAAGAAACTCTTTTTCAATGATGAAAGTCTGGCAAAAGTTCTGACAACCATAGGGAAATATTATGGCAAAAAAATAACCATATCCGGCTCATCAGAAAATATGGTTGACCAAGAGCTTTTTACAGGCATGATCCCCACTGACAACCTACAGCTCTCCATTGAGGAAATAGAACGTATATTCCACATAAAACTAAAAATAGAAGACTAACACTCCAGTAAAGAATGTACTTATCCCCCGCGACATGTTTAACAACATATCACGGGGGATAGTACTTTTATTCCCGTATGCGTCCTAACTTACATAAACGTATCCACAATAAATCAGATTAACTCTTAACCTTATGAACCGATTGAAAAACGTGCTTTTGCATATCCTATGCATCTTGTGCATATCAATGTCGGCAATGACAGCGATGGCTCAAGATGCGAAAGTGAACATCGACATTCATGATGCCACTCTTAAAAGTCTGTTGAAAACGATTGAGAAAAAGACAAATTATCATTTTTCATACAATAGTGCGGACATTTCGCGCGTTCAGCACATCACTCTACGCGTCACAAACACCAGCGTGTCTTCAATACTTGACAGAGTCTTGGCAAAAACAGGACTCACTTATTATATGATGTCAAGTGAGATCATAGCGATCTCAACCCAAGTGAAAGAAGCCAATTCCAAGGCCATAGAGACATCCGACATTAGCGGCAAGATACTGGATGAAAACGGAGAGCCCGCCATAGGAGCGACAGTGGCTGTAAGCGGCACAAACAATGTTGCCGTTACAAATGCCGATGGCGAATTTCACCTAAACAATGTCAAAAAAGGTGACAAGCTCAACGTTACCTACTTCGGCTATGACCAGACTCAGGTAAAGGTAAAGAATTTCTCACCGATAAACCTTTCTCTCTCACCTTCGGCATCTAATCTTAACGAACTGGTCGTAATCGGATACGGAGCCACAGAGCGCAAACGAGTCACTACCGCCATCTCTACGGTAAAAGGAGAGGATCTTCTGCAAGGTGTCGGTGGATCCACTATCGCTACGGCAATAAAAAGCAAAATTCCCGGACTTGTCATAGATTGCACCAACAACCCTAACGGAGTGCCCGTCTTCCAGCTTCGAGGCGTGGCTTCTGTAAAGGGAAGTTCCGGTCCGCTCATCGTGATTGATGGAATTCCCGGAGGAGACCTGCGCTCCATAAACCAGGAAGACATCGAATCAATAGACGTTCTGAAAGATGCTTCGGCAGGTGCTATTTACGGCACGCGAGCTGCTGGCGGCGTAATCATAGTCACAACCCACAATGGTAAAAGCGGACGCGTAAAAGCTACGTTTACCAATGAGTTTTCGATTGATCATCTGCGCAAGCGTCCGGAAATGCTAACTGCGGAGGAATATATAACCGAATTCGTAGACAACGGATACGGAGCCAATTATGGCTATGCCACCAACTGGTATGACGAAATGATCAATGACAACGCATTCTCCCACAAGCATACTCTGACACTTACAGGAGGAAGCGATAAAGCAAATGTATATGCGTCTCTGATGTATGGCGATGACAATGGCATAATCAAGAAAAACTCCCGTACCGACTATTCGGGACGTATAAATGCCAATTTCAATCTCTTCAAAAAGCATCTTGAACTCAACATCCGCATGCAGGTAAGGAGATCCACCCGTGAGAATTTCGGAAGCAATTCAGGATTATACACCGCAATGCAGGCAAACCCCACAATTCCTCTGATGGATCCTGACAACCCCGGTCAGTATAATGTCGACAACTATGGCCTTACGGGCACCAACACAAGTCCTGTAGCCGATATAATGTATCGCGACGGACGCACCACCGACCAGTGGATAACAGGTATTGGCACCTTAAAATATCATGTAATAAAAGGACTTGACCTGATAGGCACCGCCAACATTGACCTGCGGGAGAGCCGCACATGGCTATGGTGGGATCCGTTGCACCGGTCAATGCGCGACACCAGCAAGAACGGCAAAGGCTCGCAGTCATTCGGTCGCGACAGATACAACTCGTATGAAGCCTATGCTTCATATAAACTCGACTTCTTTGACCGCCATCATCTTGATGCCGTTGCCGGATGGAGTTTCAACGAGAACCATGGCGACTCTTTTGAAGCTTCCAATTCAGACTTCACGGTGGAAGGTATCGGACCATGGAACATCGGGGAAGGGGGAGATCTTAAAGAAGGTCTCGCTTCAATGGCATCATCAAAAGATACCAGACAAAGACTCATTGCATTTTTCGGAAGGGTGAATTATTCATATGACGACAAATACCTCTTCATGGCATCATTCCGACGTGAAGGATCCTCAAAATTCGGTCCTGAACATCGGTTCGGTAACTTCTGGGCTGTCTCCGGAGGATGGCGCATAAACCGAGAATCCTGGCTTAAAGATGTAACATGGTTAAATGACCTTAAGATACGTCTGGGCTATGGCGTAACTGGGAATAACGGTATTCCAGCCGGCATTTACACTCCGGTAGTAGGATATTACGGTGATTTCCCCGTAAACGGTGAATGGATTCATGCATACGGCACAGGCGCCAGCTTCAACCAGAGCATAAAATGGGAAGAAAAGACCGAATTCAACGCAGGATTGGATTTCTCCCTTTTCAATGGTCGTCTTTGGGGACGATTCGACTGGTACAGGCGCAAGGTAAATGATCTGGTGTATTCTGCACTTGTTCCTCTTCCTGACTATATGTACGACCATTGTTACAAAAACATTGGAGCTCTCTCCAACACCGGTTGGGAACTTGAGCTCGGGGGAACCATCCTACAGACACATGGATTCAAATGGAACACTGCGTTACGTCTGTCAGGAAATAAATCCAAGATATCTCGCCTCGGCGATGAGGGGTCGTATATGGATTCTTCCGCACTGCCCGCTCCGGGAAGCCCTGGAAGCGTGATGCGCATCTCTGCGCAGTCAAACATCGGTCAATACTGGCTCTATCGCTTCGCCGGTCTGTCGGACGAAGGAAAATGGATGATCTATGACAAAGACAATAATATTGTTCCTGCCAACTCCACCTATCTGAAAGCTGAAAACAGAGTTTTCATGGGGAATGCAATTCCAAAATGCATGCTATCGATGGATCATTCATTCTCCTACCGACATTTCGACCTAAGCCTTCAGTTCCACTCTTGGCTTGACTTCGACATCTATAATGCCAATGCAATGTATAACGGAATCCGGACAAAAACAGGAACCAACGTATTGCGCGACTGGTATTACGACCATAAGGAAATAAAAGACGGAGACCATGTCCTGACCGATTATTTCCTTGAAGACGGCTCATTCCTGAAAATAGATGCCATAACACTTGGATATACACTGCCGATGCAGAAATGGACAAAAGACTATCTCCAATCGCTACGATTCTATTTCACGGCACGCGATGTGGCATGCTGGACAAATTATAGTGGATACAACCCCGAGGTAACAGCCACCGGCCTTTTCCCGGGTACAGAACTTCCCAACATCGGTTATCCAATGGCAGCACGCTTCACATTCGGGATACAGATGAATTTCTAACCGCAGTCAAATACAAAAAAATGAAAACTATAAGATATATTTCAATATTGGCACTTGCAGGCTGCATGATGCAGGCGTGCAACATGGATGAGGAGAATTATACGACCACCACTCCGGAAATTTTTGCCACTACACCAGAAAAAGTGGATGCCCTTGTGGCATGTGCCTTCGTAGACCGCACGGTATTCCTGATAAATGAAAGATGGTATGCCCAGGAATACTCTACCGATGAAATGATATGTCCGACAAAAACTTCAGGAGACTGGTATGACGGAGGCAACTACGCAAGAATGCATTATCATCAGTGGACCACCAATGAGAGTATCATCCGGTCTACCTACAACGGAGTCATGCAGGGAGTATCAAGAACCAATGAAGCGTTGTCGTTCCTTGATCGCATAGACCTTGGCAAGCTCGGACTCGATGATAAATATAAAGAACAGAAGGTGGCTCAGCTTCATACACTCCTCGGATGGTTCTACATGCGTGGACTCGACTATTTCGGAGGACTTCCATTATACATAGGCAATGATCATGGCATACGAGGTCGCGCCACCGCGCTTGAGACATTCAGATTCATCGAGAATTTATTTAAGGAAGGCATAGAGAAACTACCCAAAAAAGAAGCGGGACAAGCACAAGACGGCTTCCTGACAAAGGGAGCTGCCGCCACAATGCTGGCTGAATTATATTTCAATGCCGTTCCTTATATCGGAGAAGAACATTTTACGGAAGCCGAGACTTTATGCCGAGATATCATAAATGGAGTTTACGGGCCCTATGACATAGACCCGGACTGGCATGGCATTTTCGGATTTGACAACGACAAGTCACCGGAAATGATATGGACCGCACCTTCAGAATACAATCATCCCAAATATGGTCAGTTCTCCTGGTGGTGGCAGCGTTCGATGCCCAAAAACTGCCGCGTCTATTTCGACAATACATATGTCGCAGCAGGGCAAAACGGATTCTGTCTCGCTCCGTCCAAGAACCCTATGGGCAAACTATATACAATGGTAAATCCAGAGATAAAGCTTGGGGGTCCTTATGGCAAACTTCACCGCAAAGACCTCCGCAAAGAGAACTATAGATATAAAGGGAATAAGAAATATGCAGGTATGTTTCTCGCCGGTCCGCTTGCCGGACCGAACGGAGATCCCGTAATGGGCAACAAAGAAGACCTGGGCAAGCAGGTGAATCTTATTGACCAGATGTATCAGTATACCAAATATCCGAATCCGGATGAAAACACGCCGTCAACAATTCTTGCTGTGGATGAAAGTTGCGGCATCCGACTTGTGAAGTTCCCGATACCCAACGATGCAGAAAAGACACTCACCTGGAATGCTGATTTCCCCGGCATACGGCTCGCAGAGGTATATTACATGCTGGCTGAATGCCGTCTGCGCGCGGGACAGCCCAAAGAGGCAGCTGCATTGATCAACAAAGTCAGGTCAAGATATTTTGAGGTTCGCGATGGAAATCCGGCTCCCGACACCATGGATATGTACCGTATGGCAGATGAATGGATGATTGAATTTCTTGGAGAAGGTCGCAGACGCACTGATCTCATAAGAATGGGATATTTCGTGCATGAGCCATGGTGGGATCACGTCCCCTCTCATAACGAGGATCTCAATCGTTATCCTATACCCCATAACGCACTTTCCGCAAACAATCTTCTCAAACAGAATCCGGGATATGATGATGAGGGCAATGGCATCCTTACTCCCGAAGAACGATAATAACCAATCATTTCTTAATACCAATATTTATGAAACTTAATTACATCCTGGCTGGAATCGGATTGACAGCCGCCATGAGCCTTGGTCTCACGGCATCAGCCCAAAGCAAACTTGATTTGTCAGCCTTAAGAAAGACCGCCGAGCTCCGGCAAGCGGCACAACAGCCGACACGCGCAGCGATTGCAGATGAAGTTGTACCCGTAATGATACAGCTTGTACCCGGAGCTTCGCAATCAGACCTTACGAAACAAGGCGTAGAAGTGTCTAATCATATAGGAAACATGATCATGGCATCGCTAAAAGTGTCAGATCTTGAGAGAATCGCCTCACTTCCGCAAGTCATAACCTTGGAAATCGCAAAAGAATCCAAACCTCAGATGATGCATGCCAGAGTTTCGACATACGCATCCAAAGTGCAGGGGAATATTGCCAAGGAATCGCCATGGGACGGCACTACAAGACCGTTCGACAAAGGTTATCTCGGACGCAACGTTGTTGTGGGTATTCTTGACACCGGATTCGACCCAAACCATATCACTTTCTATAAAGCTCCCGATTACACCGAGACAAGGGTAAAACTCATAGTGCAATTTGATGCAAGCGGCAAAGAAGTGAAACGCTGGGACACACCTGAAGCAATCAAGGCATACACTACGGAAGACGAAGCAAATCCCGGAACACACGGCACACATGTGCTGGGCATTATGGCTGGCGCATTTACCGGCAAAGGACAGTTCGTTGACTATGACCATCATGAGAAGGACTCCATCGAGGGACGCAGCAATGGAAATCCACAAGGATGCTGCGAACGCATAAAGACATGCGCCCCGGCAGTCTATGACAACACCGGTAAGGAAGCAAATATCCCATATCTCGGCATGGCACCTGAAAGCGACATCGTTATTTGTGTAGGTCCTTTGAACTCAAATACAGAAATCGCGGCTGCCAATGCAATATGCAATTATGCGAAGTCCGTCAACAAACCGGCGGTAATCAATTTCTCCCTCGGTCAGAATTTTGGATCATGCGACGGTACCGATGGATTCTCAAAGGCTATCGCTGAGATAGGCAAAGAAGCCATAGTCTGCATTGCGGCAGGCAATGAAGGCACCAAAAACAATTGGATAAGCAAAACATTTACCGCAGACAAAACAAAAGTCGCCACTCTCCTTCAGGCAAAGGTTACCGACAAAGACAAGAAAGTGACATCTCTACAAGGGACTGTACTCGAAATTTGGAGCGATACCGACAAACCGTTCAAGGTAAAAATCTTTGCGTATGATAAAGATGACATGACACCTGACTCTGAACGCAGACATGAACTTGGTGAGGTTTCTGTAGCTACTCCCGAAGGTAAGTATATAGAAGGCAATATCGGAACAGCCGGTCCCTGCTTCCAAGGTGCTATCGTCGTAACCTCATCAGTAATGGCACAAAACAACCGCTATGCCGCCACAGTGAAACTTCCTGACAATTTCTGGTATGACGACACGGACATTGATCCTGTAATCGGCATTGAAATAGAGGGTACAGAAGGACAACGAATCGATCTCGCTTCAGATGTGGATGACGTAAATTTAGTAAATGAAAACAATAACGAATTCGAAATCGGCACACCCGACATGTCGATCAACAACATGGCATGTGCACATAATGTTTTTGCCGTAGGAGCCAATGTGAACCGCAATATCTACGGGACACTCCACAAAAGCGCCTATAAACTTTCCGGCACCGTAGGTTCTATTGAGCATACAGCCACATGGGTAGCCATCATATCCGGATACGGAAAACTTGTGGACGGACGTTCATTGCCAACTATAACCGCACCGGGATATTATGTTGTATCGGCAAGAAGCAGATATAATAACAACAAGAATTTCACTGACGATGAACCAAATGTAAAGGTAGACGGAGCTGAGCCTAAATCCAAATATAATAACAATTCAGCGTTTGCCGACTTCGGCGGAGAACGCTACTGGTGGTTCAATACCCAAGGAACCTCTCAAGCTACGCCTGCATTCGCCGGAATATGCGCACTCTGGCTGGAAGCCAATCCGAACCTTAAATACCGCGATATCTACGAGGTGATCCAGAATACCGCAGCCAAACCTAAGATGAAAGGTGAAGGGCTTCCGTATGGTTCTAAGAAAGGTGGTCCTTGGGATGAGACAACAGGGGCATTTGACAAAAACAAAAAAGCAATCGGAGAAGAATATTACGAACAGACCAAGTATCGTTATGGCTTCGGCAATGTAGATGCATTCGAGGGTTTGAAATACATCCTTTCGCATCCCGAGCTCGGGCAGGAAACCGGAGTTAATGAAATTTCTGTTAACAAGGATCAATTCGTTATAAGCCGTCAGGGAGATATACTCGAAATTATCTCAAACGCTGGAGAATTCAATGTCAGCCTTGTCTCCATGAATGGCCAGACAGTTAAAACAGTTCACGGCAATTCCGAAGCCACAGTTGATACCGCCGGCTTAGCAAGAGGAGTATATGCAGTTGTGGTATGGAATGACAATTTCCGCAGATCAATCAAGGTCATTCTCTGATCAAATCGCACTGAAAGCATCAGGTAAGTAAGTATAAATCAATTATGTTGGTGTGCCAGAATACAATATTCCGGCACACCAATATGCTTTTAATAATTTCGATTGCACATGGTGCCAATTCATAACCCTTTTTTCGTTGTTCGTTGAAAGATCTGCGCTATCGACAGAATTTTTCTTATATTTGCATTCATAAGAGACAAGCATCATGAATGCAATGAGAAACAGACGGACAGAGAATGTGGTGTATCTTTCCTTGTGGATAACGGCACTGGGAATTTATACGCTGGATATAATGCGGGGGCGGGCGGAATTGTCGCTGCCGCTGCTCGATTTGCATCTGGTGACAAGAATGCTGAAGACAATCATCCCTTTCTTCTTGCTGTTTTTTATCAATAATTACCTCCTTATCCCTCGCCTGATTCTCAAAAACAAGATCAAGGCTTATTTCCTCGCTGCCGCAGCTCTTATATTAGCAATGTGGCTCTTCCAGTATGCTGATTTCCGTCATTTTATAAATTCCATGCCGGAAGATATCAGGCCAAAGCCACATCATCCACAGCCATTGATGCCGATGCCTCTGCTTTTGGATTTCACGTATTCGCTGCTTGTGATCGGTGCTAACCTGGCAATCGCTCTCCTTTTCCAAAGATTTGAAGACAAACTGCAACAGGAGAGTCTCACAAAGGCAAATGCGGAAAATGAGCTCGCCTACCTCAAAGCGCAGATAAACCCCCATTTCTATATGAACATGCTTAACAATATTCATGGCATGATCGAAATAGATCCGGGAAAAGCACAGGCAATGGTCATCGATATGTCGCAACTCATGCGCTATATGCTCTATGACAGCTCCCAGACACGCATACCCTTGGCAAATGAAATATCCTTCCTGAAAAATTACCTCCGCATAATGCGACGCAGATACCCAGAGAATAAAGTCGATATAAAATATTCCTTCCCGGATGACAATGACGCTGCCGGGATAGAAGTGCCTCCATTGCTTACGTTGGTATTCGTGGAAAACGCCTTCAAACACGGAATAAGCTACCGCTCGCGTTCGTTTGTGGACGTGACAATGGCCATTGACCGCGACAGACTTGTGTTCCGATGCGTAAACAGCTGCCATTCTGGCGACAGCAAGCACGAAAACACTGGCATAGGACTACGTAACATTCGTCAACGCCTCGCTCTGATATATGGGGAGAAGGCATCCCTTACCATCAATGAATCGGAGACAGAATATACAGTAAAATTAATCATCCCGATAAACAGTGCCCCCCAATGAAACTGAAAACGCTCATAATAGACGATGAACCGATAGCCCTTGAAAAACTGAGAAGCTATGTAGAGAAAACGCCATTCCTTTCGGTTGCCGCTGCGTGTGAAAACGGTTTCGAGGCGATGGATTACATCTCATCAAACCCGGTGGATCTGATAATTACCGATATCAACATGCCCGATTTGAACGGGATGGATTTTATCAAGACATTATCTAATCCCCCGATGGTTATCTTTACCACTGCATACGGGGAATATGCTGTTGACAGTTACAAAGTTTCGGCTGTGGACTATCTTCTCAAGCCATATAGTTTTGTTGATTTCCAGCAGGCGGCAAACAAGGCTCGCGATCTCTTTCTGTCACGTCTGTCAGATACATCAGCTCATCCCGATTCCCTCTTCATCAAAGTTGATTACAGGTATATCCGCGTGAATCTCTCAGATATCAGCTATATTAAAGGTTATGGAGAATACCTTCAGATATTCCTTACAGACCAGGGCAATCCGCTTGTCACCTTGAGTTCTTTCGCCGCCATCAAAGAGAAGCTGTCGGGATCATTCCTGCAGGTTCATCGTTCGTACATAGTGAACATGGACAATGCCGACATGATCGAGCGCAACCGCATCATAATCGGCAAAGACACCTTCATCCCTGTAGGCGACAGCTACCGCGCTGCCTTCCTATCGTACCTCACCACCCACTCCGTAGGTGCCCCAAAGAAACCCTGTCCTAAATTTTAGGACAGAAATATCGTTTTCTGTCCTAAAATTTAGGACATATCATAAAGATTATCGAATTTTTATATAAAATTTTCGAAAATTGTCCTAAAATTTAGGACAAAAATTATTATATTTGTCCTAAATTTTAGGACACAATGGATAAATTATATCTCAAGACTCAGATCGCAATGCGTCAGTCGGAGTTTCCTACCGACTTGAAACAGCGAGAAAATATGCTTCCAATCAATGATGGAAAAATTGTCACAATACCGGGAGTAAGACGTTGTGGTAAATCATCAAGAATGGAAGCTGTTGTAAACGAGCTTCTTGCGTCAGGTATAGAACGGGAACGTTTTCTATGGGTAGGTTTTGATGATGAGCGACTTATCCACATGTCATCCGATGAATTGGATCAAATTATCGAAGTTTATCGAGAAATGTACCCAGACATAGAAATGTCTTCTGTCTATATGTTTTTTGATGAAATACAATTAATAAAGGATTGGGAATATTTTGTAATGCGTCTTTACAAACATTATTCAAAAAACATATATATAAGTGGCAGCAATGCCACTATGCTCAGCACTGAACTGAAATCTGCCTTACGCGGTTGGCCCGAAGAAGAAGAAACTCTACCTCTTTCATTCCGGGAATTCTGCATATTCAAGGGCATCAAAACAGATAGTTGGCTGGAGTCGGATATTGCAAAATTGCGCAATGCATTTTTCGAATACAACAATACAGGAGGTTTCCCGGAAGTTGTACTGACAGAAAATCGGTTACAGCAAGTCAAAATATTGCAAACCTATTTCGACACAATGCTCCTGAAAGATTTGGTAGAACATTATGATCTGTCAAACATAGAAGTGTTACGCTATTATCTCAAGCGCATAATGGCAAATCTTACAAAGCCCACTTCTATACGCGCCATATATGGAGATATCAAGTCTCGTGGTCTTAAAGTGAGCAAGGATGAACTATATAATTGGGCGAAGTATGCGTGTGATATATTCATGTTCATTCGCATTCCCAATTACAGCAAATCGTTACAAAAAATTGAAAGTTCACAACCTAAATACTATTGCATAGACAATGGTCTGCGTGATGCCGTGTTATTGCCACAAAGCGATGATGATGGCAAGAAACTTGAAAATACGGTATTTCTCCAACTTTACCGTCACCGCACTCCCATTGACAAAATATTCTATTTTCAAGGAAAAGGGGAATGCGATTTCGTTATTCAACGAGGAACAGAAATAAACCAGCTTATTCAGGTGACATGGGATATGAGAGATGAAGATACTCGCAAACGTGAAATCAAAGGTATCATTGAAGCCGCAGAAGCCACAGGATGCCGAAATCTCACCATCATAACAGCTGACACAAGTGAAGGAATCATACTTGATAACGGAATGACGATTCATGTTCTGCCAGCGTGGAGATGGCTTTTAAGAATATAATAGATTATACGCGCTGTGAGAATAATGAATGAATATTTCAACGATAAAAACGACAACAAATGAAAAATATACAGACTCTTGATCAAATCAAAACCAAATATTATGGTGAAATCGGCACACCTGAACGTGATCGGTTGGAGAACGAACTTGAAGCTTTGCGTATCGGGTTCAAAATAAGGAGTGCCCGTGAATAACTTAATCTTACACAGGAACAGCTTGCAGAACGCATAGACAAGAAACGTATATACATATCCAAATAAGCGTTCACTTCTTAATGCGCATCCGGTATATTGGATTCGTGGGACGGGAGGGGCGATTGGTTGAATAAATTTCGGGGGTTGGGGAGATTAGAGTAATATTGCGTCGGATTTGATTAAGAGGTCAGATCCGACGTGTTTTTATGGAAAAGCTGATTTCTACAAAAATATTACTCCCGACAGGTCACGCTTTTTGCAGCATGACTGTAATCACTACAGTTTGCCTTTTTTGCGGCATGATAATCTTGCCTGCGACAACGGCGAACGCTGACACGTGGACATATGCCGATTGCGTGAATTATGCGCGTGAGCATAATATCTCGCTGCAGAAATCCCGTATCTCGGAGGAAACGGCTTCCTACGACCTTGAGGAGGCTCAGGCTCAATGGCAACCGTCGCTCGATTTCGCCACATCTCACAACTATGTCAACGCTCCATTCTCCAATGGCGACAGGAACGCTTATAACAGTTCATATGGACTCAATGCGGGATGGACTGTATGGAATGGGGGAGTGCGTGAGAATACCATCAAGCGCGACAAACTCCAGACTGAAATAGCGCGTCTCAATACGGGCGATATCCTTCGTTCTCTTGAAACAGATCTTCTACAGGTATATATAAACATCCTTTACGCCAAAGAGGCTATCGGCATTTATGAGGAGGCTGAAAAGGTAAGTCTTGCGCAGGCTGACCGCGGCAAGCAGCTGATGGAGGCTGGAAAGATGTCGCGCGTAGACTATGCGCGTCTGCAAAGCCAATATGAGCAAGACCATTATTCTTTGGTAAACGCACAGACTACCTACGATTCTCGTCGCATGGAGCTCAAGAAACTTCTTGAATTAGGCATTGATGCCGACATTGATCTTGCCGACGTTATGTGGACAGCGGAGCAAGTGCTTGCCACTCTTCCTCCCATTGATGAAAGCTACCGATTGGCGGTTGCTACCGATCTAAAGATTCGGGGATTGGAGAAAGAGATGGAATCGTCGGAATATGACGTTGCTATCGCCAAAGCCGGGCGTGCTCCCAAGATCGCTCTCAATGCGGGTGTGGGCACGGGATATTACGCGCCGGGAGGAAATTTCGGTACCGGACTGAAGCAGGCTGTCAACGAGCAGATCGGGCTCTCACTTTCCATCCCTATCTTCGATAACAAAAAGACGAAAACCGCTACGGCACGAGCCCGCGCACAACAGCTAAACGCGCAACTTGACATAGACCAGCGACAGACGGAACTCGCGCAGACGGTGGAGAATTGGTATATCGACACCCGTTCGGCACAGGCAAGATTCATTGCCGCGCAGTCAAATCTTGAATCGGCAAAACTCAGCGACGAGCTCTGCAATGAGCAGTTTGCGATTGGCTATGTCAACACTGTGGAACTGATGACCGCCCACAATACTCTCATTGAGGCACAACATTCTTTGCTTCAGGCAAAATATATGGCGATGCTGGGGCAGAAGATGATCAAGTTTTATAGGACGGCGGAATGCGATTTAAGAATTAGGAATGAGGAATTAGGAATGAGGAATTAAGTTGGATATGAAAATAAGGAATCTGATAACGATTACAGTGCTTTCGGCTGTTTGCTGGAGCTGCGGCAAAAAGGGAAATCTTTCGCTTGATACCACCAAGGTTGAGAGCGGTGAGCTGACCGAAACAGTCACGGCTACGGGCACGGTGGAATCCGTGACGCAAGTGGATGTCGGCACGCAGGTGACCGGCGTGATTGATAAATTGTTTGCAGACTATAATTCGATTGTGACCAAGGGTGAACTTATCGCCGAGATCGAGAAAACCACTCTCGAAAGTGATCTGAGAAGCGCTGAGGCAAATGTTGAGTCGGCAAGGCTTACCTATGAGTATAACCTTACCAACTATAAGCGCGACAAGGCTCTTCATGATAAACAGCTGATAAGTGATTATGAATTCCAGACATCAACAAAAGATCTGGAGGTGTCCAAAACCGCCTACGACAAAGCGAAAGCAGACAAGGTGAGGGCAGCAAAAAACTTGAACTACGCTGAGATATACTCTCCAATTGATGGAATAGTAATCTCTCGCGACGTAGAGGTTGGACAGACTGTCGTGTCCAATATGAGTGTCGCCAACCTATATACAATAGCAGATCTTGACAATATGCAAGTTATCGGCGATGTGGATGAGGCAGACATCGGTCAGGTGAAGGTAGGGCAACCGGTAACATTCTCGGTTGACGCTTACCCCGATCAACTCTTTGATGGAACAGTGACGCAAGTGCGACTCAATCCTACCACCACCAACAATGTGGTGACGTATGAAGTAGTGGTAAGTGCAGAGAATCCAGATCACAAGTTGATTCCCGGTCTTACCGCCAACCTCACCATCTACGTGATGCGCCAACAGAATATACTGCTGTTATCCAACAAAGCCTTTACATTCGAGCCAAAGATTGATGAAGGAAATAAGAAACTTCCGCAACCGACAGGAGACGGTAAGAACATCAAGCTTGGGGAGAATCAGAAACTCGTGTGGGTTGTAAAAGGCAATTCACTTGTGCCAACAGCTGTAACAACGGGCGAAAGCAACGGCATCAAGACCGAGATAATCTCCGGGCTGAAAGAGGGAGACATTGTTGCAGAAGACTATTCTTCAATGGCACAGATGCTGCCGGTCCAGGAGGGAGACAGAAGTCCGTTTGCTCCGCAGCCACCGGGGAAGAGGAGGAAGTAGGTTTTTAGGCTTTAGGCATTAGGGTTTAGGGTTTAGGTTTATGGTTGGGGTTTAAGGTTTAATAAAATGAGCGAGAAGAAAGAAATAATAAAGGTCGAAAAATTGCGGCGCGAATTTATCGTCGGAGGAGAAAAGGTGAAAGCACTGCGAGGTGTCTCCTTCACCATCCGGGAGGGTGAATTCGTCACAATAATGGGCACCTCTGGCTCCGGCAAGTCTACATTGCTGAATATTCTCGGTTGTCTTGACACTCCGACTTCGGGAGAATATTGGCTCGATGGCACATCAGTTCAGTCGATGAGCAAAAACCAGCGGGCAATAACACGCAATCGCAAGATTGGCTTCGTGTTTCAGAATTACAATCTTCTCCCAAAAACCACAGCCATAGAAAACGTAGAACTTCCGTTGCTCTATAATCCGGCTGTAGGAGCGAAAGAACGCAGGGAAAGAGCGATAACGGCTCTCGAAGCCGTCGGACTTTCCGAACGTCTGAACCATAAAAGCAACCAGATGTCGGGTGGTCAGCAGCAGCGTGTGGCAATAGCCCGTGCGCTGGTCAACAATCCGGTGATAATCCTTGCCGATGAGGCGACCGGTAACCTCGATACACGCACCTCCTTCAGCATTCTGACTCTGTTTCAGGATCTTCACAAGAAAGGGAGAACTATAATTTTTGTAACGCATAACCCTGAATTGGCAGAATATTCTTCGCGAAACATCGTTTTAAAAGATGGGAAGGTTGTCACCGACACTTACAATCCGACTCCGGCATCGGCACGCGAAGCTTACGAAAGCCTACCTAAAGAGACCGACTGATGAATATAGCGAACCTCTTGAAAATAGCGTTGAAAGCTCTCAACAACAATAAGCTCCGCTGCTTTCTGACAATGCTCGGCATTATCATTGGAGTGGCATCCGTCATAACAATGCTTGCAATAGGGCAGGGCTCAAAGAACAGCATCAAGGAACAGATCTCTGAGATGGGTTCCAACATGATAATGATCCATCCCGGCAACATGCAGCGCGGCGGAGTGCGTCAGAGTGCAGATGATATGCAGAGCCTGGAAGTTACGGATTATGAAGCGTTGCAGACATTGCCCGGAATCGCGGCGATATCCCCATCAGTCAATTCCTCGGGACAACTCGTGAACGGCAACAACAACTATCCCTCCACAATCTATGGAGTGACACCCGACTACCTTGACATCCGCAAGCTGAAGGTGAAGGAAGGGGCAATGTTTACCGACCACGACATCAAATCGGCGGCAAAGGTATGCATCCTCGGAAAGACAGTTGTCGACAACCTTTTTCCTAATGGAAAAGACCCGGTAGGGAGGGTGATACGTTTCGGTAAGATACCCTTGACAATTGTCGGAGTGCTTGAATCCAAAGGCACCAATTCCATGGGAATGGATCAGGATGATGTGGTGATAGCGCCATACACTACGGTGATGAAACGCATACTCGCCATTGATTATATCCAAGGAATATTCGCCAGCGCGGTGGATGAAAACCGGACTGAAGAGACGATCGACGAAATCACAGAGGTGCTGCGCGAACGTCACAAGATACAACCCGGAGCAGATGACGACTTCGACATACGTTCGCAACAGGAGCTAAGCCAGATGATGAACTCCACAAGCGACATGATGACGGTCTTGCTTGCGTGTATCGCCGGCATCTCGCTTCTTGTAGGAGGTATCGGCATTATGAACATAATGTACGTATCAGTCACCGAGCGCACACGCGAGATCGGATTGAGAATGTCGATAGGAGCGAGGGGAATAGACATATTGTCGCAATTCCTCATCGAGGCGGTGATAATCAGCGTAAGCGGCGGCATTATCGGAATTGTGGTAGGTTGCGTGGCAACCTGGCTCGTCAACCTGATAGCACATTGGCCAGTCTACATCCAGATGTATTCAGTGCTGCTCTCGTTCGCCGTCTGCACGATCACCGGCATCTTCTTCGGCTGGTATCCCGCCAAGAAAGCCGCCAACCTCGACCCCATAGAGGCGATACGGTATGAATAGGTGTTAGGCGTTAGGTATTAGGCGTTAGAGCTAAGCATTTAACATTTAACATTAAAAATTACACATTAAAATTAGGTATCCCCGTGAGGGGAGATTATAAATGGTTGAATCAAGACTATGTAAAGTTAGAATAGTTTGTGTTTGATTTATGTAGAGAGCCGGCTGCCCGAGAGGGTCGCCGGCTCTGTTTTTCTAATTTATATAATACTTTAACTTCAAATTCATTAAACATTACATACTAATCACTGTTAGGAATCAGTCTCTGAGACAGCCAAGCGGTATAACATATACACCGTCATCTCTGCGATAAGCAAATTCACCGCCAGTCAACACCATAAGGAATTGTGGGGCAGGATTCTTAGAGTTATCTATCTTTGCTGCCAAATTTTTAAGATTCTCCGCTCCCTCCTCAATTTCACGGCTACCAAGTTTTACTTCCACTGCCGCCCATCTTCCATCATCAAGGGTTATAATTATGTCGGCTTCAAGATCGCTATTATCATGGTAATGCTTAATCGTACCTCTTAATGGTTCCGTATATACCCTTAAATCGCGTACACACAAAGACTCAAATAAAAAACCAAAGTAATTAAAATCCTCGAGTATACGTTTAGGACTTGCCCCAATTGCCGCGACAGCCAGAGAGGGATCCACAAATTGCCTCTTATCGGAAGTTCGTATACCGGTTTTTGATCTTAAAGATGGCTGCCATGCTTTCACATCTTCAATAATAAAAAGCTTACGCAGCGCTCGAATATATATTTCAAGCGTTTTATCGGATATTGAGGTATCATTGGAGCATACATCCCCCATGATTGTACGATCCGTTGTCATGGTAGAAATATTGCGTGCCAATGATTTAAGCACATTTCTCACTCTGTCCGGATCTTTTTGTGACTTGTCTACAGCCGCCGCATCTCTTTCACATACAGCATCAATATAGTCTTTCGCCACATCAAGAGCATCCTCTTTATCCAGTGATAAGGAAGAGGGCCATCCTCCTCTACAAATGGCAAAAGCAAGATCTTCTATTGAGAGATCACTCGTTGACACAACATCGGGAGTTCCATCAAACAGTTCTTTCAGCGAAACAGTACCATTCGATTCTCCTGACTCATAGAGGCTCATTGGTCTCATCCTCATTCTGGATATTCTACCAGTGCCTGTGTGTTCCATCTTTTCATCAGGAAGAAGATCATCATCTTCGTCTACAACAACACTTCCTGTCAGAATGAACTGCCCTTTCTTAGGGTTTTGATCCACTGCAAAGCGCACAGCATCCCACAGAACCGTAGCGGTCTGCCACTCATCAATAAGTCGCGGCTGCTCACCCTTCAGTAGATATGAAGGAGAGGTTTGTGCCATTTTCAAATACGACAACCTTTTATCTGGATCCTGTAAATAAATAACACTATTTGCGGCATTAAGTGCAGTCCACGTTTTTCCACACCATTTAGGACCCGTGATAAGTACAGCCCCGGAAGTTCTTAATTTCTTTTGTAGAGTATAGTCTGCTATTCTCGGAATATAATGATCATTCTGCATATGGTGATTTTTGTACAAAAATAATAATTTTCAATGAAATAAGCAAGTTACTCCGAACTTTTCTACCGTTTTACTCCGAACTTTTCTACCGTTTTACTCCGAACTTTTCTAAAATTCAAATATGATTCTTGTACCGGACAAAAAAAGCAGACCTCAAAAAGCCTCAAAAAGTAAAAGAAAACATGTATTATCTCACTGAAAAAGTTGAGGAATTGGAAAAAATTTATTACGTTTGGGCATAAAATATATGGTTTGTCCCAATCCTGATAAAAGATGAAAAAGATGACTTATAGCGTGGCGGGGCTGATGCTCGTCGGTGCCACATCCCATTGTGCATATACTGGAAAGGGGAAATAAAACCGGCGGTATCTGATGCCATCGTTTGCCAGATGAATCTGTTTGCCTCGTTAGGCGACCTCGTCGGTGCCGAGGTTCCCGAGGGTCTTGACAGCCGCCCAATGATGCCGGTTTTCTTCGGCAAAGAGAAAAACGGAAGGGAATGTATCATTATTGAAAATCAAGGAAAACTCGGTCTGAGAAGCGGGGACTACGTATTCATGCCTCCCTATGAAGGCCCCAAGACCAACCTTACGGGAAACGAGCTCGGCAATCTTGGCGAATATGGATTGTTCAACCTCAAGAAAGACCCCACGCAGCAACACAATCTCGCAAAGGAGAATCCGCAATTGCTGGATTCGCTCAACAAGGTGTTCTTAGACAAATCAATGGGATTATACCGTCCATTCGTTGAGGAGGTTACATTGAAATAAACAAATCAATCCGGACTTTTCTAAAAAACAGAGTCAGCTGCCCCCAAAGGATACCGACTCTGTTTTACATTGTATCAATCACTCATGCCTCACTGTTTGAAAGGTATTCAGTAGGAGGCATACTGTAGGTTTTCTTGAATACTTTTGTGAAGTAATTTGGATCGGAGAATCCCGTTGCATAAGCGGTTTCGCTGACGTTAAACCCTTTCCTTAGCAATTCACAGGCTTTCGCCATGCGGCATTGCTTGATATAGTCGGTCATCGAAGCGTTGAAGAATGTCTTCATCTTGATATGCAGCAGCGACCGCGAGATTCCGAGGGCACGGGTAATATCGGCAATAGAGAAGTCCGAGTTATCCATATTCTCGTTTATCAATGAATTTATACGTTCTATAAACTCATTGTCAAACTTATTGAGAGGCGGAAGCTCCTCAACTGTTTCCTCCACGGCAGACGTCTCTTCAATCTTCGAATTGATGTAGACCCTCCGTGCCCTGAGAATATTCTTCACACGCAAAGCGAGCAGCTGAGGATCGAATGGTTTGGGGATATATGCCTCGGCGCCGCTCCTGAAGCCGGCCATAGTCGATTCCTCGTCATTCTTGGCAGTTAAAAGAATCACGGGAATATGAGATGTCGCCAAATCGTTTTTAAGGCGGTCACAGAGCTCTATACCGTCCATCACAGGCATCATCACATCAGACACCACAATATCTATGGGGTATTCCGCGGTCACCTTCAGAGCCTCTTCTCCATTTGTAGCGGTGTAAACATTATAATCCTTCAAGAATTCATCGGTGAGAAAACGAAGCAACTGAGGATTATCCTCCACAAGGAGAATTGAGACACTTTTCTCTTCTTTGTTATCGTTATCTCCTCCCTTTTCCTGAGAATATGTCGACAAAGTGTTGGTGATAAACGTAGGCTGATATTTAGCCTGTACAGATGCCCCGGCAGCGATGCAGCAAGACTTGTCGAAAGCATCCTGCGTAACGTTTATACGCACCGTAAACACACTGCCTTCTCCCATTGTGCTTACCACCGAGATCGACCCTTTATGGATCTCCACAAGCTTCTTGACCGTGGCAAGTCCTATTCCCCAACCAGTATGGTTGGCATTATAGCCTCGTTTTGTCTGATAGTATTTCTTGAAAATATTATCTGTTTCCTCCGGAGCTATACCGATACCATTGTCTTTCACCTCCAGTTGCAGGTATACATCGCCATCGCCATCGTCACCCTCAATGATAGAGGCGCGAACGTCTACACATCCGTTTTCATTCGTATATTTGATGGCATTCGAAAGGAGATTGCTGATGATACGCTCCAGATATGTTGTGGAATACCACACCTCTTCACCGTTGTTCTGTGTCAAGACATTTATAGAAATATTTTTCTCTGATGCCGGACCTCGGAAATAACCCGACCATGTCTCTATCAGTTCAAGAGGATTACCCTTCTGCAAAAAGAGCTGAAAATTACCTGACTCAACACGGTTGAAAGTTACCAGCTCATTTATGAGGTCGATCATCTTCGAGGTGTTCGCAATAGCGGTGGAAAGACGTTCCTGTGAAGCTTCCGACATATTCTCCTCCAAAGAGAGATGCTTAAGAGGAGCAAGGATAAGACTCAATGGAGTCTTGAGTTCATGAGAGATATTGGTAAAGAACTCCATCTTCTCCCGATTGAGTTCATCTTTCTTCACACGCTCGATCTGACTGAGTTTCTTCTCCTGCTTCTCTCGCATTCGCCATGTGATGAGGCGATATACGAAATAACAAAACGAAATGCCGAGCAAAATATAAATGAACCAGGCAGTGGAAGAAAGGTAATAGGGTGGAGCAATCTTCAAATTGAGTTCACGGATGGGAGTCGATTCCCAATCATCGCCAGAAGTCAACGCCCTAACTTTAAACACATATGATCCATAAGGAAGTTCCATTGCCGTAAATCTACGTTGCGCGCCGACATCTCGCCATTCTTTGTCAAGACCTTCAATAAATATCTGATATCTTGCATTCTCAGCCCCGACAGGATCCACAATCCCATAATCAATACTGAACACGCGAGAATCGCCATAACTAAGTTCAAGATTCGAGGCAGCGTCGAGGGCAGATGAGAGGGGAGAGTCTTCGGTGCGCGGTGATACGGGATTGTTATTAAGTGTAAGACTCCATAAATGCACCGGAGAATTCGAATCAGGTCTTTTGGCTATTCCCGGATTAAAGGTTACGAGACCATTAACCATGCCACAATAAATATTACCATCAGATGCCTGCATGGTCGAAGAGAAATTAAACTGATTCTCCGGGAGTCCGTCGGATGTTGTGAATTTTACATATGACAGATTGGCAGGATTGACCTTAAAGATACCGCCTGACGTTGTAATCCAGATATTTCCATTGCGGTCTTCCATGATACTGCAGACAGTGCCCCAATCCGGAGACTTACCGGCGAATGGTATTATTTTGAAAGATTTGCCATCGATAATCTGGATACCGTCATTATTGGTGCCTATAAATATACGACCTTTCTTATCCTCGAATATTGTGGTTATATAATTATCCTTAAGACCTTCCTTTCCTGAAGGTTGTTTACCCCAACCTTTTATCTCGTGCGACTTACC
Source organism: uncultured Muribaculaceae bacterium (assembly GCA_910585285.1). GTDB lineage: Bacteria > Bacteroidota > Bacteroidia > Bacteroidales > Muribaculaceae > Lepagella. The sequence continues at coordinate 27,527 of CAJUDL010000023.1, forward strand.
GTCAATACGAAATAATCCACGATTCACAGTTCCAGCCCATAGGTTTCCTGCTTTGTCGGCATGAAGGCAATACACGAAATCCGTATCAAGCACGGGATGGTTCACCGGCACCAAAGAATCAGAGTCAGGCTCATAGAGCATAAGACCCAACGTGGTAGCTATCCATAGTTTATGGTCATTGTCGTTCTGGCGCGCAATGGCAAATATAGCATTACTTTTAAGACCACTATTGAACGCCGTGTAATGTCTATAGGCTCCGCTCCTTAGATTATATCGGAAAAGACCGTTACGGAACGTTCCTATCCACATATCCCCCGTGTGATCGTCATAGTAAAGTTCGTGGACATTTGTGCCAATCTCCGGAATTTTGTTAAACCGAGATATGCTTCTGTCAGCGAGATTGAATATATTAATTCCACCATCCTCCGTAGCGAGCCACAGAGTGCCTTTTTCAGGTTCTATAATACGTCTCACAGCCTTTCCCGAAAGAGTGTGTCCATCATATCCCGGTGCTACCCAGTGGAATTTCAAAGCATTTCTCAAAACGAGATTAATCCCTCCGAAATATGTTCCCACCCAGATGTTGTCATGAACATCGGGAGTTATGCAATAAATAGCATTATCGGAAAGCGTTCTGGAATTACCGAACTGTTGCGATACCTTCGAAACAACACCGGTATCCGGATTTATAGTCGTTATACCTTTCTCCGTTCCCAAAAAAATCAGACCTGACGAATCTTCCGCAATTGTCCGGACGGTGCCGTCAGAAAGCCGCGTCTCATCATATATCACATTTTTTCCATTACGGACATCAAGACACATCACCCCTTTTCCATCCCGACCAATCCATAGATTCCCACGACTATCAAAGAAGAGTGGAACAATTGCATCAAATCCACTAAGAAAACCGGAATATAGCGATGCATCGAGTATGGTTTCCGAATCCAGACGGGAAGAATACCATGCGATAGAGCGATCGGTAGCCACATAAATCCTGTTGTCGGGGGAAACCGCCATACCAGTTACATATCCTTCCGACTGACGAGGAACATGGCGAAACTCCTTTTCTCCGGGAGCACGGCGGAAAATTTTTGTACCGGAACATACGATAGCGCCATCTTTGGTCTCAACAATTTTAGCAATGTGCTCTCCTTCTACAGGATGATTCTCAAAATCATCGGTATCACGGCGATAACGGCTTATGCCCACATCCGAACCAATCCAGACATTATTCTCAGAATCTACAAAAATGACACGTATAAAATTATGAGGAATGGATTCCTTGTCATTCCTGTTGTTATAATACGTCACAAAAGAATATCCATCATATTTAGCCAAGCCGTTTCTTGTGCCGACCCATAACAGCCCGTCATGATCGAAAGCCATCGACATCACCTGCTGATGTGGCAGTCCGTTATCACTTTTGAGATGCGTAAAGAAATAAGTTTCCTGAGCACACGAAGCCATCGGAAGAATACTTCCGATGGCAAAGAAAGTGATTATAAATGAAATAAAATATAGGCTGCTGCCCGGAGACCGATCACTCCGGAAACATGGTATAATTTTCTTCATATCATTATCTTTGTTCTGTCTGAAGTCCCATCTAAATACGCTATGTCAAGAATGTACACCCCTTTGAATCCAGCCACATCCAGCACACACTCATTAGATGAGACCGCTACATAATGAGAGCGGATGCCGGAGATCCCATACATAGAAACCGAGGCAATGCAGCGTGAAGACTTCACGCTGACATTGCCGGCATTAACAGTTACCGAGGTTGTATCATTGTTTACAGAAATATCCTTCACCGAGCTTTCGTCAGAAGGATTCAAACGAAATTCGGGCCATGTCCAAGACTGACGTAATATGGCATCCGGTATTATCTCATTCACAATCACACCGTCACGACGGTCTCGAATCTCAAGATAGCATCTCATCAGTCGATCCACAGGAGGGACGTCGCACCCGAGCACACTCCAGGGGATGGCTATTTCCATATCATAATATGAAGTTTTCGCATTGACAGCAAATCTGACACTTTCAGGCACTGTCACTTCATTCCATTTATTGGAATTCCCTTCATATAATTTCAAGGAACCGTTCACATCCATAAAGATGCGGAACATCCCTTGCTGTGGATAAGTGTCGCAACTATTGACGAGGTCCAGTCCGAGAGTTACACCATCATCATCAACCTTGTCTGTATAGATAGTACGGTCAACTACACGTGCATAAAAATACAGGTTTTCATTATCATAGAGAAAATCCATTGTGGCGCGGTTATGCGTGGCGGTGCTCCCCATAAAAATCTGCTGGGCATTTTTAACCGTCCAATTCTCTCCTGAAAAAGATGCATCTATTTCGGGAGTGCCAAAATTAGCAGAAAAACCCTTCATTGCATACCCTTTCATCACATTGATAGCATTCCCATGGGTTGCATCGCCTATGGAAGAAAGAGCAAAGACTGTGCCGTCATCAAGAGCCGAGACAGAGTTCCAGAGACCATGTTGCGACAAGCTCAATCCGAAAGGTTGGCTTACGGCGCGGAAATTACGCGCGTCAGCATCACCTACAGCCACAAACATATCAAAAAACGATTCACCTTTACCCTGACGATTTCCACGATCTCCCTGCCAGGAAGCAACCGTCTCGTTCCTGCCAAGTTTACAGAGATATGGAGCCGCCGAGATAAACGCCTTTTCCGACTCGTCAGCAAAAATCATCTCTCTTCGCGAACTTCCTCCATCAACCCATTGCGACCAGTTTTCAGAAAGAGGAGTGCGCACTGTTGTGGCACGAAAACTATTGCGATTCGGATGACCGTTGTCCTCTATTATTACCACTATCTCATCATTTTCCGTAAGGATAGGCACCGGCATCCCGTCGCGCGTACCTGCACGATAACAGATACGCACCGGGGCGTCCCAGCTCAGACCTCCGTCAAACGAGCGGCACATCGATATTTCCTGCTCATTTGAAGACTGGAAATTATTCTCGTTGGCGAAATAACATTGCAATTCTCCCGATGGCAATTCAAGGAAACAAGGTTCCCAGCAACCATCAGAGAATGTGGATTGTGCATCATACACGAATATTGGAGCGCTCCATGTCTTGCCGTTGTCTGTGCTTCTGGTGACACGAATACCAAACTTACGATCGTCGGAATAAGGAGCCGACGGACGCGGATTGAAGCCGACCACAATAGTGCCGTCCTTAAGCTGAATAACATCCGGCACGGCATAAGGCACAAGCGAAGCACTACGCATTATAAGTTCCGGAGAAGACCAGGTCGTGCCCCCGTTCTCGCTATATGCCACAGAAATCCCACCTCCTGCTTCCGCCACAGCCATGAGTCTTCCCCCCTGAAGCTGAATTATGCGTGCATAATTCCCCGAGGGGAAAAGCGTTGTCTTGGAATTTATATCCCAATATATTCGAGAACCTTCATAGGGATCGTGTTTCGTTGCAAATAACGAATAAGAGACTACAACCCCGGTCAGAAGTGTTAAGATGATCCTTTTCATATTGATATTGCAAAGATAATAAAAGGTTTTAGGTTTTTAGGCGTTAGGGTCTAAACTTATAAGTCCACAGACACTTTACATACCGCCTCCACACTGATTGATGGATCCGAGGTGGAGGTGGTGACAAATCGGTAGGTCACCGGAGTTGTGAAGTCTTGAGTTGAAACACCCGACTGCTGCTCTATGTCTCCGACATATACCTTAACATTGTCACCGCTGAGAGTGAACGTGGGTGCGAGGGCTGTCACATCTGTTCCGGCAGGGAGATTAAGGGCAATTTCCGAATATGCATAGTCAAACTCCGTGCGCTGTAAAGTTCCCTCCACACCGGCAATGGAGAATGTAGCAAACTCTCCATAGTTCAGAGTGTGAAGATTATAAATTCTTTCCGACCCCTCATGTGAGACAGTCTTCACTTCCAGCACATTTGCAAGGTTATAACGAGTTGTGCTCTGGTATGGAGCACCATCGATAAATATCTGCGTTGTCTGCGAAGGGATATAGAATTTCAGACGTTGTGTAAGAGCCACATTGCGGTCGGAATTGCTGAAACGCATTTTCTTAGGAAGAGCCATCACCCAATCCTTGTCGCCATGCAGCGTGGCGAACACTTCGTCATAGAGCACTTGAGGTGCTGACAAACGCGTGATTTCAGTAACATCATCCACAACGCGCACCCATACAGAGCATGTATCCGACAGGAGAGACTGCCCCTCATTTGCTTGGTTAGTAGCCACACAAACGAATTTATAAGTGCCCGGTGTGGTGTAAGAATACGTGAAAAGACCTTTGTTCACCACAAGACCTGAATTCCCTTCGGAGAGACGTTCATAATCCTGTCCTTCATCACCGGGAAAGACAACAACATTGTCGGCAGAACCGGTGAAATGCATGACAATAGACTCGTTTATTTCTGCTATATTTTTATCAAGCTCTATGGCAGCCGTCGGCTGCACTGCTGTATCATCAGAGCAAGCCGTCATAGCAAGAACGAGAGCCAAAAGAGCAAAATTCTTTTTCATAAATGTGTAATGTTGAATGTTTAATGTTAAATGAGAAATGCTTAATGTGCAATGTGCCGTATCTGAAATTAGACATTGCACATTAAACATTTCACATTATTCTTAGTATCCCGGATTCTGTGTAACCACACCGTTTGAGACATCGATTTCCATTTGGGGAATAGGGAAGATTTCATTTATGCCCTCCCGGAAATATACGCCACGCTGATTGGAGCGAGTCTGGCTGAACGACTGCAGCACAGACTTTGCCCTACCCTGACGCACGATATCGAAAAATCTTTCCCATTCAAACGCGAACTCTATTTCGCGTTCCTTCCATATCTGATCTCGGAGATAGCCATAACCACCGCCTATATAAAGCGATGTGCCATTGTTGATCTCGTTGACAACACGCTTGTTGCTGTTGAGTTGTTCGAGAGCCGCCCCTCCATTGCCGCATTCATTCAAGGCTTCGGCATACATCAGCACAACGTCTGCAAAACGGAGAATGCGACGGTTTTTGCCATTGTCACCTCCATATACCGGACGATCCTTGATAGGGGTGTACCATTTAAGGGAAAGGATATGTCCGGAACCGATTTCCGTATTCTCCATATCGGGTGTGTATTCATGGTGCCCGATCGTGAAGTTACGACGCACATCCGTGCCATAGAGTTTGGTTATTATGTCACTTATAGAATAAATGGGACTGCTGGCGCTGAAAAGCGTGTCAAAAATATAACCACCTTCGTTGACATCACCCGAAGTCCCATCGCCTGATTCCTTGAAGACAATTTCAAAAATCGAACCCTGACAGAATTCTCCCTGAAGATAAAACTGCTGGTCGTAGGTAAGGGAGTTTCCATAGGCATCAACATATTTAAGAGAATAGGCATTTAGCAACACCGGACACTGAGATTCGGGAGATTCATAAGGATCTGTCTCAGCATTAAGTTCCTGAGGTTTGAACCATAATGATTTGCGAAGAGTCTCCCAGTCCATATCTCCATAATTCTCGGGATAATGAAGCATCTCTTTAAGTGTTAACGGACTCCCTTTCACGAAATAATCGCCCAGTTTTACCATCTCCTGCCATTTATCAGACATCGTGCCGGGTGTTGCCTGATACATCAGCACTTTCATAAGAAGCGCGGTAGCGGCTCCTGCACTTGCTTTGCCCGAATTATTTGAAGTATATCTGTTTGGAAGCATTATTGCCGCCTCTCGCAGATCCTTCTCAATGTAGGCATAGGTTTCTTCACGTGAGCTTCTCGGAATGACCAGATTGTCGACAGTTTCAACTTCCGGACGAATCGGCACACCGCCGAATGTTCTGGCAAGATTGAAATAAAAATAGGCGCGAAGGAATTTTGCTTGTCCGAGAATTTCACGAATTTCACGATATGCTGAATAATCGTTAGTCGAGACCTGAGCGCGATCTATGTTGGCAATCACCTGATTCACGCGATGGATTGCCTTGTAATAAATTTCCCAACGATTGCGGATGAAACTGTTTGAGGTGTTGAAGCGGAAATGCACCAGCTGCCCCATATGGCTTGACAATCCTTCATCCGTGCCTATGACATGATCACCTAACGCCTCTCCAAAACGCCAGTCTGTATCCTGGATGGCATCGCTCTGTAAAATATCATAGGCTGCATTGAGACTCGCCTGCAATTTATAACGCGTGTCATAGAAATTCTTATCAATATTGTTTCCCTGCACATCCTGCTCAAGGAAATCATTACATCCGGTCAACGCCACGGATCCTAAGGTGATAGCGAGGATTCCGGTTCTGACGCCTAATTTGCCGAGATTGAATATATTTGGAATTTTCATAATGTATAATCTTTTTTAGAAGCCGAACTGAAGACCGAATGTGAAAGAGCGCGCCTGAGGATAGTTACCATGGTCAACACCCATGCTGAGGTTGTTTCCTTCCGTGCCGTCAACCTTGCCGACTTCAGGATCGAAACCGTCATATTTTGTAAATGTAAGGAGATTATAAGCCGTAGCGGATATTGTAAGGGATTTAAGACCCAAACGTTTAATCAGCGACTGATCGAAAGAATACGCCAGACGAAGCTCCTTGAGTCGGAGATAAGATCCATCCTTTACAAAGAAATTGCTTGAGCGGAAATTGCGGGGAGCGTCATTGGCATCAAGATCCGGTATCTCTGCCGTGGTGTTGAGCGGGAAATATGCTCTGTTCTCAGCAACTTGCCCGGACCAATGTTTGCTGCGGATGTCGGCGTATACATTACCCTCCGCTGCATTGTAGAGATAATAATCCATCACGTTATAGATTTTATTTCCGGTCTGACCCTGGAAGAACATTGAAAGCTCCAGATCTCCTGATTTGAAATTATATTTAAAATTAAGAGGCACCCCAAACACGAAATCGGGAAGTGGAGAACCCAGATAAGTGCGATCTTCTGCCGTGATGCGACCATCGCCGTTGAGATCCTTGAAGCGGAAATCGCCAACACGGGTTGTCTGCTCGGAATCCATCTTGCCAGGCTCATATTGGGCAGATGCACGAACTTCATCGTAAGTCTGGAAGATACCATCGGTCACATACCCGTAGAAGCTTCCTATAGGCAACCCCACGGCTGTCTTGGTAACATAATCCACAATGCTTCCTTCATTGAGATAAGCTCCATAGATCGGCTCATTCCCGGTTCCAAGCGAGGTAACTTTATTCTTGATCCATGAGAGATTGAAGCCCACATCAAATGAGAACCTTCCCAATGTCTGGCGATAGGTAAGGTTGGTTTCAATACCATAGTTGCGCACAGCACCGGCATTTGTCATAGGATCTGTTTCAAGACCCGCGGAAAGCACGGTGGGAACAGCAAGAAGCATGTCGGTGGTTTTCTTATCGAAATATTCGAAACCGAAAAGCAGACGGTTGTTGAGGAATGCAAGGTCAAGACCTACATTATAAGTCTCCGTTTTCTCCCATTTGATATTATCATTTCCGATGGTGAGAGAAGTGAAACCGGGTTGAAGCACATGGGTGCCCTGTCCATAAGGATAGTTATACTGACTTACGAGATATGTATATCTGGAAAGCTCATCAATGCGGTTGTTACCGAGTTTACCCCAGCCTAATCGGAGTTTACCTAAAGAGAGCCATGTCTGGTCGCGAAGGAAGCTTTCGGAAGAGAATTTCCAACCTAACGAAACAGATGGGAATGTGCCCCAGCGATTATCTTTGGAGAACATTGATGAACCATCAATACGAACATTTGCCTGCAGCAGATAACGATCTTTAAAACTATAGTTAACGCGGCCGATGAATCCTACGGCTGTCCAATTGCGGTCAAGACCGTAAGTCTTGTCGCCGGTAAAACCACTGGAAAGGAACCATTGATTCGGATCATTTGAAGGGTGCCACGTTTGGTAGATTCCTGCCATGAGTTCTTGTATCCCTCAGCTGTCTGACCAACAAGAGCAGTCACTGAATTGATATCATTATGCCAGTTGAATGTAAGAAGGTTGTTAATCTCCCATTTGCTTATGGTGTTACGGTAGTTGTAGATAGTGGAAAGATCAGTCATAAGGAAATCTTCTTCAAGTGCATTGACTTCCGTGAACTGGCTGGTCTTCTGAGGAGTCACATAATATGAAGCTTTGAACTGATAATTGAAGAATCTGAGAAAATCGGCGGAAAGAGTGGCGTTCAAGTCAAACCGGTCACGTTTAGTTGATCTGTGGTAGCGGTCAAGCTGAGCGAGGGGATGATCTTCTGTCCAGTAGCCTTTAGTATTATATGTCATCACCATCGGACTTTGATAAAGGGAGCGTTTAAGTACAGATGAAGACCCTTCCGGAATAAGATCACGATTTTCGTTAGAATATGAAAGGTTCGCCATCAACGTGAGCCATTTGGTAATCTTCTGGTTTACATTGACACGAGCATTGAAACGGTTATAATCTGAAGATTTTACAATACCCTTCTCATTGAAGTAACCTACACTTACAAGAAATTTTGTATTATCGTTACCACCGCTTACCGCCAAATTATATTGCTGCTTTATGCCGGTGCGTGTGATTGCGTCCCACCAATTGGCAGGAGAATTTCGTGCGATGGTATCTACAAGAAAATGTTTGTGGTCATCATAGGCATAGGATCCATCAGGTTGTTTGGTCTGATATAGTCGTCCATCGGCAGAATAGAGGGAGGTTCCGTTGATATAATCATGCATCAAGGCATAATCTTCGGTCCCCATCACTTTAATTTTCTTCCATGGATTAGAGAAACCGACATAGCTGTCGAAATTTACCGAGACTTTTCCTGCTTCCCCTTGTTTGGTAGTTATGACCACTACACCATTGGCTGCGCGTGCTCCATAAACAGCAGAAGATGCAGCATCTTTGAAAATCTCGATGTTGGCTATGTCATTATTACTGATATGTGTAATGTCATCCACGATGAATCCATCCACAACATAAAGAGGGTCCGCATCATTGATAGTTCCGGTGCCTCGGATCTTGATTGTAGTCGCACCGCCTGGCGCGCCGCTGTTCTGGATTATGTTCACACCGGATGCCTTTCCCTGAAGAGCCTGCAAAACGGAAGATGTCGGGACTGTGCTGACTTCCTTACCACTGACGGAGGAGATAGAGCCGGTGACATCGCTCTTGCGTTGCACGCCATAACCCACAACAATTACCTCGTCAAGAAGCTGTTCGTTTGAAGACATGTTTATATTGATCTCAGTGCGACCGTTGATTTTCTGCTCGATGGTTTCATATCCCACACCGGAAAAAACCAGAGTTCCATTTGCCGGAGCCTTGATGGTGTATTTTCCATCTATATCGGAGAAAACACCAGTCTTGGTGCCTTTGACTACAACAGAAGCTGCAATCACCGGTTCGCCCTCTTTGGGATCGAATATAGTTCCGCTCACAGTGATGAGATTCTGCGCCGCGACGTTTGTGGTGAAAATGGCAAATAGCAGGAGGGCTAAAAGCCTTGATATTTTCTTATACATGGTTCATGTGTTAGATTATTCATTGCCTGCGAAAGATGCGCAAGAGTTTATAAGATGAATTCCCGGAGGTGATATTCACCACCTCCGGGTTAAAAGATATATATCTTATTTTACGATGATTTTAGTTGCCTTTGAACCTTGACGGCGAATGTAAAGACCGGGCTCATTGCCATTCACTTTTACACCCTGAAGATTGAAGAACTCAACGGGAGCATTTTCATCATCTGAAATTTCTGTCACACCGCTTCCTTCTCCGGCAGCAATTTCTGCACGTGTGCGGTATTCCGGTTCCATAACATCAGGATTCTTTGTAGGATCATAACCTTCCTGACGATAGTGATAGCAATAAAGCTGATTGTTGACAGCAGAAGTGTAAAGGAGATCACCTGCCAGATTGCGGAGTCCATATACCTTATCTCCATTGGCATCGATATTTGAAACAATGGTGGGCACCCCATCCCATTTGTCAAGACGATGGAGCTTTGTGTCTGTTGCTGTTGTTCCGTCAATTTTACCTTCATTCCACCAATAGAGAGATCCACCAACAACAAGGGGTTCCTTCACCCAGTCGCAACCTACACCCGGAGCATAATCATACTGCATCCAGACTTTTTCTCCATCAAAACAGTGAAGCTCACCTCCACGATGGCTTTCAACAGCCCCATCGAAACCTGTTGCGGCGCAGAACATGTAGAGATTATCGAAGACAACTCCACAGTCTGGGAATGACTGATGAGTATTGGTTGGTTCATAAGTGAATATGTCTATACATCCATAATTACCTTTCTCACATGTTGTGAAACCGAGTTCACTGCCATATGTAGGACTTTTGGAACGGAAGACAATCATTCCATTGTAAGGCTCTCCCACCATTGTCACGCCACCACCAATGCCGAGACCATTGTCTCCGACTGCTGTGTTGGTATTGAATATCTCATAAGTACCTTCCTCTGTGCCATCGGAAGCCCAGGGTTCATTACCTGAATCCATTGACCATGCCTTAAAGAAAAGCTTCTCATTATAGAAATTGATTAGATGCGCAGGTGATGAAGATAGGGTAGAGCCGGCTTTGTTCACATTCGGTTCAACATTTATATCCTTAACGATATGTGTTCCTGCTTCCGTGCCATCGGTTACCCAGATTTCAATACCACTTGTCTTGCCGGTCTTGTCTGCCTCCTCAGCCTTGAAGAAGACCTTACGGCCTACGCGCTGCACCGGACCCCAACGGTTGTCTGCCTCCTCAACACCGGGGAATGCGCAGTCAACCCGGGCAACAAGCTTTGTACCCTCCTCTGTGCCGTCAGAAATCCAAAGCCATTTTTGAGGGTTATCATATTCGAGCTCACTGTCGAAATCGGTTGCGAAGAAAATGAAACGGTTTTCATCCATCTGACAGAAACCGATAGGATTAGAGCTGTCCATTTCATGAATATCCTTTACCATCCGGGTTCCGGCTTCCGTGCCATCGGAAATCCATAATTCATAGCCATTCTCTCCATCATTGGCAGAGAACACAACCTTATCGTTGAAGCGCGTGAGATACTGAATATCGGATGTTCCGAGACCGGGCTGTATATCCTTTACCATATACGTTCCGGCAGGAGTGCCGTCAGTCACCCAAAGCTCCTCACCATGATCGGCATCTGTAGCGGAGAAGAACGCTTTGTAACCCTTCTCGGGAGATCCCGCAACGCAGAGATTCTTCTGTGCATAAAATTGTTTGTTCTGCGTGATATTTGCTTTCACGCCTGCGGGGAGCAGAGCTGTTGTGCCCTCAGGGAGTGTCTGTGCGACAGCACCCATGCAGCATAACACTGCTGATGAAAGAAGTAATGCTTGCTTTCTCATAATTGTTATTGTTTGTTTATAATAGTATTAGTTTTATTCTGTAGTGTTCTCGGCTTTCAGTTGGGAGGTCTTTAACAGCATCTCCGCCACTTCTGCTTTAGCCTGCTCGCGGGGTTTGGAGAATATGTGTCGTATGCGATCCATATCGAATTTGCCAGCACGATCGTAAGTATATATCCCATTTTTCTCCAGCTCCACATCCACAATCTGAGTGAAACAAAAACCTGCAATGTGATCGAGACTGAGAATAACATTCACCTGATCTTCAAGACGACGATAATATTCCTCAATTGTGCGCGGGGCATTGCCATATCCCCAGAACGCATCTTCCGCGGCAACCTCCGGTGCATCCATCTTCTTATTCCACTGAATGCCTCCAAATTCATCTATCATATAGCATTCCCCTTTATATTCCGCGCTTTCCTGTGGATGATGAATATATGGCTTACCATTCTCATCAAGCGACAATTGTTTATACAGAGCCACAGGATCCTGAACATAGGTATGTTCGGCATAAATATCTGTGAAGCCCGCATGATGACCGCCACTTGAAGACACCACGGGACGTGTGCGGTCAAGATTTTTTGTGAGAAAGTAAAGATCATTTGTAAGTCGGTCACGCTGCCCGTCAACATCCTTTATCCATGTTTCGTTGAGAGGAGACCATGCAATAAGAGAGGTAACGTTATAATCCCTGTCGATACATTCATGCCATTCGGCAAGCATATTGCGGGCTGCGACCTTATCTGTCCAGTTCATTCCCCAGCTCGCGGATTCACCCCATGTGAGATAACCCAATTTGTCTGCCCAATAGAAATACCGGGGCTCGAACACTTTCTGATGAAGACGCGCTCCGTTGAAACCGGCATCTTTTGCAAGTTCGATATCTCTGCGTAGTTGAGAATCATCAGGCGCTGTCCACTGACCGTCCGGATAATAGCCCTGATCAAGAACAAGGCGTTGATAATAAGGCTTGTTGTTTAGATAGAAAACATTACCCCTGAGTTCAGATTTGCGCATCCCGGCATAGGATTTTACGCTATCAATTATTTTGCCGTTCTTATCGCTTACTGAAAACTCAATATCATAAAGGAACGGGGATTCAGGCGACCAAGTCTTGGGATTCTTGACGGGCACAACGACAAAAGAGCTGTTACTTGCCGTTATAGACCTATCGCACAATGTCTTATCGCCGTCCTTTATCTTTATGTTAAGCTTTGTGTTGCCATCTATATCATAAAATTCCGGTTCGAACACAAACTGATTTCCGTCAAGATCAGGAGTGATTCGGCAAGTCTTAAGCGCTCCATGTTCCAGAGCTTCAAGCCATACAGTCTGCCAGATACCGGTTACACGAGTATAAAAACACTCATAAGCATTGAGGCGACGCGACTGTTTGCCAAGGGGTTGCTGCCATGATTTAACGTCATCTTCAACATATACCACTAAATCATTGTCAGCACCATATTTCACGGCTTTGGAGATGTCGACCGAAAAAGAAGCGCTACCTCCAAAATGAGTAAAGAGAGACCGTCCATTTACAAATATCTCAGCTCTGTAATCGACACCGCCAAAATTCAGCATCACTCGTTTTCCCTCCCATCCGGCAGGGACATCTATCTTGCGGTGATACCACATGGCGTTTATAAAATCTTTATGCCCTACTCCTGATAAAGAACTTTCCGGACAAAACGGCACCTTTATAATATCCCTGAATCCTGTGGATTCCTGGAAATTGCGTTCTTTCCCACTTTTTCCAAAGTCAAAGGTATAGCTCCAGTCTCCATTAAGGTTGGTCCATTCACTGCGCTCAAACTGAGGACGCGGATATTCCGGACGTGGCAACCCTGATTCATTCGCCGCGACTATATCGAATCCCGATGTAATAGCCGCCATGATAACCAAAGCCGGAATAGCTTTAATTTTCTTAAAGTTTAATTTCATGGTCAATTTTGCGGTTAACTAATTTTGATGCCGCAAAATTATATTAACGAGAAAATGGATATAGGTAGAATTGTTTTTAATATTAGAAATTTCGTCCAAAAACTCGTAAAAATCCATAAAAATCCTTCCGATTCAACAATATTACCCATGCGAAAAACATAATTACCTTAACAAAAAAAAGTCTTGACATAAATTTGCATCGAAATCAAAATTCCACTTAATATCATGCATACACGATTAAAGATATCAACATTATTTCTGACAGGACTGACCACAGCCTCTACAGTTTTATCGGGAGCATGCAGCTCAAGTTCGGGGAATAACACCGGAGAGGAAATTACGGGGGAGGAAATTCTCTTTGCAGATCCTACAATATATACGGAAAACGGGAAATACTACCTTACAGGAACACGCAATCGCGAACCATTGGGATTCTCATTGCTTGAATCAACCGATCTCAAATCATGGCACGCGGCTCGTCCTGATTCCATGATTTTACGTGGAGGGGTATCCACATTTGGCACAAAAGGGTTCTGGGCACCGCAAATCATAAAAACAGAGAATAATTATTGGTTCACATATACTGCCGATGAACAGACCGTTCTTGCCAAATCAAGCCGTCTTAACGGTGATTACACACAGGATGTGATCACACCTATCGACAACAGCGAAAAGAATATAGATTCTTTTCTATTCAGGGATGATGACGACAAATGGTATCTCTATCACGTGCGTTTCGACAATGGCAACTTTCTATGGGTTGGTGAGTTTAATCCTGCAACAGGATCTTTGGTTGAAGGCACACTCAGCCGATGCTTCAAAAATGATCAGCCTTGGGAGGCTACCGCAGCTTACAACAGCGCTCCTATTATGGAAGGTCCTACCGTAATTAAACTTGACGGTAAATATTATCTTTTCTATTCCGCCAACCATTTTATGAGTCCGGACTATGCTGTGGGATATGCCGTGGCAGATTCTCCTAAAGGTCCATGGACCAAAAATGAGAATAACCCTATCATACATCGAAACATAGTAGGTGAGAAAGGCTCAGGACACGGAGATCTTTTCGCTGATAATGATGGAAATTACAGATATGTATACCATGTTCACAACTCTGACAGCGTGGTCTCTCCGAGACGGACACGTATACTGACGCTGAACTTCAACAAAAATCCGGAAACAGGTGTGTATGATATCACAGCAGACCCTAATTCCATTATAAAACCGCTTATATCCGATAAAACCGCTTCAAACGATCAATAAAACAGTAAAATATCAATGGTAAAAAGATTGTTTCTATGCATGGGACTAATTGTGTCCCATGCATTCATGGTCGTATCCGCAACAAGCGTAGCGATCAAATATCCGGGCAAAAAAAGTTCAGAATACATTCTAACCCAAGATGTTGACGGTTTGATGAAAACCGAGGGTAGGATTCCTCTGAAAATCCATAGAAACATAAAAGACAATGGGAGTGATAAAACTCTGACATTCACAATTACAGCAGATGAGACATGCTGGTTCAACCTCTCTGAAACAATCCGAACAGGAATGAATACCGACAATTGTGAATTCTACATGCCCGGTTTCTGGTATCATAAAAACCTGCGCTCTCCCAAAGAGGCTCCATCTTTCCATACCTCAAAAAACTGGAGCGTAAGAGAAGACCGTCTAAGTTCCCCATTAACAGGCATCTATGACACGATTAATAAAAAAGGCATCAGCATATTGCGTCTTGACCATAAAAGCGGAGGAAAAGACTGTCTGTCACAAAATCTCACAGGAGAAGTGTTGCTTACCGGAAAAACATCAATAGGCTCGACCGGATTCGATAATGAAAATGGAGATGCGTCGCTCACAGTCAGCTTTCCATACCGTGAGACACCGAAACGATATATCCGCAAACTTCAGCTTATCAATCCTGTCATTGCATTTATCAAAATCAACAAAGGGGATACGATAACTCTTAATTGGGAATTAAGATACAGCGATAATACAGATTATTCAGATTTTGTGGCGGATACATGGAGTTATACTTACGACACATTCCATCCGGCTCCCTTAAAAGATGCCATGAGCCATACGGATGCAAAAAAATATCTGAGCCATTTCTTTACCAACAGTTATGTTGACGATTATAATCTTAAATATTTCTCAGGGGTGGAAATGCGCACTGATGATTGTATCAATACTCCGGTATATCAGATTGGATTCGTCGGTAGAGTACTGCTGAACGCTTACAACGCCCTCGAATATGGTGAAACGCATGGTGATAAAAAACTTTTAGACATCGCATCCGGTATCTTCAACAGCGTACTGGAACATGGATTCACACCTGAGGGGTATTTCCGGGAAAATGTCAGATTAAACAATAATGAGGAAAGCGACGTAATGAGCATACGCCGCCAATCGGAAGGGGCGTACGCAATACTTTCATGGCTGAATTATGAAAACGGAATGGGACGTAAACATCACGAATGGGAAAGCAGGATAAAGAAACTTCTTGACAACATATGTAGCCTTCAGAACAGCGACGGAAGTTTCCCCAGAAAATTTAAAGCCGATAAAACCAATGTAGATGCTTCCGGCGGCAGCACTCCTTCCGCCACTCTTCCGCTAACCATGGCCTATGATTACTTCGGAGACCTAAAATATATTGAAAGTGCGAGGAAAACCGGAAAATATCTCGAAAATGAATTCATTGACAAGGCAGATTATTTCTCATCTACGCTTGATGCCAATTGCGAAGATAAGGAAGCTTCTCTTTATGCCTCCACAGCAATGTATTATTTGGCAAACGTAACTAAAGGGAAAGAAAAGATGCATTATCTCAATCTTTGCAAGAAGGCGGCATATTTCTGTTTATCATGGTATTATATGTGGGACGTTCCCTTTGCTCCGGGTCAGATGCTGGGAGATGTAGGTTTCAAATCGAGAGGCTGGGGGAATGTTTCGGTAGAAAACAATCATATAGATGTGTTTATTTTCGATTTTGCTACCGTGCTTAAAAAACTATCAATGCATTTCTCCGAACCTCGTTTCTCTGATTTTGCACAAGTGATAGAAACATCAATGTTACAGCTCATGCCCACTGACGACAATATGTATGACATAGCCAAAGCTGGATATTACCCCGAAGTGGTGCAACACACCACTTGGGATTATGGCAAAAACGGCAAAGGATTCTATAATGATATCTTCGCTCCGGGTTGGACTGTGGCATCATTATGGCAAATGCTAAGTCCTGAACGAATAGATAACTGTTTTAAACGAAACAACACCTTAAGCAATAATCAAATAAAATGAAATATCCATCTGTCTTGACAATACCCCTATTAATGGGTTGTTCTTTGACCGGAGTCCGGGCGCAGGAAAAACCCAATATTTTGGTAATACTTGCAGACGACCTGGGATATTCAGACCTGGGTTGCTACGGCGGTGAGATTAAAACTCCTAATCTCGACCGTCTGGCGGAAAATGGAATCCGTTTCTCACGATTTTACAACGCAAGCCGCAGCTGTCCGACACGTGCATCTCTGCTCACCGGTCTCTATCAGCACCAGGCAGGCATAGGACGCATGACTTTCAATGAAGGCCTGCCCGGATATCTCGGCACTATCTCACGCAATGCCGTAACTATACCGGAAGTGCTTAAGACAGCAGGCTATCGGACATCGATGGTAGGCAAATGGCATGTTGCTGAAACTCCGCTACGCGAAGACCAACGCGACTGGCTTAACCACCAGGTGTGGCACGATACTTTCACTGATTTGTGTAACTATCCTGTAAACAGAGGATTCGACACACATTACGGCACAATTTATGGTGTTGTGGATTATTTTGATCCTTTCAGTCTTGTAGAGGGGGAAGTGCCTATAACTGAAATTCCGGAAAACTACTACATCACAGATGCTTTGTCAGACAGAGCCGCCTCTGAAATATTGAACTCGGACAACAGGCCGTTTTTCATGTATCTGTCATACACCGCTCCTCATTGGCCGCTACACGCCCTTCCTGAAGATATCGAAAAATATAAAGATACATATACAGTTGGATGGGATTCAATCCGCGACAACAGGTACGAAAGGATGAAAAAACTCGGCATTTTCGGAGACCTTGACGACTTTCTGACCGAACGTCAATTCAATGACAGTTGGAAAGAAAACCCTACAGCTGAATGGGATGCAAGGGCCATGGCTGTGCACGCAGCCATGGTGGACAGGATGGATCAAGGAATAGGCAAGGTTATAGATGCTTTAAAAAAGAGCGGGAAATTTGACAATACATTGATACTGTTTATGTCTGATAACGGTTGTAGTGCAGAAGAATGTCAGAAAATGATTCCCGGTAAAAATGACCGTCCCGACATGACGCGAGATGGAAGACCTATCGAATATGTCAGAAACAAAGAAAAACTTCCCGGACCGGAAACTACGTATGCAGCATTGGGACCGCAATGGGCAAACGTTGCCAACACACCTTTCAGATATTGGAAGGCAAAAGCTTACGAAGGAGGCATATGCACCCCCTGCATCGCTCATTGGCCCAAGGGGATAAAGTTAAAGGGTGGAACCATTTCCGACAGCTTGTGCCATGTCATGGACATCATGGCCACATGCGTAGATATAGCGGGGGCAGAATACCCTAAAAATTTCAAAGGACACAATGTTATACCTGCCGAAGGAAAAAGTATGCTTCCTATATTATACGGCAAAGTAAGTGATCGCCATAAGTTTCTTGGATTCGAACATTTCAATGAATCTTCACTTATTTCTTCAGATGGCTGGAAAATAGTTCGTCCTGCAAAATCCGAAGCATGGGAGCTTTACAACCTCAACACCGATCGCACCGAGAAATTCAATGTGGCTGAAATATATCCTGAAAAAGTTGAGGAATTGGAAAAAATTTATTACGTTTGGGCAGAAAAATGTATGGTTTATCCCAATCCAGATAGAAGATGAAAAAGATGACTTATAGCGTGGCGGGGCTGATGCTCGTCAGCGCGACATCATGCAAGACAGAGAAACCGCGTTCCGACCGACAGCCGAACGTGATTGTCATTCTCGCCGATGACCTCGGTTTCGGCGACGTGAGTTTCTATGGTTCGAAAACCATACACACCCCAAACATTGACAGCCTCGCCCGTGGCGGCGTAGCTTTCACCAACGCATATGCCTCCTCCTCTACCTCCACTCCGAGCCGCTATGCCCTGATGACCGGCATGTATCCCTGGCGCAACGACGTGAAAATCCTTCCGGGAGACGCTCCGCTCGTTATCCCGGAATCACAGCCCACCCTGCCGAAAATGATGCGGCAGGCAGGATACGTCACCGGAGCCATAGGTAAATGGCACCTCGGAATGGGAGCGGGCAATGTCAATTGGAACGACACCATACGTCCCGGAGCCAAGGAAATAGGTTTTGACTATTCCTGCCTGATTGCTGCCACGAACGACCGCGTGCCTACGGTATACGTAGAAAACGGCAGTGTCGTTAACCTCGACCCCAATGACCCGATATTCGTGGACTACGAAAAGAATTTCGAGGGGGAGCCGTCGGCGGAAAACAATCCTGACACCCTTAAGATGCAATGGGCTCACGGTCACAACAATGCGATTGTCAACGGCATCCCTCGAATCGGATATATGAAAGGGGGAAAGAACGCACGCTGGGTTGACGAGGATATGGCGGACTATTTCGTAGGGAAAGTGAAAAGCTTCCTGCGCGAGAACAAGGACAGGCCGTTCTTCCTCTATTACGGCCTGCACGAGCCGCATGTGCCGCGTGCACCACATCAGCGTTTCGAAGGATCCTCTGGTATGGGACGGAGAGGCGATGCCATCATAGAAGCAGACTGGTGTGTCGGACAGCTTATTGCGGAATTACGCGAATTAAATCTCTTAGACAACACCATCATAATCTTCAGCAGTGACAACGGACCGGTATTGAACGACGGCTACCGCGACAAAGCAGCGGAGATGGCGGCACAATGCGGTCACAAACCCGCCGGAGGACTTCGTGGCGGCAAATATAGTCTCTACGATGGTGGCACCCACATCCCATTGTGCATATACTGGAAAGGGGAAATAAAACCGGCGGTATCTGATGCCATCGTTTGCCAGATGGATCTGTTTGCCTCGTTAGGCGACCTCGTCGGTGCGGATATTCCCGAGGGTCTTGACAGCCGCCCAATGATGCCGGTTTTCTTAGGCAAAGAGAAAAACGGAAGGGAATATATCATTATTGAAAATCAAGGAAAACTCGGTCTGAGAAGCGGGGATTACGTATTCATGCCTCCTTACGAAGGTCCCAAGACCAACCTTACGGGCAACGAGCTCGGCAATCTTGGAGAATACGGATTGTTCAACCTTAAGAAAGACCCCGCGCAGCAACACAACCTCGCAAAAGAAAATCCCCAATTGCTGGATTCGCTAAATAAGGTATTTTTAGATAAGTCACTGGGATTTTACCGCCCGTTCGTAGAAGAGGTGACGCTGAAATAACTTCTAAATCCATAACATGATGAAACTAATGAAACGATTTTTAGCATTGATGCTTGTAATGTCATGGTTCGTCGGTGCGGCAGCTCAATACCGCACCGAAACCGGCGTCCCGTATTCCTCTCGCAATGATTCTTACTCCAAAGAGAGATGCGTCATGGACATCTATCACCGCGCCGACACAGCCGGCATGCCCGTTGTGGTATGGTTTCACGGGGGCGGATTGACAGGAGGCAACCGCTACATCCCGGAAGAACTTAAAGAATCGGGATATGTTGTGGCAGCGGTGAACTATCGTCTCATGCCCAAGGTAGATATAAGCGACTGCATCGATGACGCAGCGGCGGCCGTTGCCTGGACATTCAAAAATATCGGCAAATATGGTGGAGACACTTCGAAGATATTCGTGGCGGGACATTCCGCCGGGGCATACCTTACGAGCATGATAGGCCTGGAGAAAAAATGGCTTGAAAAATATGACATAGACGCTGACTCCATCGCCGCGCTGATACCCTATAGCGGGCAAGCCATAACACATTTCGAACAGCGCAGAAAGCAAGGGCTCACACCGCTGCAGCCCGCTATCGACGAATTCGCTCCGCTGTCGCACATACGCAAAGGCGCCCCTCCCTACATAATGATCACCGGCGATGCCGAACTTGAAATGAACGGCAGATATGAAGAGAATGCTTATATGTGGAGGATGATGAAACTTATAGGTCACCCTGATGTAAGTATCTTCAAACTCGACGGTCATGACCACGGAGCGATGGTTGCTCCGGCTCATCATATCCTCAAGTCTCAGATACAGCGCATCCTGTCGCTCCGCACACCTCAATAAAGCCGATTTACATTCCATAGTTTCTTATTCGGCGCGGATGACACCGGTTGAAATGGTGCGGTCGATGGAGAGGTTGTCGCGGGAGGTTTTCTTGCCGAAGTCGAACGACCAGCTGAGTTTCACATATGCAGATGCGCGATTCGCAGGGGTGAAGGTGGTGCCGACGTAGGCTTTCCAGGCAAGATTATAATCTCCATTGGTATAGCCAATGCGCTGGGTATCATCCTGGGCAATGTAATCGCCAGAGTTCCGTTTCTTGAGGATGAAATTCAGGGCTACATTGTTGCCGGCATATTTCCCGGTGGGGGATTCCATATACTGAACTTTCAGCACATCTACGGGACGCAATTGACGCACTTCCCTCGAATGATATTCCGATCGGGGAATATATCTTTGATACAATCGGAAACAAACTGACACGTGGATCCAATGTGATAGAACTGTCACGCATCGAGGCAATGATATTGCTGTTCCTCATAAATCATAAAGGGATGACGGTAAGATCATCGGAATTGATGGAATTTGTGTGGCAGCACGCCGACTATTACAACCGCAATTCTCTCCACGGCTACATCCACAAGTTGCGAAAACATCTGCGCCACGATCCGAATGTCTCCATCATCAACTTGCGGGGTATCGGCTACCGACTGGCAGTCACTACATAGACACATAATAGCCGCCGGTCCTCACGGACAGACGGCGGTTTCTTCACTATTCAAAACAACTTTACTAATATTGAGACTTAATCGATATTTTCCTGTTCAATTTCATTATCTGATGAATTATGACTGATTTATTCATATTTTGCTGTTTGCCTATTATTTGTTGATTACAAAATTACTTAATACATCTCCATCAATTGTTATATTATACTCAGTTTCTCTTACCAATTTTACTTATCCCCACTTCAATCATACTATATATTAGTGCGTTGTCATCAGATAAGTAAGCATAAAATGAAGAATACAAAACATCGGATGCTGTACTCAATATCAAGACAATGGCGGTTACCTGACAATATCTACAATAGACGAAGAGGGAGATGCGAACAAGTCAACCCAGGGAATCAATGGTTTATCATCGCTGAAATAAATCGGGAGCCATACATAACGTGAATTTTCAAGATCGGTTTTGTTCCAGCGGTCAAACATGGCTATATAACAATCCTTCTTTCCATGAATAGGGAGCACATATGTGCTCTGCGCATAAAACGTTTTGTCGGCATCCGGACCGATGCAGGGATCGCCTAATGTGGTCCATTGTCCCATGATAGAATCGGCAACTGCTATTTCAGCGCGATTGGGATCCCAACCTGTGCAACCTGATTAAAGCATGTAATATTTACCGTTACGTTTAAACACGGCAGATGCTTCACGTGATTCACTTTTGATATGAAGTGTCTTATTATTTCAAATATGGGTGCCAAATCATTCACCATTCATTAGAGGAAAGATTCAGACCTGTTTTTGAACAAATCATATGGTTTCGCACTTGTTTCTATAGAAAGGAGACAAGATGGATCGAAAAACTATATATTACAAGTTCTCTCAATGGGTCAAGCTTCAACCGAAAGCGATGGCGATAGTGGAGGATAATCGCTCTATAACTTATAAAGAATTGGATATTATGGCAAACGCCATAATGTCTAAATTCTATTCAAAGCAGTATTCTGCGGTAGGAGTGATTATGAACCATAGTATCGAAATGATAGCCGCTATGCTCGCTGTGCTCAAAAGCGGAGCAGCTTATGTTCCTGCAGAACCCTCTTTGCCGCAGGAACGGATAGATTACATGATGCACACAGCAAGCGTAAGTTTTATAATCACTGACGAATATTGCACGGATCTTCCAGAGGCACAACCGCTGTGCGACAGGTCTGTGCCGGATGGAGCTGCTTATATACTTTATACTTCAGGTACCTCAGGGCGTCCGAAAGGAGTTATGGTCGAAAATCACAATGTGGTGAATTATGCCGAGGCTTTCGAACAGGAATTTCATGTAGCCCCGGGAGATGTCATGCTTCAATATTCCATCTGTTCATTCGATATCTTTGTCGAGGAGGTTTTCACTACTCTTCTTAATGGAGCAACACTCGCCATTCCTTCTAAAAATATTCATGAAGGAAGCCTCACAGAACTCATGGAGTTTTGTGAAAGACATGACGTTACGGAAATCAGTGGTTTCCCATATCTTCTTGCAGACATGAACCGTTACCAGTGCTATCCGTCCAAATTACGTTTGCTGATAAGCGGCGGGGATGTGATACGGGCTTCATACATCTCCTGGCTGAAAGATCAAGATTTAATGATTTACAATACCTACGGACCAAGCGAGACAACCGTATGCGCAACATATTATCGTGTAGACAATGCCGAACCACTTGACGATGGCACATATCTCATCGGCAAATCCGTTAAAGGCGTTGAAGTAAAGATTCTTGACAAAGACCTAAATAAGGTTGGCGATGGTGAGAATGGAGAAATCTGCATTTTGGGTGAAGGTGTATCCCGTGGTTATGTCGGCAATCCGGCGGAGCAGGCTAATTTCATCCTTCTTCCGGATGGAAGGAGGATGTATCGCAGCGGTGATCTCGGATATCGTCTTCCCAACGGCAACATAGCTTTTCTTCATCGCAAGGACCGGCAAGTGATGATTCTCGGCAAGCGTGTGGAGCCGGAAGAAGTGGAGAATGTGCTGAACGAGTCGCCTTGTGTGGAGCGAGGTATTGTGCGGGCATTTATCGATGAAGAGGGACTGGCATATCTCACAGCTTATTTTGTGCCGTCGCATAAAAACTGCCGGATAAGTCGGATAAAGAGATTCCTGCGTTCTCGTCTTGCTGATTTCATGGTGCCTGAGTTTTTTGTGAAAATGGACGAGATACCGCTCACAAGACGCGGCAAGGTCAATGACCGCGTTTTACCGGTAGTAATGAAGGAAGGAGACGATATATGAAGGTGAATATGAGGGAGGTTATAGTTATCCCGACATTGATGCATTGGCGCAAAGAAGTGATTGAAAACGTGTTTGGAGTGGTACCGTCAAAAGAGTTGATGGCAGCCAACCGTATGTATTATATGGAACACATTGCCGATGGGTCGCATATCGCAATCGTAGCGGAAATCGATGATCAGGATGTAGGATGCGGTGCGATATGCCTGTCTGACGAACTACCATCACCCGACAATCCTTCAGGACGTTGTGCCTATCTGATGAATATTTATGTGCGCAAGGAATATCGAGGTCATGGAGTAGGGCATTCGATTGTATACTGGCTTGTGAAGAAAGCCCGGCAATTAGGATGCGATAAGATATATCTTGAAACAACCGATGGGGCACGTTCGTTATATAAAGACATAGGGTTTAAGGAATTGTCCGGTTTTATGAAATATGCAGACATTCAGAATAGCGAATCTTGATATCAAGACGGTAAAAGAATCTACCGATAGGATCTGTTACGTGCTTTATCCCCTGGAAAGCCTTGGAGAATGGATAGAGGAAGCAGCGCAGAAGTTTGACGTGTCGATAGTGGCAATAACAGGTATGGACTGGGATGACGATCTCACTCCGTGGCGGGCGGAAGGACAACCACCGGGTTGTCCGGATTTCCGGGGTAATGCACCTTCGTTTCTTTCAACACTCATTACGGAGGTGATTCCCAAGGTTGAGAATCGACTGATGATTTCCAATAACGTGGAGCGAACATTGACAGGAGTTTCTCTCTCAGGTCTGTTTACACTATGGCAATGGATGATTAATGATACATTCCACAACATAATCAGTCTTTCCGGCTCTTTCTGGTATGACGGATTTGTAAAATGGATAAAATCGCGACCGATCCCGAGAAAGACCGGGAAAGCCTATTTCCTGCTTGGCGATCAGGAAGCAAAGACAAGAGTCAAGGCTTTTCAGCCGGTACAGACCGATACGATAGAGATTGTGAACTACCTGCACGCCCATGGCATCAACGATATTTTTGAGTTAGTGCCCGGCAACCATTACCAATATGGCGAGCAGCGCCTAAACCGCGCCTTCACCTGGATGTTCTCTAATCCCCAAAGCCTAAGCATTTGAGATATCTCACACAAATTATGCTTTTTAATCGTGCAAAATTTCTTTGAATTTCTGAAGAACGAATTTGGCTATTTCTAAATCCTGTTCTTTTGAACCACCCCCAACTCCTATTGCTCCGACAACTTTACCATCTATTATTCACGGAATTCCTCCAGGAACAAGTGTGATACGGGAATCGCAGGAATTCATACCCATTAAATTGCCACCCTCGACAACGAGGGGAATTAGATCTTCTGTCGCTGTTTGGGTAATTGCCGCTGTATATGCCTTATTCGGTACAAGGGTAGCGCTCAACACCAACGCATCGCCGAAACGACGGAATAAGCGCGGCAGCCCATCTGCATCTGCTATTGCGAAACTAATATCAAGTCCCATTTCTCGGCTTTTATCCTGCGCCGCTTTACAAAGAATGTCGCAAGTCTCGTCAGAGAGTATTTGACCTGCATGTCTTAAATTTTGTGCCATTACTGTTATATTTATACCTATGAATGCTATTATGACAAGTATTTTTTTCATTGTAATCCGGTTTTGTTTTCGATTGCAAAGTTAAAAAGCATTCCTCCTTGACACAATAAGGGATAAATTTATCACCTATAGATAATTTTCTCATCCACGGATTATTGTGTAATTTTGCGATATGAGATATGAACGCAAGATACCTATAGATTTAGAGTGCGGAGTCACCATCTACGACATCATGGTCGGAGGCAAATGGAAACCATATCTAATCAACTGCATGAACAGGGGATTCAAAAGACCGTCGGAATTTCAACGCATAATTCCGGGTGCCACAAAACGGGTGCTCCAACAGCAACTCAATGAAATGGAGCGCATGGGTATTGTTTCTAAAGAAGTATTTGCAGAGGTTCCCATCCGTGCGGAATACACTCTGACAGACCGAGGGCGCTCCTTGCTTCCGATAATTAGGCTAATGGATGAGTGGGGACTATCACATGCGCACCTCTTCAACGAAATGGGACAATTGAAAGAAATTCAAAATAAGTTGGTCCAATAGTATTTCATACATGTGTGTATTACCACATATTCGTTATGAAGAAGCTACTACCGGTGGAAATGTGGTTATTATTTAATTGTCTTGATGAACTTGGCAGGTATTCCACCCACTACCGTAAAAGGTTCAACGTCTTCCGAGACAACACTACCCGCCGCGATGACGGCGCCGTCTCCTATCGTTACACCCGGTAAAACACAGGCATTCCCGCCAATCCACACATTGTTTCCTCTCTTTATTGGTTCCGCAAAGCCGGTTTTATATCTATCATTGGGGGAAATGTCGTGACTGGCAGTATAAATACCCACATTCGGTCCTATAAGACAATTGTTGCCAATTCGAATCTCGGCATAATCAAGCATTATACAGTTATATCCTGCATAAAAATTATCACCCACATGAATATTACAACCAAAGTCACATTGAAATCCTCTGGAAATTGATGGATTTTCACCAACAGAACCAAATAATTCCCGGATTAATCCAGCTTGCTCTTCCTGAGCAATCAAAGGGAGGTTATTAAATTTCCGTATAAGTTCATCCGCCTTCAGCATATGCTCCAATCGTCCGGTGGCAATTAAATGCTCTATTGTTCTGTCATAACGCAACTTTTCCATGATATTCAATGATAATAATTAGATTCTTCAATATGCGTCGGCGCGGTCACAGACTGAAATAACCACCTGTCTTTTTAGAACCCCGGTATTCGATAATATTCAGCTCGACCAAGTGTTTCAAGACTCTCATTATAGTTCTAACACTCTTGTTGAATTCATCTGCCAATGCAACCGCACTGATTCCCGGAGAGGATACGATACGATTATATATCAACTTCTCACTCTCATTTATCGTGTCATTTATCGTGCCATTTATCGTGCCATTTATCGTGCCATTTATCGTGCCATTCTTGTGACCCGATAAATTCGGGCGCATAAATATCACTTTGACCACGCCTCTTTCATCGGTTACTTTCGGCTGGGGTAGTCCTGCACGCTTGCACTCTTCGAATATCATTGACAGACCTCTGCCCCAATGTTCGATTACTCCACTATAATACATTACGCGGGCAATGGTTTCGTTTGGCGGTTCAGATGTGTGAGAAGCGAGTACTTGGGAGCCATATGTAAGTTGATTCGCAGGTATTTCTTCGGGAAACATACCTGCGTTTTCAATCTCTATTCGGTCATCATATATTGCAACGCCTACGGAGGCAGTCTTTCTCCAGTCCATATGAGCCAAAGCGTTGGCACAACACTCTCGTAAAGCTGTTATAGGAACTTCTAACTCGTCCTTCCGATACATACCTTCCATTCGGCTTGTTACCGATAGATGTTTCAAGAAGAAAGGAGTGACTTCGTTGAGCAAATCAAAGATATTACCCTCAATCTGCTGGTTGTCGATAAACTCACGTTTGTCTATACCTCGGAAACGGGCAAGACGGATGATGCAGTTGTGATAGTAAAAGAAGTCCTTGCCGAAAAGAACGGCGGCGGCATTGTTATAGACACCGTTCTTAAGCATCTTGAATTTTTCAAGAATGGCAATCGGATCGCGGGTATATGCCCCATCCTTCAACCTTCCTAATTCAAGAGCCTGTCGAATAGCCCAATGAATACGACTCTCGTCAAGATCATAAAATTTCAAATTCTCGTTAGGTAAGGCATCCCATTTGTATTTAAGACCGCCACGGTTCATAATCATACGCGAATATTTATCGTGCGGCATGACAGATGTAACACTGTCGTGTCGTTGATAAGGTCTGCCATCGTATGAATATGGTCTATCGGGATTATTTCCCTCTGCTTCAAATACAATCAGTTGTTTCTCCGAATCTTTCAGTTTGATATATTTCTGTCGGATTTCAACGGAAGGCTCGAAACGGCGCAGTGCCTCTCCAATCATGCGGGTTGTCTTGTCTCCGATTTCCTGCCCGATGATCTTGCCTGAATTTTTAATACCAAAGATTACAATACCACCGGTGCCATTGAGCATACCGCACAATGTCTCCATGCCTCGGTCAAGTTGCCCTGTGGTTTCCTTGAACTCGACATCAACACCCTCATGGCTTTCAGCCAAATGCTGTATGTAGCCTAAATCAATATCCATAAATACAATGGTATTACAGATACAAATTTACAAAATTTTCTTCAATTATGAGCTTTACTATATTCTAATTCTCTTCACTTGTTATGTGATTATAGGTTATAAAATTTTTGTGTCTCATTTCGACTTTGCATTAAGTTTAATAATATATCTTCCTTACTTAATATGGATTTATGGTCGCACATATCCTGTACATACACGTGTTTCTATACCAATTACCTTCCTGTCGATATAAGATATTCTGTCTTTTTTATTTCATAAGTGGAATATGCCTCAGAATA
>CAJUDL010000024.1 GCA_910585285.1 uncultured Muribaculaceae bacterium
GACCTCTAACTCAACATTAAATCCTTGAAGAGATTCCATTGTCTTGGCAATATAATCTGCCATGACAACATCTTCGTCGACAAAAGGCACTACCTTCCTGTATTCTTCCATTACCCTCTCAATATAGGGAGAAGATTTGAGAGGACGGCGGAAATCAATACCCTGAGCCGCGTTCATAAGTTCCACGGCGGCTATATATTTCAAGTTATCCACAATCTTATGAAGCTTCGTAGCAGCATTGGCGCCCATCGACACAAGATCTTCCTGTCCATTCGAGCTTACTATTGAATCACATGATGCGGGCCACGCAAACATCTTGTTTTGGCTTACCATTGATGCTGCTGCATACTGCGGAATCATAAAACCGGAATTAAGTCCGGGATGCGCTACAAGGAATGGTGGCAAGCCACGTTCTCCCAAGATAAGCTGTGCCACGCGACGCTCCGAGATGTTTCCAAGTTCATGAAGCGCAACTCCCATATAATCGAAGGCGAGGGCAAGCGGTTCACCATGGAAGTTACCTCCCGACACAACAAGATCGAGATCCGGGAATACGGTAGGATTATCTGTCACGGAATTGATTTCTGTGTGAAGAATGTCGGTAACATGATTCATTGCATCCTTCACAGCGCCATGCACCTGCGGAATGCAACGGAATGAATAAGGATCCTGCACATGTTCCTTCTCTCTGGCTATAATTTGGCTTCCATGAAGCAATGAACGGAATATCTTACCTGTCTCAATCTGACCTCTGTGGGGACGCACTTGCTGAATGCAATCGAAAAATGGCTCTATACGACCATCGAAAGCCTCAAGCGACATAGCTCCGAACAGATCGAAACAATTTACAAGGTGCCATCCATCGATAAGAGCCTTTATGCCGTTTGCACTCATAAACTGCGTACCATTAAGCAGAGCAAGACCCTCTTTCGACATCAGACGGATTGGTTTCCATCCAAAGATGTTCAACGCTTCAATACTTCTGATTCGTTTACCTTTGTACCATACCTCTCCTTCGCCGATAAGTGGCAGGAATAGGTTAGCAAGGGGAGCAAGGTCACCAGAAGCTCCTAATGAGCCACGGTCGAACACCACAGGGAGTACATTATTGTTGTAAAGATCCAGAATGCGCTCAACAGTCTGTACTTGTACCCCGCTGAATCCCATCGAAAGAGCGTGAGCCTTAAGCAACAGCATCAATTTGACAATAACATCATCCACAGGCGTGCCCACACTGCATGAATGACTCTTTACAAGATTCTCCTGAAGGGTCGAGAGTTCATCATGAGATATGTGCTTGTTGCAAAGTGATCCGAAACCGGTCGTAACCCCGTAAATAGGCACAGTATTCTCATCTGTTTTTTTATCGAGATATTCTCGACATGCTGCAATCCTTGCGCGCCCTTCGTCAGAAAGCGTCAGGCGCGTATTGTCGTTGATGATACGTTCTATGAGGTCATATGTAAGTTCAGAAGACCCGATAGCATATTGTTCTAATCTTTCCATGGCATTATTAGTTTTGTGCTACTATCCTACCTTTGCTGACAACTGTTTTCACACAGTTCATTCCCACATAGTAAGGTAGCATTCTGTAATTATTAAATTCAAGTATAACGATATCACCACTTTTCCCTGTCTCAAGAGATCCGGTCTCGGCGGCGAGATCAAGAGCCGCTGCCCCGTTAAGTGTCAAGGCTGTGATGGTCTCCTCTATCGTCATATTCATATAAATGCACGCAAGTGCTATTGTCAAAGGTATCGAGCCGCTGAAGCAGGATCCGGGATTCAGATCGGTAGCCAATGCCACAGCCGCTCCGGCATCGATAAACTTACGGGCTGGAGCGAATGGTTCTTTTAAAGCGAAGGCTGTAAGTGGTAAAAGTGTTGCCACAGTTCCGGACTCAGCCATGCGTTTGATTCCTTCATCACTTACGTGAAGCAAATGGTCTGCAGACACCGCTCCCAGTTCGGCTGCCAGTTCGGCACCCCCGAGAGTGACGATTTCATCCGCATGGAGCTTAAGTTTGAATCCTGCATCACGTGCAGCCTTCAGGAAACGCCGAGAATCCTCAATCTCAAATACATTCTTCTCTGTGAAGATATCGCAAAACTCAGCCTTACCTTTCACGGCAGGAAGCATCTCGCGAATCATCAGATCAACATATTCTCCGGTTCTCCCTTTATACTCTTTAGGCACCGCATGCGCGCCCAAAAAAGTTGCGACAACACGAAGCTTCTGCTCAGGATCATTCGCAAGAGAGTCTATAACATCGAGCATCTTGATCTCAGATTGTGTATCGAGTCCATATCCGCTCTTTGCCTCAACAGTAGTGACACCCATATCTACCATCCTGTCAATAAACCACTGGGCTTTATCGCGTAATGCTTCCGAAGATTCTTCGTGGGTTGCGTTAACAGTTGATTGAATGCCGCCTCCTCTTTCCATGATACTCATATATGAGTCCCCTTTGAGACGCCATTCAAATTCATCAGGACGATATCCTCCGAAAATTAGATGTGTATGAGAGTCTACAAATCCAGGCAACACTACACGACCTTCCGCATCAATTGTTTCATACTGTACCGAAAGGTATTTCTCAGGTAGCGTGGCATCAGATCCGCAATAAGCTATCTTGCCTTCGGTTATAGCAATGGCTCCGTTTGCCATTGTAAACAGTTTGCTCATCTCATCTCCGCATTTTGCATGCTTTCCGAGAGGAGTGACTATAGTTGCGTTTCGAATTACAAGATTATTCATTGCTTGGCGATTATATCGTTTACTACAGCCAGAATCTCGGATTCACGCTTATCAGCTTTCTGAGATACCTCCTGCGCTTCAGCAAGTAGTTTATCTGCTACAGCACGGTCTTTAAGGCCGGCAGCGTTTATCTTAACATTCAGATACGCGCCCTGCACAGCCGCTCTGGCTGCAAGAGCGCCCACACCGGCATCGCTAACTGATGCCGGATTCCCTTTTGATGCCATTGCCTCGAGGATATCAAATGTTTCGCACGCCGTTTTCATTGTCCGCAAAGGAACCTCTGTCGCATAAAGGGTAGCAGCCTCCAACGCTTCTTTTCGGGCTGTTTTCTCCTCCTCTGTTTTCTTAGGCATTGCGAAAACAGCCATAATCCGGTTAAACGCTTCCGTATCTTCATCCACAAGATGTATCAATGCATCCTGAAGCACTCTTCCCTTTTCCGCGACATCGGAAAATTCTTCCCAGCGGTCATCCCAGCCGGCTTTATGTGCAGAGAGATTAGCCACCATAGTGCCTAAAGCTGCCGCTAACGCTCCCATGTAAGCTGAAATCGAACCTCCTCCGGGTGCAGGAGACTCTGATGCTGTCTCATCGGCAAAATCGCGACATGTCATATCCACCAGTTTCTTGCCGCCATTATCTGCCTCAAGCATAAATTCGATCACTTTCTCCTTCGGATCAAATGGTTTCAGTTCATCAAGTCCCATCGATTTTACGGCAATCTTGATAATCTCACTTTCCGGAATCCCAAGAGAGCGTTGCTGTTTCCTTAGATAATGTTTACCGGCATCAATGAGCGCGCGCTTTGGCACGAGTCCAACGATTTCCGTGCCCGTCACGCGAATGCCTCTGGCTGCAGCAGCCCGATTCACTTCATCAAATGCCGTATGGAGAGGAGTAACGCCCATATCAGTGATATTCATTGATACCTGTGCTATTCCATATTCGTCAATAAACCACCCGATGGCTTTGGTCGATTTCAGAGTTCCCGGAATCATGATTGTATTTCCTTCGGCATCTTTCATGGGCTTCCCATTAGGTTTGCCACCTTCACGTTGCGGACGCCCTTTCTCACGAACATCAAAAGCAATGGCATTTGCTCTTCGGGTAGAAGTGGTGTTGAGATTGAAGTTTACAGCTATGAGGAAATCTCTCGCACCGACGGCTGTGCAACCCGTGCGTGCAACCCCTTCATCAAATGGACGATTCCCGAAATCCGGTCCTTTGTCCTCTTTGCCCATACGTTCGGCAAGACCCTCATACTCCCCTTCACGACATACAGCTAAATTTTTGCGTTCAGGGGTATATGCCGACGCCTCATAACAATAACATGGAATATTCAACTCTTCTGAAGCTCTTCTTGCCAACTCTCGTGCCAGCATTGCACACTCTTCAAGAGTTATTCCGCTCACGGGAATAAGAGGGCAAACATCTGTCGCGCCCATGCGGGGATGGGCTCCGTGATGATGACGCATATCAATTAATTCGGCAGCTTTACGCATGCCCCTCAGAGCAGCCTCAACCACAGCCTCCGGTTCCCCGACAAAAGTAACCACGGTTCTGTTTGTTGCCTCACCCGGATCAACGTCAAGAAGTTTTACCTCTCCACCTTTCTCTATCTCTGCGGTGATAGCATTGATGATATTTTTGTCGCGTCCTTCAGAAAAATTAGGAACGCATTCTATTATCTGTTTCATAATTCGGTTATCGTGTTATGAGATTAATTAATCAGTGAGTCGATTAATGCTTCATCAGCAAGGAAAGGCTCAGTGATCATGAAACCATTCGCAGCCTGCGTATCGTTCCATTCTTTTACAGTCGACATGGCATTCTCATTACGCGCCCAGCTTCGGCGAGCCACGCCTCCCATAACATCCCAAAGCATAGCTTTGCGAAGAATATTGTCCACACGCTCGGAACCATCGCACACCATTCCGAATCCGCCATTGATTGCCTTTCCTATACCGACTCCGCCGCCGTTATGCAACGCAACCAGACTCATGCCTCGGGCGCAATTGCCTGCAAAACACTGCACAGCCATATCTGCCATCACATTGGAACCGTCTTTTATATTTGATGTCTCACGGAAGGGAGAATCAGTTCCGCTCACATCGTGGTGGTCACGACCGAGCATGATCGGTCCGACTTCGCCGTTACGCACCATTTCATTAAATTTTAAAGCGATCTTGAGTCGTCCCATCGCATCCTGATAAAGGATTCGAGCCTGTGTCCCCACAACCATTGCGTTTTTCTCCGCATCGCGAATCCAGTTATAGTTATCTCGATCCTGTCCTCGGCGATTCGGATCAATGCATTCCATAGCTGCATGGTCTGTTTTTATCAGATCCTCATGCTTTCCGCTAAGACATACCCAGCGGAATGGTCCATAACCATAATCGAAAAGCATCGGACCCATGATATCCTCTACATAAGATGGCCAGATGAAACCATCTTTCTCATCAACGCCATTCCTTGAGATCTCTTTTACTCCGGCATCGTATATTGCTTTCATGAACGAATTGCCGTAGTCAAAGAAATATGTTCCTCGCGAAGTGAGACTTTTTATTGCATTATAATGACGTTTCAGCGTTTCATCAACCAATTCACGGAACTTTGTAGGATTGTTATGAAGGAGTTTTGTCCTCTCCTCAAATGAAATGCCGACGGGACAATATCCACCTTCATACACAGCATGACATGATGTCTGATCGCTCAAAAGTTCTATCTTCTTGTTATGTTTCACTGCATATTCAAGAAGATCGACCACATTCCCATGATATGCTATAGATATCGGTTCTTTACGAGCCATAGCATCCTCTGCCAGGCGGAATGCCTCTTCAATATTATCTGTAATTTCCGATACCCAGCCCTGATTCTTTCTTGTCATTATACGCGACAGATCGACCTCGGCGATTATGGCGGCTGCCCCGGCAATCTCCGCTGCCTTAGGCTGCGCGCCGCTCATCCCTCCAAGACCGGAAGAAACAAAGAGATGTCCACGAAGATCGCCATCCTGCGGGATTCCAAGTTTCATGCGTCCTGCATTCAGTAATGTATTGAAAGTACCATGCACTATACCTTGCGGACCGATATACATCCAACCGCCGGCAGTCATCTGCCCGTAATTAGCCACACCCATCTGCATTGCCTCATGCCAGTCATGCGGATTGTCGAACAAACCTACCATCATGGCATTGGTAATAATTACGCGAGGGGCATCCTTTCGTGAGGGGAAAAGACCAAGAGGATGGCCAGACTCTATCACGAGGGTCTGCTCATCTGTCAATTCCTCAAGATACTTCTTTATTAAGCGATATTGAAGCCAGTTTTGACAAACCTGCCCCGTCTCCCCATACGTAACAAGTTCATAGGGATAGAGAGCTATATCAAAACATAGATTGTTGTCTATCATCACCTGGAAAGCCTTTCCCTCGGTGCATTTACCTTTGTATTCGTCGATAGGTTTTGCCTTAAGATCCCCTTCGGGTCTGAAACGATATGCATAGATACGACCGCGTGTGCGCAATTCCTCAAGAAATTCCGGAGCTGCTTTTTCATGCAACTCAGGTGGAAGATAGCGGAGAGCGTTCTTGAGAGCTGTTTTTGTTTTTTCAGGAGAGAGAGTATATCCCCTGTCCGGAGCCCGGCGAATCCCTTCTTTAAAAGAAGGCATCTCAGGCCATTCGGCATCGAGAAGTATTCTTTTGTTATCCATTGTATATTTTTTATTCATATTTTTTACAAAATTAAGAACTATTCCCAATCTTACAAATTATTTTCGGATATTATAAAGCATAAATATTTTCACATGTCACTATTTTTGAAATAGTCATACACGCAGCGGGATATACCGGCAATTATTGCCGAGGCTTCCTTTTCACTTCCGCTGAAATCACGGATAAAAACGGCAAGACTGTAATCACGCCCATCCGGAAGACGGAAATATCCCACATCATTATGCGCTATCAATTCTCCTGCCGCATTCCTAAATCCGCTTCC
Source organism: uncultured Muribaculaceae bacterium (assembly GCA_910585285.1). Classification (GTDB taxonomy): domain Bacteria; phylum Bacteroidota; class Bacteroidia; order Bacteroidales; family Muribaculaceae; genus Lepagella. Next base: position 6,761 of record CAJUDL010000024.1, read on the forward strand.
GGTTTTATGTGCGAATACTATTCCTTGCGTGTCAGATATTGCTGCCCCGAGACGGTCTTGCCCGGTGGTCACGGTTGTCAACGCCGTTTTTATGAAATTCCGAGCGGCAGGAGATAACATATCGGAAGTGAAAAGTTGTCTTATCAGCAAGCTTGCAGAAAGAGGAGATGTATAATTTTGATAACTAAGGTTATGATCCTGCTTCATTTCCGCCTCAGAATAACTGATATTAAAGGTAGTGTCTTTTGCAATTGATTTTACAAAATTCCCTGTTTCTTTCGGAGATACAATATAGCGGAAAAGCAGATTGCTTGCATTGTTATCACTTGAAGTAAGCGCATAATCCACCAACTCGCCAATACTTATATTAAAATCCTTTTCTCCATACTTTTTTAACATCGGGCTCCATGTATTCCTGTCAAGTTCTTTCTCGCGAATAGGAATTATACTGTCAAAATCCGCACCCCTTTTATTCAATTCATTCGCCACGGCTAATGACTGATGCAGCTTAAACACACTCATCATTGGATAATGGATTTCATTATTGATAGTTATCGTGTCTTCCTCGCTAACAAACGCGATTCCGACAGCGCCTGGAACCGTATCAGTCAGCGAAATTAATTGATCTTTTAATGACATAGTTGTTTTTTGCGAATCCTTTTGACATGAAGTGCATAAGAGTAAAAACGAAGTCAAACTACAGAGGGTGAGGTTATTCAAGATTGTTAAGTTATTCATAAGTAATTAAGAAGCTGTTAAAGTACGTACTATTTTGATACAAAAATAAATTATTTTTAACAGTTACGCAAAGATTATTCATATTTCCTTGTTAATCCAATCCTCTACTCCTTTTTGAAACTATTGTTGATAAATTATTTGTTGGAATGGATTGCAAAAATTGTTGTGATATGTTATCTTTGCATTCGCTTTTGAACTTTCGGAAGTCGTCTTCATATCATGAACAATATCCCTTTTACGCATCTCCATGTGCACTCGCAATATAGCCTTCTCGATGGAAAGGCTACTATCCCCGAACTCGTTGACAAGGCAATAGCCGATGGTCAGCGGGGCATCGCTTTGACCGACCATGGCAACATGTTCGGCATTAAGGAATTCTTCAATTACGTAGAAAAAAAGAATGCCGACAAGCCCGATGAAGAGAAGTTCAAGCCTATCATCGGGTGCGAGATGTATGTTGCCCGTGAAAAAATGACCGACAAGAAGGATAAGACAGATAACGGCTATCACCTTATCGTGCTTGCAAAAAACAGCGTCGGCTACCACAATCTTGTGAAGCTTGTGAGCAAGGCATGGACTGAAGGATACTACTATAAACCGCGTACAGACCGCGAAGATCTTGCTCGCCATCACGAGGGCTTGATCGTGTGCTCCGCCTGTCTTGGAGGAGAAGTGCCACAGTTTATCATGCATGGTGATCTCGACAAGGCAGAAGAAAGGATTCTCTGGTATAAACAGACGTTTGGCGAAGACTATTATCTCGAACTTCAGCGACATGAGACTTTCAAGGAGAATGCCAATCGTGAGGTCTTCATTGAGCAGACGAAAGTAAATGAACATCTGATAAAGTTTGCAAGAAAACACAACATCAAGATGATCGCCACCAATGACGTCCATTTCACATACGAGGACGATGCGGAGGCTCATGACCGTCTGATTTGCGTATCAATGCAGAAATCATTCAATGAGCCCCGACTACATTATACAAAACAGGAATGGTTGAAAACCACCGAGGAGATGCGTGAGATTTTTAAGGATATACCAGAGGTGATCGACAACACTAAGGAAATCCTTGACAAAGTAGAATTTTATACTTTGAATCATGCACCTATCATGCCCTTCTTCGACATTCCGAAGGAGTTCGGCACAGAGGAGGAATACCGTTCTCGAATCACAGAGAAAGAGCTTTTTGATGAATTTACACAAGATGAGAACGGCAATGTGGTGCTTTCAGAGGAAGATGCCAAGAAGAAAATAGAACGTCTTGGAGGATACGATAAACTCTATCGAATCAAATTTGAAGCAGACTATCTGGAGAAACTCACTATGGAAGGTGCACTGGAACGATATGGAGATCCATTGCCCGATGATGTGAAAGAACGTTTAAAATTCGAACTTTACATCATGAAGACCATGGGTTTCCCGGGTTACTTCCTAATTGTTCAGGACTTCATAAATACCGGAAGAAAGAAACTTGGCGTCAGCATTGGTCCCGGACGTGGATCGGCAGCCGGAAGTGCGGCAGCCTATTGTCTCGGAATCACTCAGATTGACCCGATAAAATACGATCTTCTTTTCGAACGTTTCCTTAACCCTGACCGTATTTCACTCCCTGATATTGATGTCGACTTCGATGATGACGGCAGGTATGAGGTGTTGAAATATGTCACTGAGAAGTATGGGGAGGAAAAGGTTGCCCACATCATCACATACCAGACCATGGCAACGAAGATGGCTATCAAGGATGTGGCAAAGGTGCTTGAGGTTCCGTTGCCGGAGGCAAACCGACTGGCAAGACTTGTGCCCGATCGTCTCCCGGAAGTAAACGGAAAAGCTCCGAAAATCAATTTCAAAAACTGTCTTCTATACAACAAGGAATTTGCCGCCGAGAAAGAGAATCCCAATGAAGGCATCCGTGAGACGATGAAATATGCCGAACAACTTGAGGGCAACATTCGTGGAACCGGTATTCATGCCTGCGGTGTCATCATTTGCCGTGATGACATAACCGATTGGGTGCCCGTATCTATGGCTACAGATGCAGATGGAACGAAAGTGATCTCTACTCAGTATGAGGGTAGCGTGATTGAGGAGACCGGTTTGATCAAGATGGACTTCCTTGGTCTCAAAACACTCTCCATCATAAAGGAAGCTCTTGCCAATATAAAACATACACGTGGCTTTGATCTGGACATTGATCATATTCCTCTCGATGACAAAGAGACATTCGAATTATATTGCAAGGGTAACACAACATCTACTTTCCAGTTCGAATCCGAAGGTATGCAGAAATCGCTTCGCGAACTTCAGCCATCCAAATTCGAGGATCTCATCGCGATGAATGCACTTTATCGACCGGGACCTATGGATTATATCCCTTCATTCATCAAGCGTAAGCATGGTGAGGAACCGATCACCTACGATATCCCGATTATGGCGCAATACCTTGAGGAGACATATGGTATCACCGTCTATCAGGAGCAGGTGATGCTTTTGTCGCGTCTGCTTGCAAGCTTCACCCGAGGTGAATCCGATATGCTTCGTAAAGCCATGGGTAAGAAGCAGATCGACAAGATGATGAAGCTCAAGAAGAAATTCATGGAGCAGGGAGTAAAGAATGGTCATCCGGCACAGGCATTAGAGAAGATATGGGCTGACTGGGAGAAATTCGCATCCTATGCATTTAATAAGAGTCATGCCACTTGCTATAGCTGGGTTGCATATCAGACTGCATATCTAAAAGCCCACTACCCTGCCGAATATATGGCTGGAGTGTTAAGCCGTAACCTGACAGCCACCGATAAGTTGCGTAAGTTTATGGATGAATGTAAACGCATGGGCATCACCGTTAAAGGTCCGGATATCAACGAGTCGGTTGAACGTTTTGGTGTTAACCAGAAAGGTGAGATCCGTTTCGGACTTGCAGCAGTGAAAGGTGTCGGTCTAAATGCAGTAAATGCAATAATAATTGAAAGGGAGAAAAACGGTCCGTTTAAAGACATTTATGACTTTGTGGAGCGTGTGAACCTTTCTGCGTGCAACCGAGGAGCAATTGAAAACCTTGCGATGGCAGGAGCTTTCGACTGTTTCGAAATGCAGCGTGAGATGTTTGTGCATCCTGTGCTGGAATCAACTTATACGGATCTGCTTGTCAAATATGGACAGAATATCCAGAACGACAAAAACTCGCTTCAAATGAGTCTCTTCGGTGATATGGAACCGATTGAGACCAACAAACCTCCATTTCCGGTTGTAGAACCATGGGATCGCCTCGCGCTTCTTGAAAAAGAGAAGGAGATGGTGATGATGTATTTATCAGCCCATCCGTTAGACCCATATTATATGGAGTTGACATATGGGTGCAACACCCCGTGCGAGCAGTTTAAAGATAAGCAGAACACCCCTTGCAAGATCACCATGGGCGGACTTGTAACCAAAGTCACTCTCAAAACCTCCCGCAAAGGAAATGAGTTTACAATTGTGGAACTGGAAGACTTTACCGGTAAGACAGAAATTCCACTTTTTGGAATGAACCACAACCAGCATAAAGATAAATTCCGTGTCGGAGAGCCGACATTCGTTAGGATTAATATTGTGCCCGGTCGTTTCAACCCGGAACGCACAGACATGCAGATTGAGGAAGTTTCATCTCTGGAATCAAAACGAGGAGGCATAGCCAATGGAGTTCTCGTGTATATGAATTTCAAATATGACAACCGTGATTTCTTCACGGCGTTGGAGCAGATTCCGGACAATGACCGTAAGGGTGACCTTTATTTTGACATCTTCGATCCGGAGTCAAGACAATCCATAAGAGTGCATTCACGCAAAAAGATGCCCATCACTCGAGAACTCATGGATACACTTCAAGATTATGGACTAAAATACAAAATATCCACAATGTAAAATACAGTTTTGAAAACAAAATTTTAAACCTAAAAATAAAATCATGGCAATTCAATTTACAGATCAGACAGCCAAAGAGGCTATCGAGTCAGGAAAAGTAGTGGTAATCGATTTCTGGGCAACATGGTGTGGTCCCTGCATGAAACTCGGTCCTGTTGTTGAGGAACTCGCTGAGAAATATGGCGACAAAGCAGTTATCGGTAAACTAAACATAGACGAGAACGATGAGGTTGTTGCTGAGAACCGTATCCGCAGCATACCGACAGTGCTCTTCTTCAAAGGTGGTGAAGTTGTTGACCGCAGCGTAGGTCTGGTAAAACTTGAGGATCTCGAAGCAAAACTCCTCCCTCTCCTTTGATTCATGATTTAATGAATTTCACATAATTCATAAAGAGTAATACCTCATAATTCATAAAATAGGGATGTCACAGAATCAGCAGTGACATCCCTCTTTTATATTTCTCCAGTTCTCCCCCATCCCCATCCAGCCCCATATCGCCCTATTCAGCCCTATTCCCCATTCCACCCCATTCCCCATCTCGCCCCATCATGGTTTAACTCTCCCAAATCCTTTCAAAGTCCGAATATAATAAGGTGTATCGATTCTTGATATCACCACTCCCTTCTTGGTCGAGGCATGCACAAAATTCACATCATCCACCATAATCCCGACATGTGATATTTTCTCAGGATCATGCCCGGTTGCAAAAAACACAAGATCTCCTGTTTCGACCTCCTCTTTTTTTAGCGGCATACAGAATTCTGCCTGTTTGGCTGAATTGCGAGGAAGTTTGTACCCCAACACATCCTCATACACCCTCAGCACCATACCGGAACAATCTGTACCCTCCTTTTTGTCGCACTTTGCATACGCGTAAGGCGTACCGATCCATGACATTGCTTCTTCAGCTATTTTTTTCTGCGATTCAGAACCTTTTAGATCTTTCACAGAAATAGATATTTCCTGCTGCTTATAATTGTTCCTACTCCCTTTTTTAGAGGAATGACAAGATGCAGAAAGCAATGCTACCGCAAGAGTTACAATCAGAAGCAACAATCCGGATCCATTCCCCTGATTATTCTTAAATTCCATTTAGACCCTCATCTATTATTTATAAATAAGCAAGTAAGAAAATTTAATGCACATATAAAACGCAGTTATTTTTGAGATGTTTTTGCCGCGTAATGATGGAGCATATAGGCATATACGAGTGAATTACGAGGTAAAAACATCCCCAAAGAATAAGTTTTATAGTGCAAGATTTCATTACTTACATATATCGGTTAATTTTTATTACGTACTTGGCTACAAATTTAGCAAAACTCTTCGACAAATCAAATTTACATTTTTTAGCGTTAATTATTTGCAGGAATCATAGAAATAATCTAATTTTAAACACTTTTAACAATACTGTTTTAAACATAAATGCTATCAGTTTGTCTAAAAGTCAAATTAACTAAGGAATATGAAGCTATGAGAAAATTATTGTACTGCCTGACCATCATGGCGCTTGCTGCTCCTTTTGCATCAAACGCACAGGAATATGATGACATTTACTACAACCCGAAGAAAGATAAGACAGCTTCAACTTCCACAAAGAAGAAGAAACAGTCTTACTACATAAAGGACTTTGAGAATGTTGATGTCGACGAATATAATCGTCGTGGTCAATATTACAGCAGTCCGGTCGATACCATCGGAGCGCGTGCTGAAAAAGACGAAGATTTCGTCTATACCCAGCAGATCCAGAAATACTATAATCCGACTATTGTTACTGACAATTCCGATATTCTCGAAGATGTTTTGCTCAATAGTTATGGCAACGTAGAGATTGTGTTCAACAATGGATTGCCTTCATTCGCTCCATATTATGGCTATTCATGGCCATATTATGCCGGCTACTATGATCCTTGGTACTGGAACTGGGGACCGGCTTGGAGACCAGCATGGTCTTGGGGTCCTTCTTGGAGCTGGAACTGGGGTCCTTCTTGGGCATGGGGTCCCTCATGGAATTGGGGCTGGGGTCCCTCATGGGGTTGGGGACCATCTTGGGGTCCATCCTGGGGCTGGGGAGGTCGACCTCATTATGCCGACTATCGTCCGGGTGGACGACTGCCGAACCGACCCGGCTCAAACTGGGCTTCAAATACCCGACCCGGCGGCAATATAGGTCATAGACCGGTTGGTCGCCCCGGAAGTACAAGAGTTCCGCAATATGGAAATAACAATTCCAATAAAGGCCTCTATGGTGGAAATACGACAAATCATCGTCGTACTTATCGCGGAAATGCCACTACCAACAATGGAAATCGTGTAAACTCCTATGATGGTAATAATAACCGACAAAACAGTGGTGATTATAATGTAAATAGAAATAATAATCGCCGCACATACAACGCCGGATCGAATTCGAACAACAGAAGAACATATAATTCAAATTCGAATTCAAACAGAAACCGCAATAACTACAACAGCAACAGCAATAGTTACAATACGAACCGTAACAGCTATAACACCAATAGACATAGCTATAACAGCGGTGGTAGCTTCAACACCGGACGCAGTTCCGGAGGGTTTGGAGGCGGTAGCCGCAGCGTAGGTGGCGGTGGTCGCGGCCGCCACAGATAATACAAACAATTGCAGCGGCAAATTTTATTTGTCGCTGCAATCCTTTTATAATAATATTCGTTATAATTATGAAAGAGTTTGATATCTTGTTAGAAATTTAGATATTTTTTAACAGATACAAATCAATAACACTTAATAAACTAAAAAACTCATCGTTATGAGAAAGCTATACATTGTCTTATCCATGTGCTGCATTGCAACGGGTGCTTCTGCGCAAAGCGCGATAGATGCATACCGTTTTTCTCAGCCCGATTTGAGAGGAACAGCACGATTTATGGGAATGGGTGGGGCCTTTGGTGCCCTCGGAGGGGATCTCTCTACCCTGTCGCAGAATCCTGCCGGTATCGGCGTTTACCGCAGTAATGAAATTGGTTTTACTCTTGATCTCGATGCTCAACGTTCAACATCCGATGCTCAAGGGTTCCGAACAGTTAATAACCAGACCAAGTTCTATCTCGATAATATTGGTGGTGTTGCAACATTGAAACTTGGGAGCGATGTCATCCCTAATATAAATTTCGGTTTCACATACAACAAAGCCGTATCCTTCAATCGTCGCTATCGCGGGGTCATCCCTCAGTTGCAGACTTCTTTATCAAATTACATAGCAGGAATAGCGAACAATCAAGAACTTTCGATTGCGAACATAGAGAAAGATGACGAATCGAATCCTCCATACGATCCGTATAACCCCAGCGATGGTAGTTTTGTTCCGTGGCTTGCAATCCTCGGTTACGATTCATATCTTATCAATCCTAATGGAAACCCGGAGAATCCATCCTGGACCGGTCAGTTCGGTCAGGGCACCTTCGGTTCTGCCAATTTTGATGTAACTGAAAAAGGGAGTGTTGATGAATATAATATTGCATTAGGTGGTAACATATCAAATGTGGTGTATTGGGGCATGAACTTTGATATTGTCAATTTTGATTATAAACTTGATGCATATTACGGAGAAGATTTGACGGATGCTTATGTCATGCATCCCAAAACTGATGAGATAATGGTAACAGATTCACGTTGGCGAATGCGTAATCTTTATCGCGCAAACGGCACTGGATTCAATTATCAGCTTGGCGTTATAGTTAAGCCGATTCAGGAATTACGTCTCGGTTTGGCGTTCCACACTCCTACGTGGTATTCATTGAATGAGACTTATTCTGCCAATGTTGATGCACAGTATTTTGGAGAAGGTGTAGGAGCCAAAACAAATGATGGCTATCCCGGCACTCAGGATTATAATTTTAACTCACCTTGGAAAATCATAGCAAGTGCTGCCGGAGTGATCGGTGGCAAGTTCATAATCTCTGCAGATTATGAATGGAATGGTTATAAAACCATGAAGTTCTCAGAAGCCTCAAATTATGGCGGCGGGTATTGGGATGATCCGTGGGATTATGATTATTATTCTGCAACCCCGGCTGCTTATAATAACGATGCTTACTACTATGAAAATGAAGATATAAAGAACATATATCGTCACACAGATACATTCCGTGTCGGTGCCGAGTATCGCGTAACGCCATCATTCAGTGTGCGCGCTGGATATAGCCACGTATCTTCTCCGGTTGAGTCAAAAGCAAAGAATAACAGCATGACTATTTATACAGCAGGCACAATACCGAATTATCGTTTTGATAATGACACCAACTATATTACCTGCGGTCTTGGCTACCGTCATAAAGGATTCTATATTGACCTTGCTTATGTCTATAAACACATGACATCCGAGTATCATGCTTTCACGCCTGATCCTGAAGCCGTTCCCAGTTATGCAAGTCCTTCGGCAAAACTTACATTCAACAACTCTCGCGTGGTTCTTTCCACAGGTTTCAAATTCTGATAAACATACAATAAGAATTTCATAAAAAACAAGTCCTTGATGCATTCCACATCAAGGACTTATTTTTTAGATGAAAAAAGTTTTAGAATTTCAGATAAAAATTTCGACATAACGACATATACTCGGGTGTGAAGCTGCCATCATGAAATTCAATTGTCAAATGTTCTGTTGAGAAAGGAACCTGGTGGCGTCCAAACTCAATAAAACATCGCTTAGCCTCTCTCCCCTCTCTGCCTGTCATTATCATTTTTCGGATTGTGTATAATCCTATATAATTTGCAATTCCTGTCAATTCTTCTGCCTGTTCAACAGGAATGACCATTCCGATAATGCCATTATCAGATATCATGTTGCCACCCCTTTCAAGTATTATGGATGGAGACAGTTGTCCCTGATGCCGAGCTTTCAACCGGACGGAGTCCTGAGTATCCACACCTGAATCAAAATATGGTGGATTCGAAATGATATAATCTATCGGTTGAATACTTTGTTCAATATGCTGGGAGCAATAGTCGTTAAAATCAATTTGTTTTGCCACTATCCTTTCACTCCACGGAGAAACTAAGAAATTGCCCGCAGCCTCTTCTACCGATTCTTTATCTATGTCGATAGCTTCGATTCTTGAATACTGATTCCTCTGGGCTACCATCAACGCTATAACACCACAGCCGCATCCAACATCTAAAATGGTGCGTGCATTCAGCACGTTTGCCCATGCCCCAAGAATTACAGCATCCACACCAATTTTCATGGAGCTGCGGTGATGGTAAACTTCAAACCTTTTGAACCTAAACGGCTGGTTGCTTTTGCTCATTCCCGAGTTTCTTTCGATTACGACCGTTATATGAACGTCTGTTTTTGCTGTTTTTGCTATTTTTACTGTTTTTATCGCTTCGGCTTCCTTTGTTTCCTTTGCCGCGATTTTTATGGGAAAAAGCAGTATTTTTTAGAACCGGAGCTTCTCCGAATTCAGCCGGTATCTCCTCTTTCGGAATCTCATTCTCTAGAAGACGCTCTATTCGTTTAAGTTTGCCCATTTCCTCCGGAGAAACAAACGTTACAGCGCGACCATCGCGGTTCGCTCTTGCCGTGCGTCCTATGCGATGCACATAATCCTCTGCTTCTCTCGGAACATCATAGTTTACAACCATCTCTATGTCATCGACGTCAATTCCTCTTGCAAGAATATCTGTGGCGACAATAACCTGGATTTTGCCGGCTTTGAAGTCGAGCATTACATCATCGCGCTTGTCCTGATCGAGATCAGAATGCATTTCTGCAATCTTAATGTTTTTACTCCTTAGTTCGCGTGCGAGATTCTTGACTTTTAATTTTGATGAAGAGAAAACTATTACCCTCTGAGGTGGGTTCTCATTGAAAATTTTCTTCAAGATGAGAAGTTTCTGCGGTTCATAGCAGATATAAGCGGATTGCTTAATTTTTTCAGCCGGTTTTGATACAGCAAGTTTGACTTCAATGGGGTCTTTGAGTATCTTGCTTGCCATCTGTTGAATCTTGGGTGGCATTGTCGCGGAAAAGAGCAAAGTCTGTCTTTCTTTGGGAAGGCGAGCAACGATCTGCATTATGTCATCGTAAAATCCCATGTCAAGCATCCTGTCGGCTTCATCCAGTATAAAGAAAGATACTTTTGAGAGATCAACGTAGCCCATGCTCAGATGAGCTAAAAGACGTCCGGGAGTGGCAATAACGACATCGGCACCCATCTTCAATGATTTTCTCTGCTGTTCGTATGCATAACCGTCTGTGCCACCGTAAATCGCCATGCCGCTCACCGGCATAAAATATGCGAAGCCCTGGAGCTGTCTGTCGATTTGTTGAGCTAATTCTCTCGTCGGTGCCATCACCACGCAGTTGATTGCGTCATCAGGATAACCTCCATCAGCAAGCATGTTGATCACAGGTAAAAGATAAGCAGCAGTTTTTCCTGTGCCGGTCTGAGCGCAGGCAAGAAGGTCGCGACCTTCCATTATGACAGGTATAGCTTGTTCCTGAATCGGAGTGCACTCATCAAAATGCATGTCCCATAGTCCATCAAGCACATCGTCATTGGTAAGAATATCTTCAAATCTCATTATTTCCAGTTTATCAATGAAGTTTTTAAACAACTTCATATTGCAAAATTACTCATAATTAAATAAATTAACAAAAAACGCATACTATCTCATAAAAGAACAAACATAAATCGCACTGAAAACCATTGCAATATATTTACTAACCCCTATAAGTAAGTATTGAAAATTAGTTTATAATAAGTAAATGTATGGCTTATTTAAATTTTGAGTCTTTGGATGCTTTCTTGACTTCTCATCAGTCACATTGCCCGCTATGCTCCTTCTTCGAAATCAAGAAATCATCTCAAAATCTCCTAAAATTTAATATAAACTAATTTTCAATACTTACTTAGGTAAAAAATAAATTAAAAAATTTTATCTTCTTCAAAACAATTTTTAAGTTAGCGATGTTATTATGGTATCAACATTAAAACAACAACAAAATGAAATCTAACGAAACATTCAAAAACAGATTGATTGGACTTCAAGGCAATCTTCTTAGTTTTGCATATCAGCTCACTTCTAACCGCGAACAGGCAGAAGACCTTCTTCAGGATACAACTCTAAAAGCACTTGATAATGAAGAAAAATATGTTGACAATGTCAACTTCAAAGGATGGATCTTCACTATCATGCGTAACATCTTCATCAATAATTACCGTCAGACAGTAAGAAAAGCTACTGTTATCGACCAGACTGAAGATCTATATCACCTCAACATATCACAAGACTCCGGTCTTGACACTCCCGAAGGTTCTTATGCTGTAAAGGAGATATCAGCGGCTCTCAATAGTTTCTCGGATGAATATAGGATCCCATTTAATATGTTTGTAGCCGGTTATAAATATAATGAGATAGCTGAAAAAATGAATTTGCCGTTAGGCACAGTAAAAAGCCGCATCTTCTTCGCTCGCAAGCGCCTTCGTGATCAGTTAAAAGATTACGGCAAATGACAGCCTATCGTTTTGAAAAAGAATTGTTAAGTTTTATTTGTTGATATCGGAGATGCCTCAGGGCATCTCTTTTATATTAATACATGCACCGAATAAATATGCCATGCATATTATTTATAGATTTGCAAAGGGCTATTTTAAAGAATTTTAGAATATTTTGCATTTATTAGGTGTGACAAATGTAATATTGGAAACACTTTTGCATTTAATTTGTAGACGAAACAAATGTTGGGTTCAAAATTCGAACCAACGTTCATAATTCGAACTACTAAAATTAATGATATGAAGAAAATCACCATGATCGCATCGGTCGCATTACTGACCGGTCTCCTCTTTGGCGCTCAAGCCAAGGAATGTGTCGGATCAAACGACAAAGACCCGAATTTTATCCTTACCTCTTCTTCTCCGTCTTTTGATACCGATTTTACCGTTGCAGCAGAAAAAACTGTCAATGCCGTAGTGTGCATCAAAAGCTACACCACACGTACGCGTAATTCTTACGGCAACCAGGGTGGCGGCTATGATCCTTTCGGCATGTTCGATTTCTTCTTCGGTCAGCCTCAGCAACCACAGCAGAGACAGCCCCGTCAACAGCAGAAGAAAAACGAACCTGTGCAGAACGGACTCGGTTCCGGCGTAATCATATCTGAAGATGGATATATCGTAACTAATAACCACGTTATCGCTGATGCTGACAAGCTTGAAGTGTTGATGAATGACAACTCTACCTATGAAGCTAAAATAATCGGTACTGACGAGGCTTCTGACCTCGCCCTCATCAAGATCGATGCCAAAGGGCTCTCCCCGATCACTTTCGGCAACAGTGAGGCTGTAAAAGTCGGTGAGTGGGTTCTCGCTGTGGGTAATCCTTTTGGTTTCAACTCTACAGTAACAGCGGGTATCATAAGTGCCAAAGCCCGCAGCCTTGGTCAGAATGGCAAACAGGGCGGTCTGAATATTGAATCGTTCATCCAGACTGACGCAGCTCTCAACCCGGGCAACTCGGGCGGTGCCCTGGTCAATCTCAAAGGTGAACTTATAGGTATAAACTCCGCTATCTATAGCAACACCGGCAGCTACTCAGGCTTCTCGTTCGCGATTCCTACTACAATCGTGAAGAAAGTCATGACAGACCTCCGTCAGTATGGCACAGTTCAGCGTGCAGTGCTCGGATGTCAGGTGATTGAGCTCGATGCCAAGATTGCAAAAGAGAAAAACATCACGGCTACCAAGTCCGGTCTCCTTATCGCTTCCGTGACAGATCGCAGCACAGCTAAGGAACTCGGTCTTAAGGAGGATGATGTCATCACAGCAATCAACAAGGTTCCGGTTCACAACCACGCCGAACTCGTAGAGCAGCTTAACAAGTTCCGTCCCGGTGACCAAATCAGCGTTACATATGTTCGTGACAACGTCTCCACAACCAAGAGCGCGACGCTTCGTAACCTCCAGGGCAGCACAAACATCACCAAGAAAGGTGATTTCTCGGAACTTGGCTGCGCATTCATGAAGATCGGCAATGATACAAAACAGCATCTTGGAATCACCAACGGTGTCAAAGTCACTGGGGTGAAGAATGGATGTGTTAGAGACGCAGGTGTCAAAGATGGCTTCATCATCACTGAAATCAACGGCAATGCTGTTAATTCTTCAGACGATGTTGAACGCATCTACAATCAGATAATGAAAGGCGATGATGAAGACAAAGTAATGTTTATCACAGGTATTTATCCCACCGGTAAGAAATATTACTATGCTGTAAATCTCGCCGGAGAATAAATTTCTGAATTCATAATCCAATTAAAGAAGAGAGTGATGGCTGAACAGCCATCGCTCTCTTCTTTAACCTTATGGAGGTTGGATAAGTAAGTGTTGGAAATTAGCTTATATTAAATTTTAGGAGATTTTGAGATGATTTCCTGATTTCGAAGAAGGAGCATAGCGGGCTATGTGACTGATGAGAAAACAGGAAAGCATCCAAAAGATTCAAAATTTAAATAAGCATCTCACTTACTTATTATAAACTAATTTTCAATACTTACTTAAGTTAAATAATTCTATTTATGAAGATTATTGGCGCAGTATTTGTTGTAACATTATAGAATTTAATTAGCACACAAATTTGACAAAATCATTGGAAATCTCATGATTTTTTATTAAATTTGCAACAATTTTTGGAAGTACATATGAGACAATTAAAGATAACAAAATCCATTACCAACCGCGAGAGCGCCTCGCTTGACAAGTATCTGCAGGAAATAGGTCGTGAAGAGCTTATATCTGTTAGTGAGGAAGTTGAACTCGCTCAGCGAATCAAAAAAGGAGATCACGCTGCTCTTGAAAAGTTAACCAAAGCTAACCTAAGATTTGTGGTTTCTGTAGCAAAACAATATCAAAACCAGGGTCTCAGCCTTCCGGATCTTATCAACGAAGGCAACCTCGGTCTGATTCGCGCAGCTCAGAAATTTGATGAAACGAGAGGCTTCAAGTTCATCTCATATGCTGTCTGGTGGATCCGCCAGTCAATTCTCCAGGCTTTAGCAGAACAGAGCCGTATCGTGCGTCTTCCACTTAATCAGGTTGGCTCCCTTAATAAAATCACGAAAGAACTTTCGAAATTTGAGCAGGAAAATGAGCGCCGTCCCTCTCCCGAAGAGCTCGCAGAGCGTCTTGACATGCCTGTCGACAAAATTTCCGACACCATGAAAGTTTCCGGACGCCACATATCTGTTGACGCTCCTTTTGTTGAGGGTGAAGACAATTCGCTTCTGGATGTGCTTCCTAACGACGACAGTCCCATGGCTGATGCCAACCTTAATCAGGAATCACTTTCAAAAGAAGTGGACCGCGCACTCAAGCAGCTTTATGACCGCGAAAGAGAAATTCTCAAGATGTTCTTTGGAATAGGATGTCAGGAAATGACTCTTGAGGAAATCGGGGCTAAATTTGATTTGACACGTGAGCGTGTGCGTCAGATTAAAGAAAAGGCAATCCGCCGCCTTAAAGGACAGAAGAGCAAGCTCCTCAAAAGCTATCTCGGCGAATAAATCAGTATTAGACTCACTCCGAAGGCTGTCCCATACATGATGATTTCCTTCAAAAATAATATAATACCCGCAGTCAAAACAATTGTTTTGACTGCGGGTATGCTGCTTACTACTGTATCCATTAGCGCATATGACAATCTCCCCACTGACACATTAGCTCATGAAGAAAGGGAAAGCCTCTTCCCTAAACGGTCTTTAAGTCTTGCAAAATCCCATTTTACGTGGGGAGCAGAAGCCGGCGCTTCTCTCGATTTGACAGGTCATGACATGTCAACATTTGATGTCGACGTGCTTTTCGGTTACAAGAACCCTTATATAAGAATGCTCGGATTTGGAGCCGGCATTCACCGCACAGTACAACATGGAGACAATTTCATTCCTATATATGCCACAATACAGACATCTTTCCGCAAGAAACCGTCTATACTTTTCATGAGTGCAAAAATTGGTTATTCGTTCAATACAATCAACGATTCCCCTACTTTTGGCGACTTTGTCTCAGCATTAGGTCTTGGCGTGAATCTATCCAGATCAAGATTGGCAAGCAGCTATATCATCCTTTCTGCCGGTTACCGATACTTCAACCGTAGGCATCTCAATATGATTGATCGTCTTGATCAGCATTATGTTTACATTGCTCAATTGCGATTTGGAGTTAGTTTCTGACAGGATATACTTCTATCTTAATATATTGATATAAAAAGAATGGTCGCGAAAATTCGCGACCATTCTTTTTATATCAATATATCTTCAATTACTTAAAAAGATATTGAGAAGAAATTGATTGATTATTGTGGATTCGACGGATTGTATCTGCGAAAAGTTTTGCAACGGGAAGAACCGTGGCTTTAGGATTTTCTTTAAGATAAGGAATTGAATCCGTAAAAATTATCTCAGTCAGACCACAATTCTTCACATTATCGGTTGCAGGATCACTCATAACAGGATGACTGCATAGCGCTCTTACAGATTTTGCGCCATATGCAAGAAGAAGATCGCTCGCTTTTGTGATTGTGCCGGCTGTATCAACTATGTCATCGATAAGAACAACGTTCTTGCCTTCAACATCTCCAATCACTGTCATGGAAGCCACGACATTTGCTTTCGCACGCTGTTTATGACAAAGCACCAAAGGAACATCAAAATACTTGGCATAAGAATTAGCTCTCTTTGCCCCACCAACATCCGGAGATGCGATAACCATATCTTTAAGATGAAGGCTCTCGATATAAGGAATGAATATCGATGAAGCATAGAGATGGTCGACCGGAACATCGAAAAATCCCTGAATCTGATCAGCGTGCAAATCCATGGTGATCAACCGGTCAATTCCTGCAACGCTGAGAAGGTCTGCCACAAGTTTAGCAGCAATTGACACACGGGGTTTATCCTTGCGATCCTGGCGAGCCCAGCCAAAATAAGGTACTACTGCTACAATCTGGGCAGCCGAAGCCCTCTTGGCGGCGTCAATCATGAGCAAAAGCTCCATCAGATTGTCACTGTTGGGGAAAGTGGACTGCACGAGATAAACCTGGCTTCCTCGGATTGATTCCTCAAAACCTACTTCAAACTCTCCATCTGCAAAATGCTCCTTATTCATTTTGCCTAATTCGATGCCTAATTCTTTACAGATTGATTCACCGAGATATTTCGATGATTCTCCTGCAAAAACCTTGATTGGCGGAAGGTTATTATTCATTATATCTGAATGGTTGTTATTTGGTTTGACAAAATTATAACTATTTTCCCAAATATCTAAATGATTTATCGGAAATTTTTCTACAATTTCCTGTCATTTTTCTTTAATGAAAGGATTATTGCATCATGAGCCCCCACAATAAGACGTGTCTCTACATCACTTCCAACGCTAAATGTATATTCCTTGCCCCATAAAAGATCTTTTGATCTTTGTTCTCCGGATGCAAGCCCTGCCATATCAATTGCAAGCTCAGGAATATTTAAAGACAACATTGCCTCCTTATTGTCAAAATTAGCAATTATTAGCAGAGCCTCGTCCTCAGTATACCTGAGAAACGCATATTGTCGGTGGGGATTAAAACCGTCATGACGAAGATTAACATACATGAGATCAAAAAAACTCCCCTCCCGAATAGCTCTATGAGAGTTACACATTGTCAGCACCCTTTTATATAAGTTTCTAAGCCAACGTTCATGTCGTGTCAGTTTCAGAGCTGAGCACTTGCCTCCGTCATACCATCTGCGCAATGTGTCGTAACTCCAATAATCAAATATTGTTGAACGATTGTTATCTCCGGCAAAGCCTTCATTGTCATGTGCCATCTCTCCAAGCTCCTGACCATAGTAGATCATGAACGGGCCTCTGGAAATCATCGAACTCACCACAAGTGATGGCACAACTTTTGCCGGGTCATCTGCATATTCTCGGGATGCAAACCTAACTTCATCATGATTCTCCAAAAAATTAAGCATGCTGTCACCGATTCCGTCAACACGCTGCCAGCAGCTCGTGAGTTGTGCAGCAGATATGTTATGCTTCTCAATACCAACCAAGGTATCATATAGATTAACCTTGTCATAAAGATAGTCAAAATGACAATAATCCAGAAAAGACCGATATAGATTCACATCATAGATCTCCCCTATGAAAACCACATCAGGATAATCTTTCTTAACCTGAGGAATTGTCCAATGCCAAAATTCCTGAGGCACCATAAACACCATATCACACCGGAATCCGTCGACACCTTTCTTAGCCCAGAATCTCAATATATGGAGCATTTTCAGCCATGTATCGGGTGCAGGATCAAAATGACGCGAATGATCTCCTGGATCATATCCGTAGTTTAATTTTACAGTTTCATACCAGTCGTTACGATGACAGAACGCCGTGAAGCAGTCATTACCGGTGGCTTTTGCCGGGAATTCCACATATGGAACAGTTCCTTCCGAATCCAAAGGGAAATCAGGAGAAAATTGCTGATTGACTATATAATAATAGTTATTTGATGCACTAAAAAACTTGCTATAATCATCGTCATTGCCAAAATCTTTTACACCTGCCGGCGCAACATCGGAATGATAAACTCTCGCTGTGTGATTGGGCACAAAGTCTATAATTACTTTCATGCCCTGCTGATGAATGCGTTTCACAAGAGCTTCAAACTCCTCCATGCGATGCTCAACATCTTCAGCAAGCGACGGAGCCACATCGTAATAATCCTTGATAGCGTAAGGAGAGCCAGCCTCTCCTTTCACCACGTTCGGATTATCTGCAGGGATACCGGGGAAAGCGGTCTTCGTCGCCATCTCTATTACTCCGGTGAGCCAAATGCAATTCACCCCTAAGTCAGCTACCGATTTCAGAACCTTGGGCGATAAATCGTTGAATTTGCCCGAACCGTTCTGCTCATATGTGCCACCCTGCACGCAATTAGCGTTCATATTTGTAAATATGCGGGGGAAAACTTGATATATAATTAATTTTTCTTTCATAGGTCAGTTCGATAATATTTCATGATTTGATATTCATATATTATTTAAGTTTCGCAAGCTTCAACTTAAAGTTTAAGAGTTTAGAAGTTTAATAGTTTATCTGATTCGACTCTGACTTAGTTTTCATTTATTCGCATCGAGCAAATAAACTTATAAACTGCGCTCTGCGCGATTAAACTTATAAACTTCAACTTTTCGCTTGCGAAAGTTGAATTATATTACAATCTTTTCGAGCACCTTGCACGCGGCATCATAGCCGATAGTGACATTACGCCGTAAACTCGTAAGATCAAATGTTTTGGAATGTGACATAGCCTGCGGCATGATCACATAATCGCAAAGTTTTATATCCTGAAGCACATTCGCTTTGCTCATAAGCTGGAATGAGCGTTCCGCTATATCAAGCAGCGAATGTTTATATTTATACGTACGATTCAACGGGCTGCAATTACTTCCGATAAGCACTTTACAATAATCACGTATCGCCCATGCCGGAAGATTTCGAAGCACTCCTCCATCGACATAATGAGTGCCGTTTATCAACATCGGACGAAAAATGATCGGGATACTGCAAGAAGCAAGTACACGAGGCACAATCTCGCCTTTACACCATCCAACGGATGTGCCTTTGTCAAAATTTGTGGCACAAACTATTGTAGGAATCTTCAGATCCTCAAGATTTTTCACCGGTAACCAACTTTCAAGCATTTTACCAAATTTATCAAGCCTGAAAAATCCTGATGTAGGCACAGAAAATTCAGTAAAGTCCGCAAATTTCTGTGATTCGGCAAAACACTCGATCATATCATGCGGAGAAAGCCCTGCGCCATAAAGGACTGCCGCTACCGAGCCTGCTGAGACACCTGACAGTATCTCCGGTTTAATTCCGAATCTATCGAAAGCCGTGATCACTCCAATATGGGCGAATCCACGTGCTCCACCTCCTCCAAAAGCGACTCCATACTTTGGAATCTTGCGAAGTCCCGCATATTCGAGAATACCCTCTATCGAAACATTACTCAACAATGCCATCCTAAATATTAATTATCATTATCCTTTTTATATTCCTTTATAACACTTTTCCCCTTCTTATCTTTTCCATTTTTATCCACAATTTTTTTCTTTTTGCGAATAAGGAATGTGAACGGATTATCAAAATCACGTCGATAGATCACTCCTATTCCCTGTGTGGTCAATGCCGATCTCAGATAATAGTTCTGATCATTAAAATGATTATATGCTTTGAGACGAAGGTTCCCATTCTTATTGAGCAAATATTCAATATCAAAATCACCGACAAAGGTCGATTGCGATGTTGCGCGATCCCGATATCCGAAATTTCCATTTATGAGCAGACGGTTATCGAGAAGTCTGGATGATAATGCCACATCAACCTCCATATCTGAAAAATCGCCCTTATCCGAACGGAAAGATGGTGCAAGAGTTACCTTATCAGTAAGCTGTCCCATAAAACTCGACAGCTGTGATGACAATGTTGAAGAAGCTACAGATGCCAGTTCTCCGCTACCATTGCTTGTGCCACCCATATACTCCGGAGTATAGAATCTGTTGAGAGCGAGCAGATAGATTATCTGTCGGTTCATCATGTCATCAGTGGAGATAATACTTTTCACTTTTCTCTCAACATCCTGCGTCAAAGTCGGCAAGGCTATATCGAAAGTTATCTCCGGACTCCTCATGTCGCCATGCACCTTCAGCAAAGCATCAACAGGCACATTTGTGCGGTTGAGATCCCTGTCTGTAGAAAAACTCTTGTCAAGATCAGAAAGATTGGTGTTGACACGATATGCCGCCGTTATGTCGAGAACGCCCTGCATAGGGTCTCCATTGAATGATATGTTACTTCCAGAGTTGATTTTGAAATCACGCAGAATCAGATCCTGAAGACTGAAATTGTAATTTCCTTCAGCCAAAGTATATTTACCATATATCTGCATTTCATCAGAATCTGTATTATATGAAATCTGCATCGGTCCCTCTCCGCGGGCAGTTATCCTGTCACCGGCTTTCGGATCCATCACCAAAGTTAATTTTGCCGCCGGAGTGACGCTACACCTTATGTCCATCGTGAAGAGCGAGGATCGGTCTATGCTCGGTGCTGGCAACGAATTTTTAAATTTCTCTTCCAGATCCACTATCCCCTGAATAGCCTCAAGTTCCGCTTTCTTTCGGTCAGAGAATGTCAGGAACTCATAATCAGCGGCAGCCTGTGTTTCACTTAAGACAAATGTAAAATCGCTGTTGGGAGATGTCGAGACATCAAGCATCATTGAGACTATACCCGGTCTTCCTCTCAACACTCCCCCTCCGGATGCAAAAATTTTACCATACCAGTCGGAATTTATTTTGTTGTTGGTATCAAAACAGAGAAGATTGCGTGCATCCGTTAGCCGGAATTCAAATTCAGGCTCATGAAAATAATGATGCTTCACAAAACCTTTCAGCAACGCTGAGTTTCCATATTTATCATATAGTCTGAAAGAGGGTATGTCTATGTATCCGGGACGAATATCAACGGAATCCGTGCCATGATAATATACGTTGGTATAATCAACCTTCATACTAATTGAATCTGCGAGAACCTTCCCTTTCAAATCAATATCCTTGAATGTACCGTAAAGTTTCACACGCCCCGAGGCTTCTCCGCCGACATCTGAAGTAAACGCAGACATGAATGGCTTCAAAAATTCTATATTAACATGATCCGCAAGCATATCAAACGATAGAGAGTCTCTGGTAACGAATACTCCACCGCCTATCAAAGCTACTCTTCGCTGACCTTTACGGATATCGGCATTTATCGCTACCTTTTTACTGTCATTCACCCAGTGACTCTCAAGATTGCCATCGCCCAGAACAGCGCCATTATAACTCAGGTCCTTGACAAAAAGACGTTCAGTACGCAACACGGGCACCTTCGTAAATAAATCGGAAGCAAGTATCTCTCCTGTAGCAATTCCCCCGAAATTCACATAATTTATATTCAGAGCTTCAAATATATAGCTGAGGTCAATGCCAGCTAATTTTATTTTCAAGGCATCTACAGGAGAGGTAGACACACGTCCGTTTATCGTCACAAACTGCCCCGCATGCCATATCCTGATGTTGTCAACATCCACGGCATCACCTGAGTATGCCATGGAAGCCCGGTCAATACGCCATTCAGAGCCATTTAATCGGAATGACGAAGGTGATACCTTTAGATCAACGTCCGGTTTTCCGGTAAACTGATTTTTTGTTATCTGTGCATCAAGTCGAATATTACCTTCAGCCGTTTTATTTTTTTCAAAAGTCCAGTCAATATCTGATGTAATATTGTCGGCAAATGCTGACAATACGACATACAGATTAGCATCATCGTTCTTGGCAGGCACTGTGCTCGAAATCTCACCCCTCAATCCATTTATACGATCACCGTTGATATTTATTTTGGTGTTTCGTATCATTTTGTTTCCCTTCACGAGATATGGAGCGTTGATATCTAACGCCAGTTTACCGTCCGCACCCATCATATCCCCTGCAATAGAGATATTTGAATATGGCCTCACCGAAAGGGAAAAGAATTCGGCAAATTCGTCATTAGGACTGATGGTCAGGTCAAGCTTCGCGAAATCCTGACTCCCCGAAATAGTATCGCCGGCAACAAGCGACGGAACAGACCTCACAACGAGATCTTTCGAAAACTTGGCGAGATTCCCGAATGTAAATGCACCTTCAAGTTTCCCGTTAATAATATCGCTGCTGATTGAATATCTCTTGACTGTGTCAACTCTCTCTGACAACAATGAAAGAGAAGAAAGATGAAGACTCTTATCACCCGCTTTTTCAAAGTTTACGGAAGTAAGATTTATAGAGCCGGTTAAATTATCTATACTGTTGCCAGTGACATCCGCACCTAAGTTTGCCGCCAGATCATACCCCTTGTACTTAGGAAGAATACCATATCTTGACGGAATAAAATTATGAATATCCGTGTCAATGCGCCATTGTGAATTTTCCTTATCAAGAATAACATCCACATGAGAATCGAGACTCACGGATTCATCATCAACCACAAGAAGACCGGCTATGGATTTGCCGTTTTTTTCTCCGCTTAGTGATATATTGTCAATTGTCTCGCCATTATACTCAAAGTTGGAGATTACCGCATCAACCGCAGCATCCATATCTTTACCTTGCACATTAAAATCAATGGTGGATGTCAACGATAATGTGCCGAACTTTTCATTGGCGATAAGTTTACCAAAATCAAAATTCTCAGAATTTACATCACCTGATAGTGCAAATAATTTTGCAGATCTCCAAGACAATCCACACTCTGCATCCAGATCCCCGACGCCGGAAAGTATTTCCACATCTATATCGGATTTCTGTTCGGGCATTGACAGATGTCCATTTGCTTTCAGTTTCAAATCGCCAAGACGACATATCATATCTGCGATATTCTTTTTGAGACCGGGCAATAAAGTAATGATTGCATTTATCTTTTCGGAGGATGATGTCAACTCCAGATCTTCAATCTCTCCTCTCAGGTTTTTAATCTCGGGAGCGCCTTGCAGTCTACACCTCAAACTTAAATTAAAATCATTAAAGCCATCCCTCAATACAAATTGCTCAAGATAGATATCGTTGGTCTTGCCTGAAATATCTGCATCAAACTTATATTCTCCATTAAAAGAAGCCAAAGGAGGATAAAAGCACCTGAAATCAGCAGGCGACAATCTTGATGCTGAGATTTGCACAAGATGATTGCCGGAATCAAGAGATTGCAATATATCTTTAAAAGATTTAAACTGCAGGTGAATATCAGAGATCTTTATATCGCTTCCCGGCAATCTCAATGCTATGTCAACCACATCAAACGACTCCGGAGTTATATGAGCCATCATTGCCAATTTTTCCACTGACAAGCCGCTTCTTTCTCTAAAGGAAAGCCGTCTCAAATCAACTATAAAATCATCATTTTTAAGTTGTGGCAGTGTGACATCCGCCTTAAAATCATTTAGTTCTATGTGATTGTTATCAAATGCCAAAGGATTGTCCTTGCGGGGAGCGCTATGGATATCATAAGAAAGTCTCGACTTCCTTATCACCACGTTATGAAGCTTTAAATCAAATTTTGTAGGTGGTTTGTTTTTATCTTTCGGAGCAAGAGCCTTGATAATAAAATCTATATTTAAGGGGGATTGCGGTGTCTCCTTCCAGACTCTGCCGTCAAGTCCGATGACTTCCGCATATGTTATTTCGATTTTCTGATCATATATAAGGCGCCAGAGATGTATTCCTGCACCAAGAGTGCCTACGGAAATGCACTTCTCATTCTTAGGGGTATAAATATCCACATCCGAAAGTCGCACCTCATTAAATGGAAAGATCTTAAGTGACCCAATCTCCACTCTTGAACCTAAAAAGGCTGAGGTTTCTTTCTCGACCCGGCTTTTGACCGACCTCTGCACAGAGGGTATGGAGAGCACGATATATAACCCCACGTAGATAACCACCGCTATGATTATAACGGTGAAAAGGAAACTGCGTAGAACCTTATAAGTAGTTCTTAGTGCCGACATATGACTACAAAATTACTAAATTTCCATGATTACATCGGCATTTTAAAGTATATTTTATCTTATTTATTGAAAAATTGAAAAGCATTTCTTAACTTTGTAATCGTAAACAAGCTTGAAAATGAGTATAGCTATTCTCGGAATAGAATCATCATGCGATGACACGTCAGCGGCAGTGATCGTTGACGGATTGCTTCGCAGCAATGTTATCGCAAGTCAGAAAGTGCATGAAGCATATGGAGGAGTCGTGCCCGAACTTGCTTCTCGTGCTCACCAGCAAAATATAGTACCGGTTGTGTCGGAAGCACTCCGTCAGGCAGACATTAGCAAAGAAGACCTTTCAGCAATAGCCTATACACGAGGTCCGGGATTGCTGGGATCGCTTCTCGTGGGAACATCTTTTGCAAAAGGGATGTCAATCGGACTTGACATCCCCTTGATTGATGTTAACCATCTTCATGCTCATGTCCTTTCTCATTTCATTAAAGTCAATCCGGAGGACGAGATTCCGGAATATCCTTTCTTATGCTTGCTGATATCCGGAGGTAATTCCCAGATTATTCTTGTAAAAAGCATGTCTGAAATGGAAATCCTCGGGAAAACCATCGATGATGCTGCCGGAGAAGCTTTCGATAAATGTGCCAAAACAATCGGTCTCCCCTATCCTGGCGGTCCCCATATCGATCGTTATGCAGCCGAGGGCAATCCAAAAGCTTTTCAGTTTAGCAAACCTCACATTCCGGATCTCGATTATTCTTTCAGCGGGCTCAAGACATCATTCCTCTATACTGTTCGCGACCGGCTTAAGGAAAACCCTCGTTTCATAGAAGAAAATATGGCAGATTTGTGCGCATCCCTACAAGCCACAATCATAGACATTCTTCTCAACAAACTCAAAAAAGCCATAAAAATGACAGGAGTGAAACATGTTGCCATAGGTGGAGGGGTTTCAGCGAACTCCGGAGTGCGCAATGCTGTTGAAGGATTGTGCAAGAGCATGAATGTGCGACCCTGGATACCACCTCGTGCGTTTACCACCGACAACGCAGCCATGGTTGCCATTGCCGGATACCATAAATATCTTAATAACGAATTCAGTCAACTCGGGCTTCCTCCTTTTGCCCGTGTTTCAATATAAGAAGCTGTTTAAAAATAAAAGTTAAATTTGGGGCGATGACAAAGAAAAGCACATCCGATCATAAAGAGACCCGACATGTTGTGATTTATGGTTATACCAAACAGGAACTTTCTAAAATCATTCAACATTTCGAGGCGGCTCTTCCCGAGTTTGTGAAAGTCACTATAGACTCAGGTAACCTCCTGACAAAGATAACTCTGACAGGAATTAACTCCGGGGTTGAATTGTTACGGTTCCAAATGAATCGTCTGCACCAGAATCTACAGGATCTCTTCTCCGAAGAACTTGTAACAATCGAGGATAAATCTTTATCGCAGGTGCTAGGTGAACTGCTTTCAGAAAAAGAGTTGACGGTATCATCTGCCGAAAGTTGCACAGGTGGCAACATCGCGCATAAAATAGTGCAACGCGCAGGTTCCTCCGCCTATTTCATGGGGAGTGTGGTCAGCTACAGCAACGATGTCAAGGCTGATGTGCTGGGAGTTTCACGCAGCGATATCGGACGTCACGGTGCCGTATCGCGCGAAGTTGCAGAGCAAATGGCTCTGGGCGCTGCAAGACTCATGCATACCGACTGCGCCATCGCAACCACAGGCATTGCCGGACCGGAAGGAGGATCAAAATTCAAACCCGTGGGCACAGTCTGGTTCGCAGTGAAATATGGCAACAGAACCGTTAGCGAATGCATCCGCTTCGACGGAGACAGAGACCGCGTCATTGAATCTGCCACCAATCACGCCCTCGTGATGCTTATCAACCTTTTGCGCAACACCTATACGGCACAAGAAGACATCAACGACGAATAAACATCGATTAAATCGGGATTTTTTATTGAAAATTACAAAAAAATTTGTGTAATTCACAAAAAATAAGTAATTTTGCAAACGTTTTGTGACCCATCCTTAAAAGTCGCTGGAAATGATGCAATTAGCGATGATATGAGAACTGCGATGAAGACCGAAACAATAAACTAAAAAATTAACAACAAGAATAGATAGCAACAGCCATGGCTAAAGTTTGTCAAATTACCGGCAAGAAGGCGCAGGTGGGCAACAACGTATCCCACTCAAAACGTCGCACCAAACGTAAGTTCGAGGTTAACTTGCACACAAAGAAATACTACTGGGTTGAGCAGGATATGTGGATCGTATTGCGAGTGTCCGCACACGCTATGCGCACTATCAACAAAATCGGCCTTAACGCAGCTCTCAAAAAAGCGGAAGCTGCCGGAAATCTCGATTTCAAAGACATCAAAATCCTTTCTCTCTAAAATTCAGTTTAAATTATGGCAAAGAAAGCTAAAGGCAATCGAGTTCAGGTTATCCTCGAATGCACAGAACATAAGGCCAGCGGTATGCCCGGTATGTCTCGTTACATCACAACCAAAAACCGCAAGAACACAACAGGTCGTCTGGAGTTGAAAAAATACAACCCCATCCTTAAGAAAGTAACCGTTCACAAAGAAATTAAATAAGCACTCTGAACTATGGCAAAGAAAACCGTCGCGTCTCTTCAAAAAGGTGAAGGACGCACCTACAGCAAAGTCATCATCATGGAGAAATCTCCTAAAACGGGCGCTTATGTTTTCAAAGAGGAAATGGTGCCTAACGATGCAGTTAAAGACGCTCTTAAGTAATTAAGACAACTCCGCATAAAAACACCGGGCATTTTGCAATTGCAAGATGCCCGGTGTTTTTATGCGGTATTTTTAGAACACATATCCTATTCCCATTCCGAAAAATCCTCCGCTTGTATCATTCATTAAGGAATATTTACCCTGGAGTGTCAATTTCAAATATGAAGTCAGATAGAGATCGAATCCGGCTCCAAAATTCGCACCTGCCCGACTCGCACTGTCACCATGTTTGTACGACCAGTTGTTGAATGTAAAACCAGCCAAAGGATATATAGCAAACCCTTTTGCCACCCTAAACGGGAAATGCATATCAACATCAAGAACAAATGCAGATTTGTTATCATTGCGGAAAACATATCCTAAATCAGGCGCGATGCGGAAATGATCGGCAAATGTATATTGAAAATAAACATCTGCAAAACCACCGTTGTTATATGTGGCAAAACCGCCCATCAGTCCGAGAGTCATCTCGCCTTTTTGTGCTTGCGCCCTTGCAGGCATTAGGGTTCCGATAGCCGCGACTATGGCTAAAACCAATAAGGATACTTTTTTCATAAATCAGTTATATTAAATTGTTAAATTCATAACGGGATTTACCACAATAAAGTGCTAAATTCAATAAAAAAACATATAGATTTATGAAAATGTTTCGCTAAATTTGCATTAATAATAAAAATTTTGACCCCAATTTTTACAGTCAAAACTTAAATCTCATACGATGAATGGATTAGGATACATCCGAATAGCTGCGATCTCGCCGGAAGTAAGACCAGCAGATGTGGACTTCAATATAAGCGAAATCAAGAAAATGTTAATTCTTGCAGACAGCAAGAATGCCGACATTTCTTTTTTCCCGGAAATGTCAATAACAGGATACACCTGCGCGGATCTGTTTTTTCAGCAGAACCTTCTTGAAAAAACATCAGATGCCCTTGAAGATCTTGCAAAGTTTTCAAAGGATTTGAGCACAACAATTGTAGTCGGTGCACCGCTACGTCATGGCAACCGCCTCTTTAATTGTGCGATTGTTATTCACAATGGCAAAATCAAAGGAGCTGTCCCCAAAACACATATACCGAACTATAACGAATTTTATGAAAAAAGATGGTTTGCAGAAGGAAAACACTGCGACTCTGTCATTTCAGACAATATAGAATTTCCAGTGTCAAGAAATCTTCTGTTTTCAATCAACGGAGCTGTTGTCGGAATCGAAATCTGTGAAGATCTTTGGGTACCCGCTCCTCCGAGTTGCATGATGGCAATGGCGGGGGCAGAAATAATATTGAATCTCTCTGCAACCAATGAAATAGCAGGCAAACACCGCTATTTGGTAGATTTAATCGCGCAACAATCCGCTCGATGCCGTTGCGGATACGCCTACGCGTCCGCAGGACTCGGAGAATCTTCGACTGACCTGGTATTTTCCGGTAACTGCATAATAGCGGAAAACGGATCAATCCTTGCTGAATCCAAACGTTTCACGCTCGATTCAAAAATGGAGATACGAGATGTAGATGTGGATATAATCCGCAATGACAGATTGAAATATTCCACCTTCGCAGATTCTGCCAACAACGAATTCCAAATAATTGATGTCGCCAATAACAACGTTAACAAGAATGAAGAAATAATGCGCTATGTTTCTTCCCATCCATTTACGGATGGTGCGCCCGAACTTTTTCGTGAACGTTGCAATGAGATATCCTCAATTCAGGCATGGGGGCTTGCACAACGTCTTCGTGCAATAAATTGTAAAAACACAGTAATCGGAATATCCGGTGGTCTTGATTCCACCCTTGCTCTTCTCGTGACAGTCAAGGCTTACGACCTGCTTGGTTACGATCGGAAAGGCATCACTGCAGTGACAATGCCGGGGTTCGGAACAACTACACGGACACACTCGAATGCTTCGAAACTAATGGAGCTATTAGGCGTCACAATGTTGGAGATCCCCATAGGTGAGGCAGTAGAACAACATTTCAAGTCGATTGGACATGATCCGGCCGTGCATGACGCCACTTATGAAAACTCGCAGGCTCGCGAACGCACGCAAATACTTATGGATCTTGCCAATCAGACAAGCGGGATTGTTGTCGGCACAGGAGATCTTTCAGAACTGGCACTCGGGTGGTGCACATACAATGGAGACCAGATGTCGATGTATGGTGTCAATACATCTGTTCCAAAGACGTTGGTAAAATATCTTGTAGAAGGTTATGCCAACACCACGGACAAACCTGAAATCAGACAGGTTCTTCTCGATATCATTGATACCCCCATAAGCCCCGAACTTCTTCCGGCAGCCCAAGATGACACAATAAAACAGAAAACAGAAGATCTCGTTGGTCCATACGAACTTCACGATTTCTTTCTACACGGAATGCTGCGTCATTCTTTCTCTCCTACCAAAATTTTCACTCTTGCCTGCCATGCATTTAACGGCAAATATGGGAAAGAGACTATAAAGCATTGGCTCAAAACATTCTATCGCAGATTTTTCTCACAACAGTTCAAACGTTCATGCATGCCCGACGGAATGAAAGTCGGAAGTGTCTGTCTATCTCCTCGCGGTGACTGGCGAATGCCTTCTGACGCATCAGCTGCATTATGGCTAAAGGAAGTTGAAGCTCTATAATAAGATTTCAAATGAATGAAGATTTAAAAAAAGCTGTTGATGTTTTAAGGAACGGTGGTGTAATCCTTTACCCTACCGATACCATATGGGGTCTTGGATGTGATGCTGGCAATGCAAAAGCTGTAGAACGCATCTTCAAGATAAAACAACGTGCTGATTCAAAATCAATGCTATCTCTCGTGGCTTCTGACGGAATGCTCCAGCAATTCGTTTCAGAAGTGCCGGAAGCAGCATGGCAACTTATTGATGCAGCCGTAAATCCCTTAACGATTATATATGATAATCCCAAAGGTATTGCTGAAAATCTACTGGCTGAAGACGGATCCGCAGGTTTCAGAATAACATCTGAACCATATTCCAGAGGATTGTGCCAAAGATTAAGACATCCTGTAGTATCTACATCAGCCAATATATCCGGCAAGCCCTCTCCAAAACAATTCTCCGATATTGATCCGGAAATATTGAATGCGGTAGACTATATCGCGGAATATGGTCGCAACAACAAAGAGTCTTTGCCAAGCAATATCATAAAAGTGACAGATTCCAATGTTATAACAATTATAAGATAAATATTTTATCTCCTCGCTATAGTTATGAAAGCCAAAGGACTACCTATTGTGATGCAACGGTTGAAATATGTGACAAGTGATCTTGTCACCACTGCAATTGCATTCCTCCTTTTCGATGTAGCCCGCTTTTACATTCTTCATGAAGAATTTTTAACCTCACCAAGTTTGGTGGCTTATCTGACTGCTCCAAAACTCATATGGGAACAAATCTTGATACCTGTTGCCCTGCTGTTTGTATATTGGCTCTCAGGATATTACAACAGACCATATGAAAAATCAAGACTTAATGAGTTCATAACCACTTTTTATTCCGCCCTGTTCAATGCTGCCTTGATATTCCTTATCCTCCTTATCAATGATAGAGGACCTATTGTATCAAGTGATTATCTACTTATATGCATATCTTTCCTTCTTTTATTAGGATTGACATATATAGGTCGGCTAATAATCACTGCCTCCACAAGAAGACATGCTATAAAAAATAATATCCGACATAACGTAATAATTGTAGGAAATTCCTTCAATGGGCATGATATTTACAGAAAACTTATGAGTGCCAAAACCCTTATGAAATATAATGTTGTGGGATTCATAAGAATAAAACAGGAAAAACAAAATTTTCAGACCGGACTTCCATGCTGGGAGTTGAATGAAATCGAGGAGGTATGTCAACGAGAAAGTATTGATCAGGTGATTCTCGCGCCGGATAATGAAAAAGACTCGCTTGTGCTGGAAATGCTCGACCGTCTTTTCCCTCTTGGCATACCCATCAAGATAATGCCCGACACATTATCGTATGTCACCTCCTCCATCAGAATGACAGATATAATGGCTGAGCCTTTCATTGATCTGACCTCTCCCCCTCTCAATGATTGCTCAAACAATATCAAACTGACATTCGATATAATAATGTCTGTCTGTGTTCTCCTCATATTGTCTCCGATTATGGTTGCTCTTATGATAGCCGTAAAACTTTCATCTCCTGGACCTGTCTTCTACCATCAGGAACGAATTGGTAAAAAACGGAAACCATTCAAGATATATAAATTCCGTTCAATGTATGTTGACGCTGAAAGTAATGGACCGATGCTCTCTTCGTCAGAAGATAAACGGGTTACACCTCTTGGTAAAGTACTCAGAAAATATCGTCTTGATGAGTTACCTCAATTCTGGAATGTGCTGAAAGGAGACATGTCGCTTGTTGGTCCGCGCCCGGAAAGAGATTTTTTTATACGCAAGATCATAGAAAGAGCCCCCTACTATTGTCTGGTTTTTCAAGTGAAACCTGGCATCACATCCTGGGGAATGGTCAAATATGGTTACGCTTCCAATATAGATCAGATGGTTAACCGCACAAAGTTCGATCTTATCTACATAACAAACATGTCAATTGCGCTCGACATTAAGATCCTCATCTATACCATAAGAACTATAATACGCGGGTCAGGAGTCTGACTCATTACGATGTAAGCTATTTAAAAGAATTTTCGATATGGCATATAAAGAAACACATAATAGATTCACAGAATGGTGGATGAAGATTGTGATATGGAGGGAACACCACATCAAGGAAAAGAATTTTCTTCTTATACTTGCACTTGTGGTTGGTGTTTTCTGTGGATTTGCCGCGCAACTACTCAAATTTCTCATCCATCTGATAGCCGGAATGCTGACGGCACATATGAACACGACTACTGCCAATTGGCTCTATCTTGTTTATCCGGTTGTCGGCATTCTCATTGTCACCCTTTTCCTGAAATATGTTGTTAAGGAGAATATATCTCATGGCGTTACGAAAGTTCTTTACGCAATTTCTCGACGTAAATCGCGTCTGAAAAAACGCAACATGTATGCTTCACTCGTCGCATCATCCATCACAATAGGTTTTGGTGGCTCGGTTGGAGCAGAGGGACCGATCGTGTTCACCGGAGCTGCCATCGGATCAAACATCGGTCAGGCATTCCGTCTTTCTCCCCGCATTCTTATGATACTCGTCGGATGTGGAGCTGCCGCCGGCATTGCGGGCATTTTCCGTGCCCCCATCGCAGGTATGTTGTTCACACTTGAAGTGCTAATGATCGATCTCACGGGAATGACAGTTATGCCTTTACTGTTATCTTCTGTCGCCGGTGCTGTGGTAGCATATGTGCTTGAAGGATACAGCGCGGAATTCTTCTTCGTGCAATCTGAAGCATTTGCCACAAGTCGCATTCCATTCACCATATTGCTCGGAATTGTATGCGGTCTGATGTCATATTATTTTACCAAAGTAATGTTTATGATGGAATCAATGTTTGGTAAATTAAAACATCAGGGTCTCAAAATTGCGGTTGGAGGAATTATAATGGCTGGACTCATATTTCTTTTTCCGCCTCTATATGGTGAGGGATATGGAGCCATAAATAATCTTCTTCTTGGTGATGTATCAAAAGTGGTTGACGGCACGATATTCTACGTTGACCGAGACAACGTATGGTTTCTCATCCTTTTTATCGCAGCAGTAGCTTTGACAAAAGCCTTCGCCACATCCGCAACAAACGGTGCGGGGGGCGTTGGAGGAACTTTCGCACCATCATTGTTCGTGGGCGCACTGACAGGATTTCTGTTTGCTTATATTGTCAATAACCTCGACCTCGGATTCGAATTGTCACAAAAGAACTTTGCCTTAATGGGAATGGCTGGTGTAATGAGCGGCGTAATGCATGCCCCCCTTATGGCAATCTTCCTCACCGCGGAGATGACAGGAGGCTACGATCTCTTTCTCCCACTGCTCATTGTCTCTGCCCTGGCATATATCACAATACGCATCTTTACTCCCTACAGCATATATACCATGCGTCTTGCTAAGGCAGGAGATTTGGTGACTCACCAGAAAGATAAGGCTGTGTTAACCCTTCTCAAAGTCGACAATTTGATTGAAACTGACTTTAAAGAAGTACATCCCGAAATGAACCTTAAAGAGATGGTAGATGTAATATCTGTATCAAATCGTAATCTCTTTCCGGTCACTGACAGTGAGGGATATCTTAAAGGGGTCGTTCTTCTTGATGAGATCCGAAACATAATGTTTCGTGCCGACCTATACAAAAAAATGCATGTATCCCGATTTATGTCAGCCGTACCTGAAGTCATTGAGGTTTCCTACCCGATGGATAAGGTTATGGAAATTTTCGACAGCACTAATGCCTGGAATCTCCCGGTCGTGGATAATGGCAAATATGTAGGGTTTGTATCTAAATCCAAAATATTCAACTCCTATCGCCGTGTGCTTCGCCATTTCACAGAAGATTAGAAGAATCTCACGACGACAAAACGAATTAGTTTAGAAATGAAGAAAGAAGATCTTAAAATAGTTTTTTTCGGAACACCAGAATTTGCAGTTACAAGTCTCGCCCGTCTTGTTGATGAGGGTTACAATATATCGGCTGTGGTCACGATGCCGGATAAGGAAGCCGGACGTGGACGCAAACTCATGCAGAGCGATGTTAAGAAATATGCCGTTGAGAAAGGGTTGCGGGTTTTACAGCCCGAAAAACTCAAGGCACCGGAATTCGTTGATGCACTAAAGGAAATCAATGCCGATCTGTTTATCGTAATCGCATTCCGCATGCTTCCGGAAGTGGTGTGGACAATGCCTCGTCTGGGCACATTCAATCTTCATGGCTCCCTGCTTCCCAAGTATCGTGGCGCGGCTCCAATAAACCGCGCGATAATGAACGGAGAGAAGGAAACCGGGGTTACTACATTCTTCCTCAAACATGAGATTGATACAGGCGACATCATCGGATCTCGCTCTATTCCAATTGGCGAAAATGACAATGTCGGCGTAATCTATGATCGTTTGATGAATATTGGTGCTGACATGGTTATTGAAACAGTTGAGAATATTCTCACAGACACTTTAACTGTGCAACCACAGCCGGAAGGTGAATTTACTCCGGCTCCCAAAATTTTCAAAGAGGATTGCAAAATAAACTGGAATTGTAAGGCTAAGGACATACACAATCTTATCCGAGGCCTATCGCCATACCCCGCAGCATTTACTGTTCTTGAAGATAACAATGGCAAAAAAATGGACATAAAGATTTTTGAATCCTTAGTCACCTCAGATTATAGATTCAATGAATCCATAGCCCCCGGCAGCATTGAAATAAAAGGGAAACGTCTCTTCGTTGCCACAACTGAGGGAACACTTGAGGTTCTTTCTCTACAACCCTCCGGTAAAAAGAGAATGGACACCTCGGCATTCCTGTTGGGTTATCATCCTTCAAAATTTATTTCTGAATAAAAAATGCAGGAAGAGACAAAATCATACGGAGTGGACACGGCTAAAGCCTATTGCCGTATTCTTTATGATATTCTGATTGAAAAAGGAGTCGAAGACATCGTCCTTTCACCTGGAAGTCGCAACGCTCCTCTTTTGATCGGAGCTGCTTGCCGACCATTCCGCCGACACATAATCACGGATGAACGGACAGCTGCCTTCACAGCTTTGGGAATATCATTGGCAGCTAACAAACCTGTAGCAATCGCTTGCACCTCCGGCACGGCATTGTATGACTATGCCCCTGCCATCGCAGAAGCGTTCTATCAGAATATCCCGTTGATCGTTATCACAGCTGACCGTCCTCTCGAATGGATAGATCAGGATGATTCCCAAACTTTGATTCAACCTGGCGCGCTTGATAAGATTGTGAAGGGAAGTTATGATATTCCTGTTGAGCATGCTGACGATTCTAATGAAAAATGGTATGTCAATAGAATTATAAATGAGGCATGCAATCTCGCTCTTTCTGGACGTAGGGGTCCGGTGCATATCAACATCAGACTGGACAATCCTCTGACCGAAGTTATACCCTTTACAGAGAGACATCCAAGGATAATCGAATACATAGATAATCTTAACCTGCCTCCTCATCTCTATAAGGAGCTTGCAAATCAGCTTTTGGGTAAGAAAATATTGGTAACAGCAGGTTTCATGCACCCGGATAACGAGCTCAACAAAGCGTTGTCTGTATTCTCACGGCTACC
Organism: uncultured Muribaculaceae bacterium; assembly: GCA_910585285.1. Lineage (GTDB taxonomy): Bacteria > Bacteroidota > Bacteroidia > Bacteroidales > Muribaculaceae > Lepagella. The sequence goes on from CAJUDL010000024.1 coordinate 42,017, forward strand.
AAATGTTGCCTTGATGTGCGAAACTCTTTCCAACTTGCATCTGCTCGGCGATCCATACTCCATTGATACGGTTTTATCCGTCATCGAAAATAAGGAAAGCAAAGAGGAAATGCGTCCTGACATAGTGATTTCTATCGGAGGTGCACTAATCTCTCGCAAACTTAAGGAATTTATACGAAACAATCCTCCTGGCGAACATTGGACATTGGGAGACACTCATCCGTCGTCAGATTGTTTCATGTCTCTCACCCGGCATATAGAGATCTCTCCTGCCAAATTTTTTAAAGGCATCACCAAACACCTTCTCAAGCATAACCATCCTGAAAAAGGGAATACTTATTCTCAAATATGGAAACAGACCAGAGAAGCTGCTTTGGAGAGTCATATCAGATTTGTCAACAACTTAGAATGGTCTGAAATGGCTGCATTCAATTATATGCTTAAAGAATTGCCTCCGACATTCAATCTCTTTCTCTCCAATGGCACATCTGTCAGATACGGACAATTATTTACAGAAACCATCCCTCATGCTTCCTTCGGATGCAGAGGAGTATCGGGGATTGACGGCACAACTGCTACGGCTGCTGGCTGTGCTATGGCATATCAGGGACCTACCCTCCTCATAACAGGAGATATGTCTATGGCATATGATACAGGTGTGCTCGGAATTGAAAATATTCCTGACAATTTCAAAATTGTTGTAATCAACAATAAGGGGGGCGGTATATTCCGGTTCATACCATCCACACGCAATTGTGAAGGTAGAGATGAATTATTCTGTGCTGCTCCAAAACTTCCTCTGAAAAAATTGGCGGAAGCATATGACTGGAAATATTTCAAGGCTGAGTCATCTGAAGAATTAGAGGAAACCTATATTCCGTTTCTTGCTTTAAAACATAAAGCAATTCTTGAAATAAAGGCTGACGAAAATCTCTCCGCCCAAATTCTCATTGATTATATGAAAAGAAAATAAAATAACTTATTCGCACCTTTCTGCAATAAAAATATTTGTATTATGAACTGGAAGACTATAAAAGAATACACCGATATTCTTTTTGAGGAATTTGACGGCATTGCAAAAATCACAATTAATCGTCCCAAAGTCTACAATGCTTTTCGTCCTTTAACAAATAAAGAAATGCTCGAAGCATTTGCCATATGTCGTGAACGTGCCGATATCCGCGTTATTATCCTTACGGGTATTGGAGATAAAGCGTTTTGTAGCGGTGGCGATCAGAATGCCAAAGGTCACGGCGGCTACGTTGATGAAAATGGCGTTCCACGCCTTAACGTTCTTGAGCTTCACCATGCAATCCGATCCATTCCCAAACCTGTAATCGCCATGGTAAACGGGTATTCCATCGGAGGCGGAAACGTGCTGCAGGTCGTATGCGATCTTTCCATAGCGTCGGATAACGCGCGGTTCGGGCAGACAGGTCCCAAAGTCGGAAGTTTCGATGGAGGTTTTGGCGCGTCATATCTTGCACGTTGTGTAGGACAGAAGAAAGCGCGTGAGATTTGGTATCTCTGTAAACAATACACTGCCCAGGAGGCTTTGGAGATGGGCATGGTAAATGCTGTAGTTCCCTTCGAAAAACTTGAAGAGACAACAGTGGAATGGGCTCGCACAATCATGAAACGCTCTCCTTTTGCTATCAGAATGATCAAACGGGCGCTAAATGCTGAACTCGACGGACAACATGGTCTAATGGAATTTGCGGGTGACGCAACACTAATGTATTACATGATGGATGAAGCGCAGGAAGGAAAGAATGCATTCCTCGAAAAACGTGATCCCAACTTCGACCAATATCCAATGTTCCCTTGATTTTAAAACCGTGAGATTAGAATTTTGTCCTTATAATTTGATTTTCAAGAAACCTGCGGGCACATCACGAGGTGTGCTAACAGAGAAAATCACTTGTTTTATCCGCATTTTCGATGAATCTGACCCATCAAACTTCGGATTAGGCGAAGCGGCAGTTTTTCCTGGTCTTTCCCCAGAGGCGGATGAACGGTATTTCTATAAACTGATGGAACTGCAAGCCAATATACGCCTTGGTCTGCAGACAGACCTATCCAGATTTCCATCGCTTCAAATGGGTCTGGAACAAGCCATCCGTGATTTCAGCGGAGGGTGTAAGGGTATTTATTTTAACTCTCCTTTCATTCTCGGACAAAGGGATATCATAATCAACGGACTCATATGGATGGGAGATTATGACAGAATGATCGAGCAGATAGAAACAAAACTTACAACAGGTTTCTCTTGCATAAAGCTAAAGATAGGTGCTATTGATTGGAAAAGCGAGGTGGATATGATTGAATATATCCGCCGTAGGTATGATCGCGATAAAGTCGAGATACGTGTTGATGCGAATGGAGGATTCACAATGGATAACGCATTGCCACGCCTCAAGAGGCTTGCTGATTTAGGAGTTCATTCCATCGAGCAGCCGATAAAGAGTGGGACTCCTCAGTTAATGCGTTTTTTATGTGATGTTTCCCCTCTTCCAATCGCACTGGATGAAGAACTTATCGGTAAATTCGATAGGGAATCAAAAATTGCTATGCTCGATGAAATCAAACCTGCATATATCGTGATCAAACCATCACTTGAAGGAGGATTTTCCGGAGCCGAAGAATGGATAAAACTTGCAGACGAAAGAGGCATTGGATGGTGGATCACTTCTTCATTGGAATCAAATATCGGACTGAATGCACTTGCTCAATGGGTTGCCACTTTAAAACAGGCAATCCCTCAAGGGCTCGGTACAGGAGCACTATTTACCAACAATATTGATTCACCAATATATACCGATGGCGAACATCTAAAATATAATCCGGATATGTCATTGGATTATGATGCCATCAATAGTCTTGACTGGAGAAGTTGAAGATATGACTTACGAAGAATTAGCCGTTCAATGGCGCACATACGACAGAATCCCATGCCACACTTCCGGTTCTACCGGAATGCCGAAAGAGATTCTCCTGTCAAAGACTGAAATGCTCAACAGTGCACGACGCACTGTTGAGTATTTCGGTATTAACGAGAACGATCTTCTGTACTCCTGTATATCCCCTGATTATATCGGAGGCAAGATGATGTTTGTGCGTCAACAATATATCGGATGTGAATTCCAATGGGAAGAACCCACTAATCGTCCGCTTGAAAAATACGAAGGCAAAACGATTTCTCTCCTATCCGTTGTTCCTTCACAGATGATATATATTCTTGATAATCTTGCAACAATGCCTGAAATCAGGAATATACTTGTTGGAGGATCAGCTATTCCTGCAACCCTCAGGAAAAGGATCTACGACAGTGGTGTGAACGCTTTCGAAAGTTATGGGATGACAGAAACCGCCTCTCACATTGCCTTGAGAAAAATAGATATGCTCTCAGCTCCCTTCAAAACATTAGGGAATATAACAGTAGAAGATGATAATGGAGCATTGAGGATCAATATGCCCGGATGGCAAACAATCGTAACAAATGATGCAGCCGAAATCTTATCTCCAACAGAATTCCATATACTTGGCAGACTCGACAACATCATTATTTCCGGAGGTAAAAAAATAAATCCTGAAAAAGTTGAAGAGATTCTTTCCTCTAAACTTGACTTTCCGTTTTTTATAACATCTTTACCTGATGAAAAATGGGGGGAACGACTTGTGATAGTAGCACAAACAGATAATAAAAATATAGAGTTTATACAAGAAGCCTGCAACAGCATTGAAGATGGTTTTTTGCGTCCAAAACAAATAATAATCAAAGAAAAACTATCTCTGACGCCGAATGGAAAGATAATTAGGAAGATTTGAGGCTAAAAATTTCATTTTTAACAAATTTTGTTATAAATTTGTGTTATAAAACAGAAAAGCCCTGTTATCTTAGTACTACAGCAGGTGAATATGATAAAGAAAAGTACATTAGAGCGAATCATTGGAGATGATCTTTCGGATATGTGGAATGCACTTCGTCCGGAAGAGAAACGTATCGTCACCGATAATTTCCGATACGAACAATACAAAAAGAATCAGATAATCTACGCGGAAAAAGAGACTCCCGAAAACCTGTATTGCTTGCTTGATGGCAAAGTTAAACTTTATAAGAGCGGCATTGGTGATAGGGTTCAAATACTGCGTCTTTATCGTCCGGTTCAATATTTCGGATATCGCGCCTACTTTGCCCGCGAGCCTTATGTTTCGACAGCGGCTGCGTTTGAGCCATCGGTTATTGGAATAATTCCCATGCGCATAGTTGAAGATCTTGTTCGCCAGAATAATGATTTGGCAATGTTTTTCATCCACGAATTATCGCGCAATCTCGGGGGAGCGGATACGAAAATAATCAATCTGACTCAAAAACATATCCGCGGACGCCTTGCAGAATCACTCCTTTTGCTTGCCGACAACTACGGCTATGAGGATGATGACTCAACACTGAAGATATACATGAGCCGAGAGGATCTTGCCAATCTTTCCAATATGACAACGTCAAACGCCATACGCACACTAATGTCGTTCGTAACGGAAAAATTGATTCTTGTTGACGGCAGAAGAATCAAGATCATAAATGAACCGCAACTTCGCAAGATATCAAAATTCGGATAAAGATTGATTTGAATTGATATGATTCCATGATCATGCTTCGATATAAAAAATAAGGATTGCCATTGTGGCAATCCTTATTTTTTATATCCTGTTTATCTCAATATTAGATAGAGTCCTAAATCACCGAACGAATAATGCCTCTTTCCGAATTTGTAACAAAGTCCACGATCTCTTTGCGATATGTAGATTCGGGGATACGTTCCTCTATAAGTTTAACCGCATTGGTAACATTCAAATCACTCATGTAAAGCAATCTGTAGATTTCACCAATATGCCTGATTTCTTCTTCGGTGAAACCATTGCGATGCAACCCGACAGTATTCAGACCTACATAAGAAATAGGTTCGCGAGCTGCCTTCACAAACGGCGGAATATCCTTATTCACCAAAGCTCCGCCCTGCAACATGATGTTGCGACCAAGATGACAGAATTGATGAATCAGACTCCCGCCTCCAATAACAGCGCAATCATCTACTACTACTTCTCCTGCAAGCTGAGTTGCATTAGACATAATTACTCGATTTCCAAGACGACAATCATGCGCTACGTGACAATAAGCCATGATAAGGCAATTCTTACCTATCCTGGTCTCACCTTTTGAGGCAGTACCCCGATTCACAGTTGTACACTCGCGAAGAGTAGTGCCGTCACCAACATAAGCATAGGTCTTTTCTCCCTTGAATTTAAGATCCTGAGGTATGCCGGCAACCACCGCACCGGGAAATATCCTTACATTATTTCCTATTCTTGCACCGGGGAATATAGTAACATTTCCAAAAATCTCGCAATTGTCTCCAATCTCAACATCTTCATAAATGTTGGTAAAATTACCGATCGTTACATTGCGCCCGATTTTTGCATCCGGATGGACACTATATAAATTTGACATTATACTCTGAATTATTTGTTTTTAATGATCTGCGCCATAAACTCAGCTTCGCATACTATCTTTTCCCCAACGAATGCATAACCTTTCACCATTGCGCATCCGCGGCGAATTTCTGTGGTAAGAGCCACACTGAGAAGCAACGTATTGCCAGGAACAACTTTCTGACGGAATTTCACATTATCTATCTTAAGGAAATAAGTGGAATATTTTTCCGCTTCCTCAAGAAAATTCAACACAAGCACACCGGCTGCCTGAGCCATTGCTTCAACCTGCAGCACACCTGGCATAACTGGTTCCTGCGGGAAATGACCCTGGAAGAAAGGTTCATTGACGGTTACATTCTTCACCGCCACACAATGCTTCTGATCTATCTCAATGATTTTGTCAATGAGAAGGAATGGATAGCGATGGGGCAACAGCTTCTTTATACCGTTAACATCAATAAGAGGAGCCTCATTGGGATTATAAAGCGGGCTCTGAGCCTCAGTGTGTTTCACTTCTTTGCGCACCATACGTGTAAACTTATTGTTTACAGTATGTCCCGGACGAATTGCAACTACCCTGCCTTTGATCGGACGACCAATCAATGCCAGATCACCAATAATATCCATAAGTTTATGGCGAGCAGGCTCATTATCCCATGTAAGAGGTTTCGGATTGATATATCCCAATTTACTGAGATGCATATGCGGCACTTTCACTATATCACATATTTCATCAATCTTTTCCTGAGGAATCTCTTGATCATAAATCACTATAGCGTTGTCAAGATCACCACCTTTTATAAGATTGTAATTAAGAAGGCTCTCTATCTCACGAACGAAAACAAATGTACGCGCACTTGCCACTTCCTGTTTAAATTCCGCAAGGTCATCAAGCACGGCAAACTGATTGGGAAGCACAGGTGAATTATACTCCACCATACACTCCACGCTGAAACCATCATCCGGATAGATTGTCAGCGTCGAGCCTGACTCATCTTTAAACTGCGTTTTCTCTTTGATGATATAGAAATCTTTGTCAGCATTCTGTTCCTTAAGACCGACACGTTCGATTTCATTGACATATATGATCGCACTTCCGTCAAGAATAGGAAGTTCAGGACCATCAACCTCAATAAGGCAGTTGTCCACTCCGGCTGCGTATAACGCAGCTAATGAATGTTCCACAGTTGACACCCTTACGTCTCCCTTTCCGAGCACGGTGCCACGCTGTGTGTCAACCACATTTTCCGCCACAGCGGGAATTATCGGACGATCATCAAGATCTACACGACATATACGATACCCTGTGTTTTCAGGCGCAGGATTAAATGTGGCTGTTATATTCAGTCCCGAATGCAAACCTTTCCCTTTGACTGTGAAAGATTCATTTAGTGTTAGCTGTTGCATATTATATTTGTTCTGCCTCTCAGACCCAAATATGATCTGAAAGACTTGTTATTATTTCTTGTTAAAAAGTTCACCAAGACGTCTCAGATAGACCTGCGTCTTGGCAAATTGACGAAGTTCCACAGCAGGATATCCAATCAGTCGATTGCCGTCTCCTACACTGTTTGGTATTCCTGATTGCGCACCAAACTGATTCATGTTCCCGACATGGATATGTCCCGCAAAACCTACCTGACCGCCAACCTGATTGTAATTTCCGATCTTCGTCGAACCGGCAATCCCAACCTGAGCGGCAAAAACATTTCCGGTCCCTATCTCTACGTTATGGGCAACCTGAATGAGATTATCCAGTTTTGTGCCTTTCCCAACGCGAGTCGAACCGAAGGTTGCTCTGTCAATTGTAGTATTGGCTCCTATTTCAACATCATCCTCGAGAATGACGTTTCCTATCTGGGGAATTTTTTCGTATGACCCATCCGGACGGGGAGCGAAGCCAAATCCATCAGCTCCGATTACTGCCCCTGAATGTATAATACATCTGTTACCGATCACACACTCTTGATAAATCTTCACTCCGGCGCGGATCACACAGTCCTCTCCTATTTTTACATTTTCTCCAATGTAAGTCTGAGGATAGATTTTGGCACCTCTGCCAATGACTGTTCCTTTACCTATATAAGCGAACGCTCCGATATATGCATCTTCGGGCACAGCAACACCATCGGCAATAAAGCAAGGTTGCTCAATGCCTTTAGGCTGTGGGCGTGTGCTCTCCATTGCATTCATCAGATCCGCCAATGCCACATAGGGATCTTTGACTCTGATCAAGACCGGCGTTACCGGATGCTCCAGCTGGAAATCATCAGATACCAATACCGCCGAAGCTTGGGTCTCATATATATAATGAGAATATTTAGGGTTGGCTATAAACGTGACGTAACCGGGCACTGCCTCCTCAATTTTGGCAAAGCCTGTGAGCTTGACATTCCCGTCGCCTTCAACCTTGCCCCCGATCATAGAGGCAATCAGTTGGGGTGTTAGTTCCATGTAGTCGTAATATGTTTTTGCAAAATTACAAAATTTTTATCATTTACACGAAAAAAATTAGTATATTTGCACCAAATATTAAAAAGCAACAAAACTAACCTAAATACTAAACTTCAATGAAAATTTCACACATTGAACACATCGGGATAGCCGTTCCCAATCTCGAAGAGGCTATCAAGTATTATGAAAGCGTGCTTGGACTCAAATGCTACAAGCAGGAAGTTGTTGAAGATCAGAAAGTGACTACAGCTTTCTTTAAAGTCGGTGACACCAAGATCGAACTTCTTGAGGCAACAACTCCTGAAAGCACAATCGCAAAATTCATTGAGAAGAACGGTGGTCGTGGCGGCATGCACCATATGGCATTTGCTGTAGAAGATGGTGTTGCCAATGCTCTTGCCGAGGCTGAAGAGAAAGGCATAAAGCTTATCGACAAAGCTCCACGCAAAGGTGCAGATGGTCTTCAGATCGCATTCCTACACCCGAAATCCACTGAAGCTGTGCTCACCGAGCTTTGCGAGGATCCCAATAAATAATTATCGATTTCAAAACTCATTCCGTTGTTCAAACTTGACATGACGGGGTGGGTTTTGTCTTTTATATACTCATATATTCAATTTTCAACATATATAATAATGAGCAAACAGGAAGAAAAAATCAGCCAGCTTATAGATAAAAGAGCTGAAGCTCGTCTCGGCGGCGGTGAAAAAGCTATCGAGAAACAGCACCAGCGTGGCAAGTATACTGCCCGTGAACGCATCGCCATGCTTCTTGACGAAGGAAGCTTCGAAGAACTCGATATGTTCGTAACACACCGTTCAACCAACTTCGGAATGGATAAGAAACATCCGCTCGGTGATGGTGTCGTAACAGGATTCGGTACTGTTGAAGGGCGTTTGGTATATGTATTCGCTCAGGACTTCACTGTGCTCGGCGGATCTCTGTCTGAGACTATGGCACAGAAGATCTGTAAGGTGATGGACATGGCGATGAAGATGGGTGCTCCTGTCATCGGTCTTAACGATTCAGGTGGCGCACGTATCCAGGAAGGTATCAACGCTCTTGCCGGATATTCTGAAATCTTCCAACGCAACATCCTTGCATCGGGTGTGATTCCTCAGATCTCGGCAATCCTCGGTCCTTGCGCCGGAGGTGCAGTGTACAGCCCTGCCCTGACAGACTTCACAATCATGACCAAGGGACTTTCCTATATGTTCCTTACCGGTCCTACTGTTGTGAAGACCGTTACAGGTGAAGACGTTTCTCAGGAGGATCTTGGAGGAGCATCAGTTCACTCTACAAAGAGCGGTGTGACACATTTCGCTGCTGAATCTGAAGAAGATGCAATCGCAATCGTGCGTAAGCTCCTCAGCTACATTCCGCAGAACAATCTCGAGGAAACACCTCTTGTTACCTGCACAGATCCTATCGATCGTCTTGAGGATAAACTAAATGACATTATCCCCGACAGCGCAAAACGCAGCTATGATATGTATGATGTCATCGGTGCTATTGTCGACAATGGCGAATTCCTCGAGATACAGCGTGATTATGCAAAGAATATCATAATCGGCTTTGCCCGTTTCAACGGTCAGTCTGTTGGTATCGTTGCCAATCAGCCAAAAGTCCTTGCCGGTGTTCTCGACTCAAACGCATCGCGTAAGGCTGCTCGCTTCGTGAGATTCTGCGATGCTTTCAACATTCCGTTGGTTACACTCGTTGACGTGCCGGGCTTCCTCCCTGGTACAGGACAGGAATACAACGGTGTCATTCTCCACGGCGCAAAGCTCCTTTACGCTTATGGAGAAGCAACCGTTCCTAAAGTAACGGTAACTTTGCGTAAGAGCTATGGCGGCAGCCACATCGTGATGAGCTGTAAGCAGCTTCGTGGCGATGTCAACTACGCATGGCCATCGGCAGAAATCGCCGTTATGGGTGCGGAAGGCGCAGTTGGCGTGCTTTATGCCAAGGAAGCCAAGACTCAGGAAAATCCCGCTGAGTTCATCAAAGAGAAAGAAGAGGAATATCGTGAACTCTTTGCCAATCCCTATAACGCTGCCAAATATGGTTATATCGATGATGTCATCGAACCTCGCAACACCCGTTTCCGCGTGATCAAGGCTCTGAACATGCTTGCCACAAAGAAACAGACTAATCCTGCCAAGAAACACGGCAACATTCCTTTATAATTAAATTGCACCAAGATGTTAAAAAAATATATTTTGAGTGCGGCATTATGCGGTCTTCTGTTCGCTGCAGCTCCGGCTGCAGCGGCAGTCTCCGCGAATCCGCAACAAGAATATACAGAGGTCTCTACTCAAGGTGAACAGACCAATGTGGAAGGCGACTGGGTCGATTCCAAAGAGGTTAATACCGTGCAGACAAGTGAGATGACCCGCAAGGCATTACAAGCCGAAAAGGCACGTAACGCAGCTGAAAACGACAGCTTCGGAGGTGCCATCACAATCATTGCCATGTGCATTGTTCTCTCTGCCCTCATTATCCTCAGTATTCTCTTCCTCTGCTTCGGCAAGATCTCTACAGCAGTGATGAGCAGCAAAAAACGCAAGGCACATGGTGTCACTTCCGAAACATCGGAAGACCATCATGACGAGCTTGATTCCGGTGAAGTTATCGCAGCTATCGGTATGGCTCTCGCCGAGCACTTTGGCCAAGGTCATGATATGGAGGATACAATCCTCACCATCAAGAGAATGAAAAAATCTTATTCTCCCTGGAATTCTAAAATTTATAATATGCGCCATATCCCGGAGATATCACCGGCTCACGCCTCTCTCCGCAGGCCATTGAAATAACCCCTCTGCACTAAAGGTTTAAATTTAAAAACAATGAAAGAATATAAATACAAAATCAACGGTCTTAAATACACTATAACCGTTGGCGATGTTGTTGACAACGAGGTTACCGTTGAAGTTAACGGCACTCCCTACATGGTGGAACTTGATAAGGCTGCGCCTTCCAAACCTTCTAAACCGGCTCTTTCTCAATCCGGCAAAACGGCTTCAGCTCAGCCTACAGCGGCTCCTACTCAAGCTGTGAAACCGGCTCCGGTTGCTGCAGGTCCGGCATCCGCAGTCAAGAGTCCTCTCCCCGGCACAATCCTGAGTTTCTCTGTTAAGGAAGGCGACGTTGTGAAGAGTGGTGACACTGTATGTGTGCTTGAAGCTATGAAGATGGAGAATGATGTCCACACAACCAAGGGTGGAACAGTCAAGAAAATCCTCGTTAACGTAGGAGACGCTATTCTTGAGGGAACAGATATCATGATAATCGAATAATCCCTTCAATCGATTCCACTATGATATTAGCAAGTGATTATTCGTTCGGTCAGTTCATGAGCAGCACAGTAGAGAATTTCTGGAAATTCACAGGATTCTATAATTGTGAATGGACAAATCTTGTGATGCTCGCTGTCGGTTGCTTCTTTGTCTGGCTCGCGATCAAGAAAAACTTTGAACCCCTCCTTCTCGTTCCTATCGGTTTCGGTATGCTTATCGGAAACATCCCTTTTCAGACAGGCATGGAAATCGGTATATACGAGGAAGGATCTGTGCTCAACATCCTCTACAATGGTGTTGAGAAAGGATGGTATCCGCCTTTGATCTTCCTTGGCATCGGTGCAATGACAGACTTCTCTGCCCTTCTCGCGAATCCAAAATTGATGATCATCGGGGCATGCGCACAGTTCGGTATCTTTGGTGCCTACATGCTTGCTCTTCTTTGCGGATTTGATCCGCTGTCGGCAGGTTGCGTTGCGATCATTGGTGGCGCAGACGGTCCTACTGCAATCTTCACCACCTCCAAGCTAAATCCTAATCTGCTTGGAGCGGTAGCGGTTTCAGCCTATTCTTATATGGCACTCATTCCGCTTATCCAGCCTCCATTGATGCGTCTCTTCACAACACAAAAAGAGCGTCAGATAAAGATGAAGCCTGTGCGTGTGGTCAGCCAGACTGAGAAGATCATCTTCCCGATCGTGGGTGTGATGCTTACCTGCTTTGTAGTGCCCTCTGCAATTCCATTGCTCGGTATGCTCTTCTTCGGCAATCTGCTTCGTGAAAGTGGCGTGACAAGCCGCCTTGCCAAAACCGCAAGCAACGCAATGACAGATATCATTACGATTCTTCTTGGTCTCACAGTCGGTGCTTCAACGCAGGCAGACAAATTCCTCACTGTAGATACCCTCCTTATCTTCGGTCTCGGATTTGCAGCTTTCATCATAGCGTCTTCCGCAGGTGTTCTCTCCGTGAAGCTGTTCAACCTCTTCCTCCGTCCCGGAAAGAAGATCAATCCGCTGATCGGCAATGCTGGTGTATCTGCAGTGCCTATGGCTGCCCGTATCTCCAACAATGTCGGACTTGAGTATGATCCCTCCAACTATCTTCTGATGCACGCCATGGGACCCAATGTTGCAGGTGTTATCGGTTCGGCAGTTGCGGCAGGTGTTCTCCTCAGTTTCCTTGGATAAGATAATCAAGCCTTGAATGCAGGTAAAACCTGCTTGAAAATACTTCCCCGCATCCTTAATCGGACGTGGGGAATATTTTTTTATAATTTTTTTGTTTAGATTGTTGAATAATAACAATAAAAGAATTAATTTCGCATTTAATAATAAAAGACTGACCAACCCACTGCAATCCATGAAATACACAACGATGCGGTTCTTACATGCGGGAAGTCGATTAAGGAATATTTTTTAAGAAAAAACTTAAGACACTATGGTATATAGATTCAAACTCGTTAGCGATGAGGTGAGCAATTTTGCCCGCGAAATCGAAATAGATTCTGAGAATACATTTTTACAGTTGCGCAATGCTGTGCTCGACAGTGTTGGATTCACGAAAGACGAACTCGATTCTTTCTTTCTCTGCGATGACGACTGGCAGAAACAGGAAGAAATCACGCTCGAAGACATGGGGCACAATGCGAGCGACACAGACACATGGCTCATGGAGGAAACTCCGCTCAGCGAACTTATCGAGGATGAGGGTCAGCGTTTGATTTTCGTATTCGATTATCTCACGGAGCGTTCATTCTTCATGGAACTGAAGGAAATGTATCCGAGCCGTTCTCTCGCAGACCCGGTATGCACATTCAAGAAAGGGAAAGCTCCCAAACAATCTGTCGATCTTGATGAGTTCGACAAGAAGATTGACCTCAAAGCACAGGAGAAAATTGACGACCTTGACATTGACGTCTTCAGCACAGACGATTTCAACGAAGAAGATCTGAGCGACGGATTCGACATTATGAATATAAACTAAAAGAATATACACTAAAACTATTATACGAATAAAGGATGCCTTTGAGGCATCCT
>CAJUDL010000025.1 GCA_910585285.1 uncultured Muribaculaceae bacterium
GTCGCATATGCCTATATGCTCCTTCTTTACGCGGCAAAAACATCTCAAAAATAACCGCGTTTTATATGTGCATTAATTTTTATTACTTACTTATACTCGGATTATCAAAATTAACTATCCATACAAAATCAATCAGCTTTTACGTTTCATATCCCAATTTCCACTGTCAAATTCCGGTTTATCCAACTGCCAATCCATACCCAAAATAATAATCAAACCATGAAAACCAATTAAAACCATTTTATCAGCTTCGCTGATTTCCCATTGTAGATGGAAAATGTTTTCTAATAATTTTAATGGTTTGAAATTTCTGCAACAGTCCATATTTGCAAATTTGGAATTTTTTTTGTAATATTGCAATTCAAAGTCACTTTGATATGAGGATTATTGCAGAAAGAACTATTCGTGAATATTACGAAAAGAGCCCTCAATCCAAAACAGCATTACAGGATTGGGTAGCGGTAGTGAAAAAAGCGCAATGGCGTTGTTTTGCAGACATAAAGGCAACTTACAATTCAGTTGATTACATTGGAAATCAACATTACGTCTTCAACATCAAAGGAAATGATTATAGAATAGTAGTCGTGATTAAATTTATTCCTCAATTCGTTCTGATCAGATTTATCGGAACCCATAAGGAATATGATAAAATAGATTGTTCAAGAATATAAAAACTATTGGTATGACCAAAATAGAGAATGAGATGCAATATAGGGTGACTCTGAAAAGAGTGGAAGAACTGATGCTTACACTGCCGGAGGATACACCGGCAGAGGATCCCCGCATGGTAGAACTTACACTTCTCGGCAATCTTGTAGCAGATTATGATGAAGAACATTACCCGATTGAAAAGCCATCACTTATTGAAGTGATCAAACTCCGTATGTATGAAAGAGGACTCACCCAGATTGCACTTGCTAAATTATTAGGCATCAATACTTCTCGCATATGCGAATACTTGTCAGGCAAGAAAGAGCCAACCCTCGTGCAGGCTCGTGTAATAAGTCAACGACTTAATATTGATCCAGCCATAGTCCTTGGAGTTTAACGATGAAATATTCTTTCTGATAATGATACAAAAAAACAGGTGGAAGCCTCGGGCTTCCACCTGCGGATAGATGTATATTGGGGGAATTGATTTACTTGATTACGCGTTTTGTAACTTTGTTACCCTGCTTAACGATATAAAGACCGTTCTCGGGATTTGCAACGCGGATACCCTGAAGATTGTAATACTCAACAGGCGCATTCTCCTCAGCCTCGATACCGGCTACACCGCTACCACCTTCAGCATAAACCTTGAGGTTATCAAGATGCCAACGCAAGGCTTTCCCACTCTTCAACTGATCGTCAGCGTTACGGAGAGTGATTCTTGTATCCTTATTAAAAGTTGCATCGGATAAATCAATATCAGCGTGTACCCATTTTAAATCACCATCTGTTTCTATACCATGAGCGGGAACAGTAAACGACTTCTCATCTTCGCCATTCTTCACCAAAACGACTAATGAAGTTGGGTCTATTACCCCTGAACCTTGGCGTTGAGGACACCAATCAAATGAGATATGAACACCCGTCGCGCCATTTGCCATAGTTGACATCGCCGGCAAAATGATTCCACCTTGATAACCAGTTTTTCCGAACTTAAGATAATTTGCATTAATGTATATGCATTCACCCTCTTTCTTGCTGGATGCCCACCATCTTAACAAATTATAACCTTTTTCCTCCAGAGTAGCTGCCACTGTCTTACCCTCAATTTCGGTTGCAACTATTTGAGGTGAATTTACACTGGGATCATTTGTTCCTACGCAATCTCCAGCTTTACCATCTTTATTGCCAGCCTCACACCAAGGAGCCAACCATTCGAAATCATCTTCGAAATAAACTGTCTGAGCGGCTGCGGACAGCGCGAGAGATGCTGCCGCGAGAGAAAGTAAAATTTTCTTCATAAACGTTGATTTTAAAGTTAATATTATTGTTAATTATATTTTCCAGATAGATATAAAACTTATGACGATAACGGTTTCTATAGAGAATACGCGAGTTTTCATTGGTATTGCAAATAAAGACCTTATAAATATCCCGTGAAAGGAGGATATTTAATAAAACAGCATATGCTGTTTTATCCGTCATTCTTCACATATCGATGCAAATTTAAAATAATTTAGTTACAAAACAAAATATTTTAACTTATTTATCGAAATTCTTAATCAAAACTTAACGAAAAAAAAACGCTAATCGGAATCTAAATTATATATATGGCATCGCGGATCTCCCTCATGCCTGTGGCGTATCGGGAGAAGACGCAGATATGGCAGAGGGAACGCGGATTTATTTACCTTCTTACTTTTTATTTTTTACTTTTAAAAGATATGCGAGAGCTTCGGGAAGCTCGGGAAGGCGCGTAAGACGGCAAAGGAATATATAGATGACGAGTCCCAATGCCAAACCGGCGAATAGCTGTATTAAGCCGGATACATGGAGCGACATCGCGGCAAATGATGAGGAAAGAGTGGAGACCCATAATCCAACCGCCACTGCCACGCATGCCGTCAGCGATATTGTCAAGGAGGGCATGAGGTCACGAATCATTTCTGAGGCACGATATCCCGTTGCCCTGCAAAGTATTGCAAGAGATATAAAATATGTTATCAGTGATGCTATAAGCTGCCCCCATACAAGTATTGTAACACTTTCAAACCATACAGTTGACAATATAGCCACAAGTATGAGAACATCCTTCGCAACTTCGATAGCAAAAAGTCTCTTGGCATAGCCCAAGGCAAGGAGATAATTACTATATAGCGAAGTAAGGACGACAAAAATACCCCTCACCGTAAGTATCTGGAAAAGAATAATGGCGCCGTCCCATTTAGCGGCAAACAATGCATGGAAAAGCGGAGCACCGAGAATAGAAATACCAAGCATTACGGGGAAAAGCATGAACGCAGTAAACCTGTTTATTTTGGTAACATATCTGCGGAACGTCTCACCATCATCCTGTACACGCGAAAGCAGCGGCACAAAGGAGGATGTGAGAATTTGTGAAATCGAAGCACTCCCCATCTTGCTCCATTTGTCTGCCTGCGTATAGAGACCTAATGACGCAAGATTATAGAACGCTCCTATAATAAAAGAATATATATTCTGACATAGGGTATTAAGAGTGGAGGAAGAGAATACACTCATACCGATACGCCAGATCTTTTTCAATGAATTGAGGTGAAAGCCGGCACGAGGTAGCCAACCGCCTGTAATCCATAGCCATCCGGATTTCACTGCCGCCAAAGCCACAGACTGCCAGACAAGCGCCCAGGGACCGTACCCTGTCAAGGCAAGCCATACTCCTACCCCTCCCGAAATAACGAGCGCGACAACATTTGAAACTGCTATCTGCTTCACATCCATCCGCTTCATCAACCGGTTGGTCTGCACGATCGCCAACCCATTGAGGATGAATGTTAGGAACATAACCTTCGAAAGGGGAATCAACCTCTTGTCGCCCTGGAAGATATCCGCAATAAAGGGAGCACAAAAATAAAGAATTACGTATACACCGATGCTAACGGCAAGATTGAACCAGAATACGGTGGAATAGTCTCGCTCCGTAGGATCTTTTCGCTGTAGCAAAGCCGCTCCAAACCCACTGTCTACGAACAGGATTGCAAAAGCCTGAAACACTAACAACGCGCCGACAAGACCAAAATCTTCAGGAGAAAGAATATTGGCAAGCACTACACCTACTACCGCATAGAGCAGCTGAGATGAAATGCGGTCAATCGCATTCCATTTCAGCGTTCGCGCAGTCTTAAGCTTCAGGTCTTCCAATGGGCAATGTGTAATATTAAATGTTAAATGTGCAATGTGTAATGTGCAATGTGTAATGTGTAATGTGTAATGTATCAGTCAGCGTTATCTGCTATGGGAAAAACTTTACCTCCGCCAACTTTCTTTATCTCGGGTTCTCCCTTATAAAGGATTTTGGTTGTGCCAACACCTCTGACATCGAGTTTTTTCACAGGCCAGCAATATATCTCGCCGGTGCCGAGAATGGAACATTTCACATCGAAGACCTCAAGAGCTTCAGCCTGAATCATTCCGGTTCCAACCATCTTGAATGTTGCCTTATTGGCTTTCCCTGTCAAAACTATGTCACCTTTGCCGGTGGCAAGATGCGCATTAACACTGCCTGCCTGAATATTCGAAGACACGATCTTGCCGTTGCCTATCTGTTTTGCACTAAACGTGGGCACTGATATTGTATTCTCTACAGTTGCGGTGAATTCCGAAGAATTCTCTATCTCCGTGATATAATCGGAGTAAATATAGAGTGTCGGCAGTTCGGGATTGTTTACATCCTCTGTATTCACCTGAACCCGAAGCTTTCCTTTGTTATTGGTGAAAATAAATGCATTTGCGAACTCCTCCTTACCAGTGAAGACAGCCATACCGGTCGAATCCGGCACAGAACGATACACTACATTCACATTGTCAGTAATCTTCACCTTGTCAAAACGTCCCACATCAAGGCGATAAGTCTTTTCCTGTGCCATTACAGGCATCATGGAAACGATTAGGAGTAATAAGATTATAAATTTCTTCATAACTTTTTAATTAGTGGAATAATCAATCAACTTGTTTAGATAGGAACAAATCCAAGGGTATAACGCTTAGAAAACTGATTTATTTAATTTAGTTTTCTAAAAAATGTTAACACCACCCACATCATTGATATTCCTTATTATAAACTAATTTTCAATACTTACTTATAAAAATGTTTCAGTAATATAATCGAGAAGTTCAAAAAGATCTTTCTCAGTATCAGCACGAAGCAGTTTGATCCTGGTCTCGCGAAAGTTCGGTATTCCTTTGAAAAGAGGTGTGGCGGCAAGATGTCGCCGAATATGCAGGATGCCTCGGTATTCATCTATCCTGTCGATACTTTCACGTATCTGTCGGCGTAATATATCAAATTTTGCAGCCTCAGGCAATGGATGATACTCACCAGTTTCTATATATTCCCTTACTTCCTTAAAAATCCAGGGAGCCCCAATGGCACCACGACCGATCATTATTCCATCAACTCCATAATTATCAAAAGCTGCAGCCGCTGCTTCCGGAGTGGTGATATCGCCATTACCTATCACGGGTATCTCCATGCGAGGGTCGGCTTTTAATTCTCCTATAAGAGTCCAATCTGCCTGACCCGTATACATCTGCGAACGTGTGCGACCGTGCACTGTCAGAGCCTTTATGCCGCAATCTTGAAGCAAGGGACCAAGATCAGTGATAATCTTGTTTTCGCAATCCCATCCCAAACGGGTTTTCACAGTGACCGGAACAGACACCGCCTTCACCACACTACGAGTTATGTCAAGCATTTTCGGGATATCTCGCAACATACCGGCTCCGGCTCCTTTCCCCGCAACCTTCTTCACAGGACACCCGAAATTTATATCCAATATGTCTGGACCTGCCTGCTCCACAATCTTTGCGGCTTCAACCATAGCCTCCGGATCGCGCCCATAAATCTGTATAGCCACCGGACGCTCGGCATCATTGATGGCAAGCTTGCGCGTTGTTGACTTGATGTCGCGTATTAAAGCTTCGGCAGACACAAACTCCGTATAGACGGAGGCTGCACCCATCTCTCTGCATATAAGGCGAAACGAGGGATCGGTAACATCTTCCATCGGTGCTAACGAAACGGGACGGGATCCGAGATCTACGTTTTCTATTTTCATGTTTATCAATAATTATGAAAGTGTAAGAGTTGAGAGCCCTGCTGATGCAACAAGTTGTGCCGCTTCCTGCATCGCTTCAGGTGTGAGATTGCGAATACACTGCGAAGTATAGTCGATGTCATGAATCTCTCCATAGTACAACAAACTTTTTGCCAGCGACATCGCGCGACTCTCCCT
Source organism: uncultured Muribaculaceae bacterium (assembly GCA_910585285.1). GTDB lineage: Bacteria > Bacteroidota > Bacteroidia > Bacteroidales > Muribaculaceae > Lepagella. The sequence continues at coordinate 5,925 of CAJUDL010000025.1, forward strand.
GTGCTCTCCGCTCAAGATCAACTGTCCGCAATATTGGTCTCTGACTTTAGCGAAAACCCGCCGGGAAAGCGGTGATTGCGCAAGCCTGTCAATTTCCTTAGCTATGATATCACGGCATCGCTCTGTCTCATGAGGATCACATCCATAATATATGAGCAACACTCCGGCATCGCTCATCAGAGCCACATTGCTATCGACGGTATACACAAGACCGCGGCGATCGCGCATCTCCATATTGAGGCGCGAGTTCATGCATGGACCGCCCAGATAGTTGTTCAGAAGAAACAAAGCATGTCTTCGCGGGTCCTCCCTGCCGAATATGCGACAACCGGTAATACAATTAGCCTGATGATTAGAACATGACCGTGTCTCATTGAATATCCCACAGACCGGCGGTTGAATCCTTTGATTAGGAACGCACTTGAATTCCATATCACCAAAATATTTCTCCACCAAACGGATATTCTTTTCAGGATCCGAAGGATCGCAACAATATATCACCATATTGTCAGGCGTATATTTTGCATCGACAAATGCTCTGCCATCTTCCGAGGAGAGACCTCTCACACTTTCCGGCGTGCCGAGTATGTTGTGGGCAAGACCGGAGCCGGCATAAATAAGCTCTTCAAATTCATCAAAAACAGAATCCGAAGGACTATCCCGATAAGAATTTATTTCCTCAATTATAACCTCTTTTTCCTTTTCTATCTCGCGCTGAGGAAATGTGGAATTTTTAATAAGGTCAGAAATCAATTCAAAAGAACGTGCGGCATATCCGGCGGGCGCGTTGGTATATACCATAGTTTCCTCTTTGGTAGTGTAAGCGTTCAGTTCCCCGCCAATGCTCTCCATACGACTCGCAATATGGTAACTGCGTCGATGGCGTGTCCCCTTGAATATGGTATGTTCTACGAAATGCGCGAGTCCCTGCTTATCGGCAGATTCATCGCGACTACCGGCATTTACCATCGCGCCGATATAGGACACCTCTCCCGCCGAACGCTTCGCCACAACCCTCAGACCATTCGGCAGCGTATGTATGCAATATTTCTTATCGTCAATCATCCTCTTTTAGATTCAATCAAAACATAAGTATGACATCGAAATTATTTAATGTATGGATTAGTCAAAGCATCTTTTGGCGTCTTTCCGGTGAATTTCGGAAGTTTCGTCAGTCTCAATGCCCGCATTGCTTCTTTCTCAACTTTCGGAATTCCCTCGAAAATCCACTCAAAATATGCATTAACTAATTTCCGAGTCATACTTATTGCAAAATTACCTAAAATTCCGTTATCATAAAAGAAAAACAGGCGGCTTTCACAAGCTGCCTGCCTAATTGCGAATCAATTTTGTCAATACTCTATATTTAATTCTACAAAACCTAACACAAATGAATTTATTAGCTATACTATCTACATTTAAGCAATGCAATCACAAAAACTCTTTTGGTTCTCACAGGGCCTAAACCAACCTTATTTTCACCTTGACGACTCTTCATCGTCTTATACTTTATTTCGACCTCAATACATTTTTAACTTCTTCGGGTGCAAAATTAAGACAATGTCAAGGCAGAAACAATAAATATAATAGCTTATATAAATGAAATATTAGTTATATTTATTTTAAATATATTATAATCAATATATTATATAATTAATATATCCATCATAATATAAATATGATTATTGTATTATACAAAATTATTTATTAACTTTAAGCCATGAAAAATTCCGTTACAACCATATTGTTAACTATCCTGGGTTTATTACCCCTTTTCGCTGAAAAAAACGGGAAGTGGCAGCTTCCCGAAACAGAGCTTAAATCATTAAGCAAAGTGATGGACAATGCCTCAAAATATTCCGAGCTCAATGAGGAGAAGCTCGATTCTTTGAAAAAGGTGCTCCACAAACCCGGCATCCCTAAAGGATCCAGAACAAACGTCATGATAAAGCTCTCCAAACTTTACCGCCAGAATATGGCTGATTCTTCATTGCGATACGCCACGATTGCCATGGAGGAATCTTTCCTATCCGGATCACCTCGTGAACGATATCTCGCAGAACTGGCTCTCAGCGATGCACTTGTGGCATCCGGTTTTTTCAGTCAGGCAACAAATTATTACGATTCTCTTGCAAACATCGATGTTGACAAAGAATGCCGCACAGAATTCTTCAAAGTGGGAAGACGACTATACTCCAATCTAAGCAGCTATGTAGAAGACGACAGCCCCATGGCAACATATTATCAACAAAAATATGTTGAATGTGACGACAGTCTTGTAAACCTCCTCCCCGCGAACGACCATTTCCGCCAATTTATAATTGGAGAACGAATGGTGGCAAGCGGAAAATTCGCGGCAGCCAGAAATGAACTTGAATCGTTGCTTTCTAAATTAGACAAAGGGAACAACATCTACGGCATGACAGCGTTCCAGCTGGCGAAAGTATACAAAAGTGATGGAGACCAGACAGCATATGCATCGTATCTTGCAAAAGCGGCTGAAAGTGATATCATCTGTAATGCGAGGGAGGGATTTGCATTACCTGCCCTTGCCGCATGGCTCTATGAACAAGGTGATTTTGCAACAGCCTTCAGATATATAAACTTCGCTCTTGAAGACGCATACCGGGGGAATGCCCGCGTCAGGATGGTGAGCATGGCAAGGTGGATGCCGGCAATCGACGAGGCGTACCGCCTTCAGATAAGCACATCGCGCAACGAATGGCTTATCATTGCAACCCTTGCTTCCATCTTGTTTCTCGCACTCGCGGTCACCTCTTTCTTTCTCTTCCGTCAGATACGCAAAGGGCGCGCAAGTCGGGACGCCCTGGCAGCAACATCAAGAATGAAAGACTCATACATAGGAAATTTCATAGGACTATGCTCTACTTATTCCGAAAAATATTATTCACTTATAAAACTCGTGGACCGGAAAATATCTTCGGGACAAGCATCAGAACTCCTTAAGGTTGTAAAATCAGGGAAGTTCGGAGAGGAAGAAAATGAAGATTTCTACAAAGAAATTGATTCCGTAGTGCTCACCCTATATCCTGATTTCGTGGAGAAAATCAATGAACTTCTACAACCCACAGAGCGCGTACGCATCAGCGGGAATCTCCTTACTCCAGAATTACGGATCTATGCTTTCGTGAGGCTGGGAGTTTCAGAAAGCACAAGGATTGCGAAAATCCTCAATTACTCGGTCAACACGGTTTATGCCTATCGCAACAGGATGCGCAATCGCGCCATAGACAGGGAACATTTTGAAGAAAATGTGCTCAAAATCGGTTCTACGGAGAATTAAGGAGTCTGATATTTTGATTATTTGGGAATTATTACTAAATTTGCGTGTTCAAAAAATTTAATATTAAAAATCCCGCATAGGGAACACATCTTATAAGAAATGGCAAACAACAAAAACGAAAAGCAGGAGGAGACGGCAATTGAAAAATTGAACGACAACCTTACATCAGCAAGCGAGAAAATCGCAAACAATTCGAAGGTTATCTATATTACAGTCGCAGCCGTGGCTGTAATCGCGGCTTTAATCCTCAGCTACGTATTCTTCCTTCGCAATCCGAAAATCAATCGCGCTTTCGAGGCTTACAATCAAGTGGAAATTTCAGCAGCTGGCAATGACTCAATAGCAGCCGTTGAATACAAGAAAGTGGCAGACAAATATTCAAGCACTGATGCGGGCAAACTTGCCGCCCTCAGCGCAGCTGAATCGCTTTACAACAGCGGCAAATATAAAGAAGCCATTGAATGTCTTGACAAATTCTCTTCTTCTGAGAGCGTATTGGAAGCAAACGCTCTTGTTCTCAAAGGAGACTGCTATGTTAATATTAAGAAATACGACGAAGCCCTTGGCTGCTACGACAAAGCCGTTAAGGAAGCAGGTGTAAACGGACAGATTGTGCCCCGCGTGCTTCTCAAGAAAGCCAACATCTTCGATGAGCAAAAAAAATATGACAAAGCTCTCGAATGCTACGAGCAGATCACAAAAGATTATCCCACATTCGAGCCCGGCAACGGTGTGACCATCGAGGCTTATGCAGAACGTGAAAAAGCCCGTCTCGCCAAATAAAATCAATTCTACAGCAAATACATTTCCATAAAATAATAAAACATTTGCTTATTTTATGAAAAGGGGTTTCGGCTTTCGAGCCGGAACCCTTTTCTTATTAAATGTGAAATGTGTAATGTTAAATGTGTAATATTTTCAGCTACCCGAACCGAATCAGCCCATTTCACTTAAACATTTCGCATTAAACATTTCACATTAAACATTAAATAACGCTTTTAGCCGCAAGCGGATTTCCCGATTAAGGTATTTAAAGGGGGTAATCAGCGGTCGGAACGGCTTCTTATAGCCTGTAGTAAATATCAAGAGATCTCCATGATGGCAGGAAACCTCGATCTCTTTGCCCAACCGTATCGGCTCTCCATCAATATGGGCGCTTCCTGACGAACTTCTTCTTATAGTTGCATTCTTTGCCTGTAATGTTTGAATGATCATATTATTTTTTATCAGCCCGGTTACCAGTTCAACGCCAGCTCGCGCACGCGTCAGCGGCGTTCCGGCGTGAATTATGGTGATATCGAGAAGACCATCTCTTATAGAAGCCCCAGGAGCAATAAAAACATTATTTCCGTATTGCGAGGCGTTGCAAGCGGCAACAATGAAGGCTTTCAGCTTAAAAGAATGTCCGTCAGCAACTATTTCATACTCCTCCGGCTGGAACTTGAGATATTCCTCAAAAGCACTCCGCAAATAATTTATCAATCCGCGTTGACGCGAACGGGCAAACTTCTCACTAACTGCGGCATCAAAACCGAGACCGAACGTGCAAAAGAAAGGGTGTCCGTCAGCCTCGCATGAATCACACGCCAGAATGTGGCGGCGCGCAATGACGTCAAGAGCCTCATGAACATCTATGGAGAGTCCCAAATGTCGAGCCAATCCATTTCCTGAACCCAGTGGAATTATGCCAAGTGCTGTCGCTGTGCCACGAAGCGAGGAGGCGATTTCATTGACAGTGCCGTCACCACCGGCAGCAATCACTCCGAGATAGCCTTTGCGTGCCGCCTCTGCCGCAAACCTGGATGCATCACCTGGACCTTCGGTATAAAGCACCTCAACATCTATCCCCTCCTTGCCAAGACGACGTATACATTTTGCCGCCACACCTTTCTTGGCAGTGGTTCCCGAAATCGGATTTATTATCAACAGGCACTTTGGTCGCATTTCTAAAGAATCAGATAGTGCAAATTTGTTAACGAATATGAAACCATCATGCTATAATTACGTTTTTATGTTGTTTTTTATTATTTTTGTAGGGGATTTTCAATAGAAAATAGAAAAACAGAAATAGAAATGAATTCATATAGCTCAGGCAACTGGCCACCGGTTACCAAAAACCTCATAATCATAAACACGCTGATTTGGCTTGTGGAGTATCTTTTCCGCAGTTTTGCGGAAACCGGACTTGTGGCACGATTAGGACTGCACTTCATCGGATCCGATATGTTCAATCCGGTGCAGCCAATCACATATATGTTTCTTCACGACCCGTCATCTCCGATGCATGTATTTTTCAACATGTTCTCCCTTTGGATGTTCGGGCGCATGCTTGAAAACATATGGGGTTCCAAACGGTTCCTCATATTTTATATGGTATGCGGCATAGGAGCGGCAGTAATTCAGGAGGCTGTATGGGCGTTGACCTGGCATCACGATTACATCGCCGGCATCGCGCGCATGAATGGCATGACCTTCGACCATATGCAGCAGATTGTGGACCAAGCAGCGGCAGCCGGTGACGGGCGTTTTTTGCGTGCAATGGCAGAGATGAAAAGCCAGATGGTAACCATCGGTGCCTCGGGGGCAGTCTTTGGCATCCTACTTGGATTTGCTTTTGTATTTCCCAATATTCCGATGTATCTCTTCTTCATTCCCATCCCTATCAAAGCAAAATATATGGTTGCAGGATATGCAGTGCTTGAATTTTTCTTCGGCGTATCCGGCAGGATGGATTCTGTAGCTCATTTCGCCCATCTCGGAGGCATGATATTTGGTCTCCTTATATTATTATACTGGAAAAAGAAAGGGACTTTACGTGGCGGAGGCTTTTATTGAAAAATACAGACGGTTTTGTGGAGGTTCACGCATTCTGGCAGCTCTAATCAGCGTGAACCTGCTCCTCGGCATGACCCTCTGGGTTGTGACGATGATAATACTCTTAGCACATAAAAGTCCGGATTTCCTGATATATATCTTCGCACTCCCATCTGACCCCAGTATCTTCGCATCTTATCCGTGGACACTCCTCACGTATATGGTGACGCACTTTTCTCCTTTACACCTTATATTCAATGTGTTGTGGTTATACTGGTTCGGCAGGCTTATTATTTTGTCTTCAGGAGAGAAAGATCTGTTGGCAAGCTATGTCGGAGGAGGCATTACAGGAGGAATAGCATACATAGTGGCATCTATTTCAGGTGCATCCGCCGGAGCATATCTCTGCGGCGCATCAGCATCGGTGCTTGCCATCATGACTGTTGTGGCTCTCACCATGCCGAATTATGAAATAAAACTGTTCTTATTCGGTCGTGTCAAAGTGAAATGGTTCGCCATTGTCTGCATTTTATTCACCCTTGTTGGCACAAGTAGCGGCACAACAGGAGTATCTCTCGCCCATCTCGGAGGGATATTCTTCGGCGCTGCCTATGGTTTTTTCCTCCGGAAGCGACAATCAGGGAAAGACTTTCTCCCTCACATATGGAATAAAGGGAAGAAAAGTGTGGCTTCATTCATGAAACGCCACAAACCACAACGACCTAAGAACGCAGACGCAATGGTGAAAGCAGCCAAAGGAAAACTCTGTGACCACGAGCGTCTCGACGAACTTCTTGATAAGATCAGACTTTCCGGCTACAATTCTCTGACCGACCATGAGCGCAGAGAACTGGATGCCCTCTCCGCTCGCCTCCGCACCTCCCCAAAATAGACTTTTAGAAATTAGGAATTAGGAATTAATAGAGTCCGCTTCCAAAGCCTAAAGCCTAAAACCTAAAGCCTTAACATTAAACATTAAACATTAAACATTATCTCCGTGTTTCTCCCAATTATAAAACCATTATTCAGAATGATCCTGAGGATAGCGTCGTTCATCCTCTTTCTTCTGACAATTCTTGCAGCATACGGTGGAAGGATCAATCCTGAATACATTATGTTCCCATCCGCGTTGACTCTTGCGCTTCCCTATTTTGCAATATCTACGCTTGTTGTGACAGTGGCGTGGCTCTGTGCGGGACGTTGGTTCACCGCAGCCATCGGGGTGCTCGCGCTTGTAGCAGCCTGGAATCCGATTAGCACTGCCATACCATTGCGTTTCTCTTCCAAACCGACCGACCCCAACTATACTTTCTCTTTGCTGACATACAACATTCTTCATGGTCAAGATCAGCAGGATCCACAGATGAGATCCGGAAACCGTTCGTTTCAATATGTTCTGGATTCGGATGCGGATTTGGTAGGATTACAGGAAGTAATAAATATAGATGACAAATATGAAGTGCCCAAATTCGAAGGAGCACTGCGAGACTCTCTACTTAAGAAATATCCTTATCGCGCCGGCACATCGAATTGCGATCTCAAGGTATGGTCTAAATTCCCAGTAAAACTAATCCATGAGTATCCCACCTTCTCCCTGTATGAGGTAAAGATGCCCTGGGGCAAACTCAACTGGATAAACATGCATCTGAGTTCTTTTCACCTCTCCGATGAAGAGCGCAAGGTTATGCGCGATGTCATCTCGGTGAAAGACACCGAGGAAGGGCTGAAAGAGATGAAGGGATCAATAAGGGAGAAATTAAAAAGCGGTTTTAAACGGCGCGCAGAGCGCGCACGCGCCATGAGGGAAGTTGTTGACGGATTGAAAGGACCCGTAATAATAAGCGGCGATTTCAATGACGTTCCGGAATCTTACGCCTACAGAATCGTCAAGGGCAATGACCTGGGCGATGCTTACGCCGAGACTTCGTTTGGTCCGGTTGTAACCTACAATCGTCACGGATTCTGGTTTCACCTTGACCAGATCTTATACAGTAAGAATGCCCTCAAGCCCCTAAGCGTGGAGAAAGGCACCTTAAAAAGCAGTGACCACTATCCTCTCCTTTCCGAATTTGAATGGAAAACCAAACAACAATAATATAATATGAAAAAAATTCTGACAATTATGGCAAGTGCTTTATTGCTTGCCGCCTCACCCCAGATTATGGCACAGGAAAGAGAAAATCCCTTCATGAAGCCATACGACACCAAGTATGGAATCCCTCCATTCGACAAGATCCAGGTTTCTGATTTCTTGCCCGCCATCAAGGCAGGCATTGCCGAACAGGAGCAAAATCTTCGAAACATCACCCGCAATCGTGCGGTTCCTGATTTCGACAACACTATCCTTCCATTGGAGAATCTTTCTCCGATTTTGGAACGTGTGTCGGGCGTATTCTATCATTATGAAGAAGCCCTTTCATCACCTGAATTTGCAGAAATAGCAGACGAGGCAATTCCTTTGCTCAACGATGCCTCAAACAAAGTGAATCTTGACGAGGCTCTTTTCCAGCGTATCCAGCAGATTTATGACCGTCGCGACAAAATGGGTCTGACACCGGTGCAGAAACGAGTTGTCGAGAAGTATTACCGCAGCTTCGCCGAGCAGGGCGCAGCCCTTCCCGCCGACAAAAAAGCTGAATTGGTGAAAGTCAATGATGAACTGTCAAAACTATTCATACAGTATAACCGCAATCTGCTGGCAGCCACCAATTCTTTTTTCATCACCGTTTATGACAAGGAGGATCTTGCAGGACTGCCGGAATCATCTGTTGCCAATGCAGCTGCTGAAGCAAAGAGTCGTGGGCTTGACGGATTGTGGGTATTCACTCTCCACGGACCAAGCCGTCTGCCGGTGCTCCAGAACGCAGACTCACGCGGTCTTCGCGAGGCGATGTACAAAGGTTATACCTCACTGGCGTTCACTGGCGCGAACAGCAACCTGCCGGTAATCGAAAAAATCGTAAAACTCCGCGACCAGAAAGCTAAAATCATGGGCTTCGACAATTTCGCCCAGATGATGACAAGCCGTGTGATGGCTAAGACACCGGAAGCTGCCACAGATCTCCTTCTCAGCGTGTTCGAGCCTGCCGTGAAACGTTCTGCCGAGGAAGTAAAAGACATGCAGGCTTATGTTGATGCACATGGCGGCAATTTCAAAATCGCACCTTGGGATTATTACTACTATGCAGGGAAAGTCAAAGCCCAGAAGTTTGACCTTAATGAAAATGAGCTGCGTCCCTATTTCTCTCTCGACAACGTGCTGAAAGGAATGTTCGATTGCGCAGAGAAACTCTGGGGCATAAAGATGGTACCGATGCCCGACGCTCCTAAATATATCGATGACATGGCTGTCTATGATGTTGTGGATGCAAAAACAGGTGAACATGTTGCCGTATGGATGTGCGACTATTTCCCACGCGCTTCAAAACGTCAGGGCGCATGGATGGAGCAGCTCCAAAGCTGCGGACTCTTCGAAGATGGCAAAGAGCGTCGCCCTATCGTATATAATGTAGGCAACTTCACACCTCCTGCCGGCGATGTGCCCGCACTTCTAACCATCGATGAAGTTGAGACAACCTTCCATGAATTCGGTCATGCACTCCAGGCAATCCTCTCACGTGCTCCTTATAAATCACTTGCAGGAACCAATGTAGACCGTGACTATGTTGAGATGTGTTCTCAGATCAATGAGCACTGGGCATTCGAACCGGAAGTCCTCAAAAGCTACGCACGCCATTATAAGACAGGTGAACCTATTCCTGATGAACTGATAGAAAAAATAAGCAAAGCGTCAAAATTCAATCAGGGATTTGTGACCACGGAACTTGCTGGCGCTGCTCTTCTCGACCTCAAATATGGTCAGACTCCGAAAGTTGATGACGTTGTTGCCTTCGAAAAGAAAGTCGGCAATGAAATCGGAATGCCGGCTGAAATAACCTATCGTTACCGTTCTCCTTATTTCAAGCACGTATTCGGAAGCGACGGTTATGCATCCGGCTACTATACCTATCTTTGGGCACAGGTGCTCGAAGCAGACGCATGGGAGCTCTTCAAGCAGAAAGGCATCTTCGACAAGAAGACAGCAGCCTCTTTCAAGAAGAATATTCTTGAAGCGGGCGACACTGAAGACCCAATGGTTCTCTTCAAGAAGTTCCGTGGACACGCTCCCGATTCCAAAGCACTCCTGCGTCTCCGTGGTTTCGAATAATTCTACTACATACGGATAAAAATAAACTCCGTCACCGATCGGTGACGGAGTTTATTTTTATTGTAATCACTTTCGAAGACGAGTCTTCGAAAGTGATATGTTATTATTCACGGTTGCGGGGAGTGAATGTGCGGGGACCGCGGTCGCCGTCGCGACGGGGTCTGCGATCACCTCTTTCGCCTCTTTCTCCTCTTTCTCCACCTTCACGACGGGGACGATCTTCACGACGGGGACGAGCCTCGCGCTCTACGTATCCCTCGGGTTTGGGAGTGAGCACACGCATTGAAAGGCGATACTTACCTGTCTTCTTATCAATCTCGATAAGTTTAACCTTCACCTTATCTCCCTCTTTCAGACCGCTTGCCTCCATATTGTCAAGACGATCCCAAGAGATTTCAGAGATGTGAAGAAGTCCGTCACGACCGGGCATGAACTCGATGAATGCACCGAAGTCGAGGATAGAACGAACTGTTCCTTCATAAACCTCTCCCTCTTCGGGCTGAGCCACGATAGCTTTGATCTTGGAAAGCGCAGCATCGATGCTTGCCTTGTCTTTGGATGCGATCTCAACCTTTCCGATACCAAGCTTGTCGTCTTCATCAATTGAGATGACAGTGCCGGTCTCCTCCTGAATGCCCTGGATTACCTTACCCTGCGGACCGATAACAGCACCGATCATCTCTTTCGGAATCTCGAGAGTTACCAGACGCGGAACATGAGGTTTGTAATCCTCACGCGGAGCGGGGATTGTTTCGTTGATAATGTTGAGTATGTGCAGACGTCCCTGTTTTGCCTGCTCAAGTGCCTTGGCAAGAATCTCATAGCTGAGACCGTCACACTTGATATCCATCTGGGTTGCAGTGATACCCTTTGTTGTGCCGGTAACCTTGAAGTCCATATCACCAAGATGATCCTCATCACCAAGGATATCTGAAAGAACAGCGTATTTCACTGCCCCTTCATCGGAGATAAGACCCATAGCCACGCCTGCCACAGGGCGCTTCATCTGAACGCCGGCATCAAGCAGGGCGAGAGTGCCGCCGCAGACGGTAGCCATCGACGAAGAACCGTTTGATTCCAAAATATCGGAAACGATACGGCAGGTATAGGGGAAGTTATCAGGGAACATACGTTTGAGCGCACGATGAGCGAGGTTTCCGTGACCTACCTCACGACGGCCTACACCGCGCTGTGCGCGTGCCTCGCCTGTTGAGAAGGGCGGGAAATTATAATGAAGGAGGAAACGCTCTTTGCTCTGGTTGAGCACATCGTCTACGATTTTCTCATCAAGAGTGGTGCCGAGAGTAGCTGTAACAAGAGCCTGTGTCTCACCGCGGGTGAAGATGGCTGCTCCGTGAGGACCGGGAAGATAATCAACTTCCGCCCAAATAGGACGGATCTCATCAGTCTTACGACCATCGAGACGGATACCTTCATCGAGCACGCAGCGACGCATTGCCTCTTTTTCAATGTCATGATAGTAGCGTTTAACCATAGCCACGCGCTGATCCTCCGTGTAGTTCTCAAGCTGCTCCTCTGTCATCGGAGGGAGATTCTCTATATATTCATCGCAGATGGCTGCGAAAGAATCATTACGCCAATGCTTATCGGCAGACCCGGTGCGGGCGATGGCGTAAGCCTTGTCATAACATTTAGCGTGAACGTCGGCGCGAAGCGCATCGTCGTTTACCTCGTGATTATATTCGCGTTTCACTTCCTTGCCAGCCTCTTTCACAAGCTCCATCTGTGCAACGCAATGTTTCTTGATCTCTTCGTGAGCGACTTTGAGTGCTTCAAGAAGCTCAGCTTCCGAAACCTCATTCATCTCTCCTTCCACCATCATGATGTTGTCGTAGGTAGCACCGACCATAAGCTCTATGTCGGCACGCTCCATTTGCTCGAAAGTGGGATTGATGACCCATTCTCCGTCTACGCGAGCTACACGAACCTCGGAGATTGGACCATTGAACGGGATGTCACTGACTGCAAGCGCCGCAGAAGCTGCGATACCGGCAAGTGCATCGGGAGCCTCATTCTCATCAGCTGAATAAAGAGTGACATTTACGAAAGTCTCTGCATGATAATTATCGGGGAAAAGAGGACGAAGTACGCGGTCTACAAGACGTGATGTCAGGATTTCATAATCGCTGGAACGTCCTTCGCGTTTCAGGAAGCCTCCGGGATAACGACCGATTGAGGCATATTTCTCTTTATATTCCACTGTGAGGGGCATGAAGTCAACACCCTCGCCCGCCTCTTTGGCGGAGCATACGGTAGCGAGGAGCATCGTGTTGCCCATGCGCACCTCCACCGCTCCGTCTGCCTGCTTGGCAAGTTTGCCTGTCTCGATCGTGATCTCACGACCGTCGGGCAGAGCGATGGTCTTTTTGAATGTCTGTAACATAAAATTCTTTCTTGTTTTTCTTCGCGTTTGCGTAATTTTTTACAAAGTTAGCAATTTAATTCCACATTATTAAGGGATTCTTCGTATATTTGCAGTCTCAAATCAAAAAAGATTCAGAAAATATTGAATTCGATATGAAAATTTCAAAGGTTTTAAATAAATTTTTCCTCTTTTCCCTCCCGTTTGCAATGCTCACATCCTGCGGCGAACCGAAGTTCAAGGTTTCCGGAGAAGTGGAGGGCGGTGCTGACAAATCGTTGGTTCTTGAAAAATCAGATTTCCACGGCAGATGGATTCCGGTAGACTCCACACGTGTCAAATCTTCAGGGAAATACGAAATCAAATCCGATGCTCCCGCATCGCCGGAAATTTACCGCCTCTCGCTCGATGGCAAATTCATTTATTTCCCCATTGATTCAATCGAAAACATCACGATCAACTCTCCAGCGGCTTCGTTCGGCTCTGATTTTACTGTGACAGGAAGCGAGCAGGCTGCAAACCTCGCCTCTTTTGAAAAAGAGCTCATGGCTCTTGATTTCTCAGACAAGACAAAATGTGAAGCCTTCAAAAAGAATGTTTACAACAAATACATAAAAGACTCTCAGGGGGGAATCATTGGATATTATGTGCTGACCAAGATTGTTGACGGCAAACCGCTCTACGATCCTTCTTCCAATTCTGATGCCAAATATTATGCAGCAGTGGCAACTGCTTTCGAGCAGTTTCGCCCCAATGACCCACACGCCGGAATGCTTCGCGATGTAAGTCTGCAGGCTCTACGCCGCAGAAATGCAGAGCAAGGGAAAACACGCGTGGTCGAAGCCGAAGAAATAACCCTTATCGACATCGACCTTCCCGACGAGAACGGCAAAAATGTGAAGCTTTCCGACATCGCCGGCAAAGGAAAAAAAACTGTGGTTATTTTCAGCATGATGAATCAACCCGAATCTCCCGCTCTAAATATCGCCCTTTCAGAACTATACAACAGCTTAGGCGGCAATGTGGCTTTCTATCAGATATCTTTCGACGGTGACCAGTATGCATGGCGCGACGCTGCACGCAACCTACGATGGACTACCGTGATTGATCCGTCTGGCATGACTTCTGATGCAATACGCAATTACAACGTCGGCTCCCTTCCCACATTCTTCATCTACAGCGCAGACGGTCAGCTTTCCGACCGTGCGCAGTCAGTTGCCGACCTCCGCAAGAAACTCTAAAACCGCAGCCGATGGACTGGAAAGATATGTTGTCTCAACTCCGGGATGCCCTTCCGGAGGGCGAGGACAATCCGCAGAGCAATGATGACAACGCGGAAACTCCCGATCCGAAATCTCTCAAAAAAGAGAAGATTCACATCGTAATCGAGAAAAAAGGGCGGAAAGGGAAGACAGCCACTATCGCGGAAGGGTTTAAATGCTCCGACGATGAATTGGAGGAAATAGCCTCAAAAGCCAAGCGGCATCTCGGCGTGGGGGGGAGTGCCCGTGGCGGAGAAATCCTTATGCAGGGTGAATGCAAAGAACGCTTCGCCGCATTCCTCCGCAACCTCGGATATACTATCTAATATATATACGACAAACCGCGGCTCTTGCAGACCGCGGTTTGCGAGAAAAGGCTCCGACTCACGTAGGAGCCTTTCTTCTTCGATTAAGGTCAAAATAATAATCAATTACCCTGTTGCTTGCATGCTTATAATGATTCTGTCATTATCAGTGTCTTAATGTAAGCCCTGAAGGCAAACATATAAATAAGAGTTCCCATTCAAATTTCATTTTGAAAGAATGGTTGTCTCTTTTCGGATGCAAATTTACATAACTTGTTTTTTTTTGCAAAATTTTTCATATTGTTATACAACATAGTTTTGTAAGACACCCCGCCTTCCCTCCACCATGAAATCCACGTTTATCGGGCTGCGCCCGACAAAGTAAGAAGTAAAAGGGAACAGGTAAAAGGGAATAATTGGCATGACTCTAATGTCTGACCCACGCCCTTCGCGTCTAAATATTTAGTTGACTCGGTTTGTTGAGGCGCGCCAATTCACCTTTACCCTATTCCCTATAACCTTTCACCTTATCGTGCTGTGCCCGATAAATCGAAATTTAATCCCATAAACCTATTTTATTCGGACAGGAAATGACATGACATCGTTTTTTTTCGTATTTTTGTGAATCAATTGAAAGTTATGCTGAATATAGATAATTTTATCGCGGAAAATGTAACCGGACGCGAAGAATCCCTCTTTCTTAAGGATATCTCTGCCAATCGCGAGAATCTCCGTCGGGAGATCGAGGGGAGGAAAGTGCTCGTAATCGGTGGAGCCGGCTCCATCGGCTCGTCCTTTATAAAGGCAATTCTTCCTTTCCGTCCGGGCGCGCTCACGGTCATAGACCTGAATGAGAACGGACTCGCCGAACTGACACGCGACCTGCGTTCATCGTTCGAACTTTTTGTGCCGGAAAATTACGTCAACTACACTCTTGATTTCGACTCTCCCATATTCCGGCGTATATTCCGGCAGGCGGGAGGATTCGACATCGTGGCGAATTTCTCCGCCCACAAGCATGTGCGTTCGGAGAAGGATCGCAATTCGGTGCAGGCACTGCTCGAAAACAATGTGATAAAGGCACAACGCCTGCTCGACCTACTTGCTGAAATGCCCCCTAAACATTTCTTCTGCGTATCCACCGACAAGGCTGCGAACCCGGTGAACATTATGGGCGCAAGCAAGCGGGTGATGGAAGACCTCATCATGGCTTATTCCGACAAGTTCAAAGTAACGACTGCAAGGTTTGCAAACGTGGCATTCTCCAACGGATCGCTGCCGGCAGGATTCATCGAGCGCGTCATGAAACGCCAGCCAATTGCAGCCCCTGAAGATGTGCGCCGCTATTTCGTATCGCCTGAAGAAAGCGGACAGATCTGCATGCTGGCATGCGTGCTCGGGCAAAATGGCGAGGTGTTCTTCCCCAAACTTGCAGAAGAGAAGATGATGCGTTTCTCCACCATCGCCGACAGATTCCTCCGCACCCTCGGTTATGAGCCACACCGCTGCTCATCCGATGAGGAAGCGAAACGGTTTGCAGCGGAAATGCCTGAAGATACGAAGGAATGGCCCGTGGTCTACTTCCGCAGCGACACCACCGGTGAGAAAGATTTTGAAGAATTTTTCGTAGAGGGTGAGAAACTTGACATGGACAGATTCTCCGCTTTAGGAGTGATCAAGGAGTCTTCGCGCAGACCGCAGGAGGATGTCAACGGATTCATATCCCGTCTTCAGCAAATTTTCAGCGATGATGATTTCACCAAAGCCGATGTCGTGTCGGCACTGAAAGATTTCCTTCCCAACTTCGAACACGACGAGAAAGGGAAGAACCTGGATCAAAAGATGTAAAAGGGAGGTTTTAGGTTTTAGGCGTTAGGCATTAGAAGCTTCGCCTGTCGGATCTAAAACCTAAAGCCTAAAGCCTAAAAATATGAACTATCTGATAACTATTTGTGCCCGTGGCGGTTCCAAGGGAATCCCGGGCAAAAACATAAAACCGGTTGGCGGCACGCCTCTTCTGGCATTCACGGCAAAGGTTGCCCTCGAATTTGCTCGCAAACATGGTGCGGATATCGTTCTCTCCACAGATTCCGAAGAAATCAGGCGCGTTGGTGCCGAAGCCGGTGTACCCACCGACTATGAGCGTCCCGACTTTCTCGCCAACGATACCTGCGGGAAACCTGATGCAATTAAGGATGCCCTGCTCTATGCCGAAAAATATTATGACAGGAAATATGATTTTGTGATCGACCTTGATGTCACATCCCCCATCCGCACCCTCGAGGATATAGAAAACTGCGTTGCTATGATTGAAAAAAACAAAGAAGCATTGACAATCTTCTCTGTGAATCCTTGCGCGCGCAACCCATATTTTAATCAGGTAGAAGAAAGCAAAGACGGCTTCTGCCACGTAGTGTTGGGGGGTCGTTACACTACACGTCAGAGCGCACCGAAAGTTTACGACATGAACGCATCAATCTATGTCTACAGGCGCGAGGCACTTGATTGTGAGAATCCGCGAGCTGTCACTCCACGGTCTATCGTATATGTAATGGATCACATATGCTTCGACCTCGATGAGCCTGCAGATTATGATTATCTTTCCTATCTTATCGAAACCGGAAAAATAAGACTCTGATGAAGGCACTTGTCATTGGACTCGGTTCCATTGCCCGCAAACACATCGCTGCTCTTCGGAAGATCGATCCCGAAGTGGAGATAGCCGCTCTTCGCTCCTCGCATAATGCACACCCGGAGCCACATGTCCTTGACCTCTTCTCGGTTGAGGAAGCCAAGGCGTTTGCGCCCGATTTTGTGATTATATCCACCCCGACAGCAAACCATACGGAAAGCATCAGGACAGCCTTGAAGCTTAAAGTGCCACTTTTTATCGAAAAGCCTCTGATCCATTCATTAGAGAATCTTTCCATCGTGTCAGAGATAGAAGGCTCCGGGATGCTTAATTACGTGGCATGCAATCTCAGGTTTCTGGACTGTCTCGATTTTGTAAAAAAAGCTACAGAAACGGGTCGCGCAAGAATCAACGAAGTCAATAGCTATTGCGGTTCGTGGCTTCCGGGCTGGCGACCGGGCGCCGATTTCCGCACTATCTATAGTGCTCGCCCAGAAATGGGCGGAGGTGTCCATATCGACCTCATTCATGAAATCGATTACATATACTGGATATTCGGGCTGCCGTCATCCTCCTCTGCAACCCTACGCAACAATTCATCATTAGATATAGAAGCAATTGATTATGCTAACTATTGTCTCATCTATCCGGATTTCTGCGCATCCGTAATACTGAATTATTACAGACGCGATTACAAACGCACCCTGGAAATTGTTTGGGAAGATGAGACATGGCTCGTAGATTTGCAAAAGAATCGCATCACGTGCGAAGGCCACATAATATTTGAGTCCACACATACAATTCTCGACACTTACACCTCACAACTGAGATATTTCATCAACCTTATAAAGAATGGTGCATCCCATTCCTTCAACAATGTTTCTGACGCAATGAATACACTCAGAATTGCCCTCTCCTCCCTCTCCTAATGCTTCTCTCCTTATAGAGCCCAATCTCGCACGATTGCCACCATCCGGCTCCATAATTTTCCTTAAACATTTTTATTCATAGCCGAAATTGAGTAAATTTGCAGTTTGAAAGGAGAGATTTGAATATGGCAACAGCAACACTGAACAACAATGACAGACTGCGAGAACTGGGCACCGCCCCAATCTGGAGGATACTATTGAAATATAGTCTTCCCGCAGTTGTCGGCACCGTAGTCAGTGCCATATACAATATAATCGACTCCATAGTAATCGGTCACGCGATTGATGACCCGAACGTAGTGAGCGGAATCGCGGTCACATTTCCGGTGATGAATCTCGTGACGGCTCTCGGCATGCTCATCGGAGCCGGCGCCGCAACGCGTGTCAGCATTGTCTTAGGACAGAACGATAAACGGCAAGCCGAAACAATACTTGGCAACTGCGTTCAGCTCACCATCTTTATCGGGCTGGCATATGTGGGAGTATTCTCTATTTTCATTGACCCAATTCTCAAGATGTTCGGAGCTTCTCCCAACTCCCTTCCTTATGCACGGGAGTTCATGCTTTGGGTGCTCCCGGGATGCGTACTTCAAAATCTCACTTTCTCCTACAACAACGTGATGCGCGCCTCCGGTTATCCCGGGAAAGCAATGTACACCAATATGATTGGCGCAGGTGTCAACGCCATCCTTGCGCCATTGTTCCTCTTCGGATTCCATTGGGGAATACGCGGCGCAGCCATCGCCACTGACCTGGCAATGCTCATCACTGCATTCTTCGTGATGGGACACTTCTTCAACAAGAAGAATACTTTGCATTTTGTAAAGGGCACCTTCAAATTGCAATGGAGAGTGATAAGCAGCGTCCTATATATCGGCATGGCTCCGTTTCTGATCAATGTGGCGGGCTCAGTAATCAACGCAATCATTAATAACACCCTGTATAGCTATGGCGGCGACAACGCCATAGCAGCAGTAGTTGTATTCAACCGGTTTGTAACAATATTTGTGTTTATAATCATAGGTATTTGCCAGGGCATGCAACCAATCGTGGGATATAATTATGGATCGGGACGTTATCCGCGACTGTTCAAGACGTTATGGCTCGCAGCCGCGACTGCAGTGGTGATCTCTACTCTTGGAAGTGTCATAGGTGCTTTGTTCCCTCGCCAGATAGCATCAATGTTCATGCAGGATGAGGCGCAGATCGAATGTGCCGTCAATTGTCTGCATTACACAACAATAATGTTCTGGATGGTTGGATTCCAGATTGTAGCAACCAACTTCTTCCAGGCTCTCGGGATGGCAGGGAAAGCAATCTTCCTCTCTCTGACACGCCAGATAATATTCATGATTCCGCTACTGTTCATTCTTCCGCCGCATATTGGTCTCAACGGAGTCTGGGCAGCCTTTCCTGTCAGCGACACTGCCGCAACGGTAGTCACAGCCCTCCTCCTCTTCTTCCAGATTCGAAAAATCAAGAAAAAGGATCCAACTCCCCGCATCAGCCCAAATAACAATCTTTGATATTGTTAAAACGAATTAGGATTGCATGTGTTATACAATTGTATTATCTTTGCACCACAAATAGATTCGTTGAATATGAATACAGCATTAGTAACAAGAAAACAAACTTCTTTCCGTCTGAGCGAGGATCTTCTCAAGCGACTTCAGGAAGAGGCGAAACGCCATAACCGCAGTCTAAACAATCTTGTTGAGAGCGTGCTGATGGCGTTCGTTGCTGACCGACCCAACAAGACCACACTTGCTGCCATGAAAGAGGCGGAAACTTCAGAGAATCTCGAAACTCTTGATCTGAACAATTTCCGCAGTTTCGTCGACTCCCTATGAATACACTGAAGCTTACCTCACAGTTTAAGAAAGACCTTAAACGCTATAAGCACAAAACTGATGTAATCGACAAACTGGAGGAGATTCTTAAATTACTTGTCAACGGGTTACCAATTCCTCAAGAAAACCGTCCGCATGTATTGACCGGCAATTATCGAGGCTACATGGAGTGTCATGTAGAAAATGACACTTTACTGATTTGGTGGGATAAAGAGGAAAGTTTTATCAAACTCGTCCGTTTTGGCACCCACTCTGAATTATTCTGACTTAGGGGAATTCGAGGTAAGGGATCATTTCGAGCACCACATCGGCAATCTTGCGAGTGTTGGAGAGGCGGGGGACTTTGCGCTGACCGCCAAGTTTGCCGTTGCCTACGGAATGTAGCCAGCGGTCGAAGATACCCCGGGGAACAGTTATGATTTCCGGAGGATCAAGGAATATGGTGTTGGCTCTTTTGGCATCGTAATCAGAATTGAGTTTGCGCAATTCAGCGTCAAGACGCATGGCGAAATCGTTTTCGTCTGCAGGACGTCTCCCCCATTCTATCAACCATTGATGCCGACCGCGATGACTGCCTTCCGCGAAAACCGGAGCGGCAGTATAATTCACTATCGATGCACCGGTCTGACAACATACTTCCGCTATGGCTCGTTCAGCATTTTCCTCCATCAGTTCCTCGCCAAAAGCGTTGATGAAACACTTGGTGCGTCCTGATATCCGGATCTTCACAGGCGTCGTCTCGTAAACGCGCACTGTATCACCCGTGTGATAACGCCATAATCCGTTGCTCGATGTTATCAACAATTCATATACACGCCCCTTCTCAAGATCCCATACAGAAACCGGATCATTCTCTGGATCTGATACCGGTACAAATTCATAGAAAATATCATTGTCTATGGTCAGAAGCATCGATTTGTCATCGGGATCATTCTGCACGGCAAAAAAACCCTCTGAAGCATTATAGTTCTCAACATAATGCATCTTCGCGGGGTCAGTGAGACGATTATATTCCTCGCGATAAGGTTCGAACGAAATGCCACCATGGAAGAAGACCTCCAGATCACTCCACGCCTCTGACAAAGTCTCCACGCCCCGCGCTTTCACGATTTCTTTAGCAACAGTCAGAAACCAAGACGGCACTCCGGATATATTGGTGATATGGGCATCTTTAGCCGCATTTACAAGAGCCGGAAGTTTTACCTTCCAGTCTGGAAGAAGAGCCGTGTGTTTATCCGGCACACGATAAAAATTAATAAACGGATTGATCTTATTGATTAATGTTGCACTAAGATCTCCAACCCTCACTTTATCCGTATCAAGATTGAGCTCATTGGCAAAAGATCCGCCGAGAATCATTCCTTTCCCGCTGAAAAGACGACTCGAAGAGTTTGAACGCAGATAATGCGCCACACTGTCGGCAGCTCCTTTGTAATGGCAGCGGCGCAGGCTATCGTCGGTGATCGGTATGTACTTGGATTTGCCTCCAGAGGTGCCGGAAGATTGGGCGAAATTCACACATTTACCTCGCCATAACACGTTGCATTCACCCCGAATCATACGCATTACTTCAGAGCGTATCGACTCATAATCACATAACGGAACGCGACGGGAGAACTCTCCATAGGGATTTTCAAGCTTCGCCAAACCAGCAAAATCATATTTCTTTCCAACCTCACAACCTGACGCCCTACGAAGGAGGGAGCGCAGCTGCCTCAGCTGCACATCCTTGCTCGCAACACTCCATTTATCAGTGCGTCGTGCAATCATTTCGAAATATGGCCGCATCAGCGGAGTCAGATCCATCGTTTATAGCTTCAAATAGTATGTTCGTTTTAGATAAAAATTTCCATTTTCGCTACAAAATTAATAACATATTCCATTATCTTCAAGTTTAATTTCATTTATCATCAATTTTTAATAATTTTGCACCCGAATACTAAAAAATGCATTAATGACAAATACCAACATACATAAATATTTACCTATAATTATATTCTTAATCTCTCTCATCTCTGGATTTGAATGTAAAGCTCAGATTATCAAGGTGAGTGATCAGCGAGGTTTCACGGATTCCCTTCGTCAGGAGCTGATAAACGCTCCTTATTTCGGATTATTCAAGGATAATTATTTCACAGTCGGAACATCAATTGGACCAAAACCGACGCGCACCAATTCGGATGTAAAATTCCAGATCTCAATAGCCCAGCGCCTTACAAAGACCACTTTGCCGGGCAATTCATTCGTGTTTTTGATGTACACTCAGAAAACATTCTGGAACATTTTCGAGAAATCCCTTCCTATGCGCGATATCAATTTCAATCCGGGAATCGGATGGTCGATACCGTTTTTTTCAAAAGGAAGATATGCCGGGAAATTCACACTCCTTATCGAGCATGAAAGCAACGGACGCGACAGCATACAGTCGCGTAGCTGGAACAGGATTACATTTTCCGGCTCAACGATAATCGACCGCTGGCTAATGGTGCATGCCAAATTCTGGATACCGATAATCGATGGCGAGAACAACCGCGATATCCTCCGGTATTGCGGAATCTGCCAGGGGGGCGTGCAAGTCACTACCCCCGACAAAAAATTCGGATGGGCTCTTACCCTCGTGAAGCGCATGGGCTGGAACTTTAATTTCAACACCATCTTTGAATTCAATTGGCGCATACATAAAAAATCGAACCAATATATATTCGTGCAATACTACAACGGGTATGGAGAGAACCTTCTTGACTACAACCAATTCCATTCCCGGCTACGGGTAGGTATCGTTATAAAACCCACTTTCTTCTCCGAATTCTGACAGACATGAATTTTCTCCTACAGTCAGTTTAATCATGAGTATTATGAACTACGAATTAATATGGATATTAGCGGGCTTTGCCCTCATCCTCTCTATCGTGACACTGATATGGCTCGAACGTCCGCTTTTTCGTGTAGGCACATACAAGCCTCAAGAAGAGCAAGACCCGGCATTCGGCACACCCAAAGTATCGGTAATAGTATATTCACAAGTTTCCGAAGAGGAACTGATGGATTATCTCACAACTATCAGCGAGCAGGATTATCCCGATTTCGAAGTGATTGTGGTGTGCGAGGCAACAGCAGAAAGTAATGAGGTGCTTTCAGAATGCTGCACCCGCAGATTCAACAATGTCTACGTCACTTTCATTCCACCCGGCTCCCACAACCTCAGTCGCCGCAAACTCGCTCTGACTCTCGGCATGAAGGCAGCAAAAGGTGAAATCGTTGTAACCACAACCGCCAATGCCGAGATCCATTCCCAACGTTGGCTTTCAAAACTTATTTCCCCATTCCGCAGAGAAAACGCCGAAAGCATCGAAGTGTCGTTAGGATATTCCCATTTTGATTATTCCCAGATGAAAGGCTTGGGGAAATGGTATCGCGAATTCGTGGCGTTACTGACTGATGCCGAATGGATAGGGTATGCTCTCGCCAGAAAACCCTATCGCGGCGATGGATATAATCTCGCATTCCGACGTAAACTTTTCTTCGATCATAAGGGTTATTCCCAAAGTATGTATCTCCATTCGGGCGACGACGATATTTTCATCCATGAGATCGCAACTCCAGAGAACACGGCTATGGTGCTCGACCGGGAGTCGATCCTTTCTATTGGCTTGGGAGAAGCATCCAAACGTATATGGCGTGCACTTAAAGAACAATATGATTTCACATCCCATTGGTTACCTCGGGAACCCTTCCGAAGAGCCGGAGCTGTCTCAACAATGCAGTGGCTCATATTGTTCCTATATATAGCAACCGGCATTTTAGGATACATACAGATTGGCGCCATGTATGACATCTCGTCATATATTCCTGCCATCGTTTCATGTGTTTTACTCCTGCTTTTCCAGCTTGCGCAAATTTTAATTTACAGAAGAGCTGCGGAGAAAATGGATGCCACAAGGCTATGGTGGGCATTGCCTATATTCTGGCTTCTGAAGCCCTTGCTAAATAAGCTCTTCGATTTCAGACATCGTCATACTCGCCGTTGGAATTACACCTGGAAGAGGTGAGGCGATTAGGGGATGAGGAATTAGGAATTAGGCGAAGCTTTCTAAAGTCTAAAACATTACACATTGAAAATTACACATTAAACATTAAACATGACTTTATATCCAAATCTTATTTTAGACGCGCTCAAAACCGTCAGGTATCCGGGCAATGGCAAAAGCCTTGCCGAGAACCATATGATTGAGGACGACATCCGCATTGACGGCAATAAAGTCTCGTTCTCCCTGATCTTTGACAAACAGACAGACCCATTTATCCGTTCTGTTGTGCGTGCCTCCGAGGCAGCCATAGCATCTGCAATTTCTCCGGATGTAGACGTAACCATAGCTGTGAAAACTCGCACGGCTGCGGCTCCGGCAAAACCGGAAGTACTTCCGGGAGTGAAAAACATTGTGGGTGTAAGTTCCGGCAAAGGTGGTGTCGGGAAATCAACTGTCGCAGCAAACCTCGCCGTAGCATTAGCAGCAAAAGGCTATAAGGTTGGATTGCTGGATGCCGATATTTTCGGACCGTCCATGCCTAAAATGTTTGGCGTGGAAGACGAGCAGCTCTACATGGTAAAAAAGGAAGGACGCGACTGGATTGAGCCAATAGAAAGATACGGGGTAAAGATGCTTTCAATCGGATTCCTTGTTGACAAAGAGAAACCGGTACTCTGGCGTGGTGGCATGGCAAGTAACGCTTTGAAACAGCTGATCTCCGATGCATGGTGGGGAGATCTGGATTATTTCCTTATCGACATGCCTCCGGGCACAAGCGATATACATCTCACACTCGTACAGACGTTGCCAATCACCGGAGTGGTAGTTGTAAGCACTCCGCAGGAAGTGGCTCTCGCTGACGCACGCAAAGGTATCGCAATGTTTACAGGTGATGCCGTGAACGTTCCTATTCTTGGACTTGTAGAAAATATGGCTTGGTTCACACCTGCACAGCATCCCGATGAACGTTACTATATATTCGGAGAAGGTGGTGCGGTAAGATTAGCGGAAGAACAAGGAGTTAAACTGCTTGCACAGATACCACTTGTAATGGATATCAGGAGTCACGCCGATGAGGGAGCGCCCGTCGCACTTGAATTGGAAACGAATCCTGCCACAGCAAGTATCGAAGCCCAGGCATTCGGCACACTCGCCAACAATGTAATCGCAGCCGTAGATGAGCGCAACGCCACATTACCCCCAACTTCAAAGGTGGCTATGCATTAAACCGCGCCATTGCATGGTAATCATCACGAGGTATATCCTCTGATTCCGGTTCTTTCAATTCTCCTTCAGCAGGAAGTCGGAACGACAGGAGTTTTATCTTCTTACCACGGGAAAGCCATTGCTGCTCATAGAATGTTTTTATCGATGACACAGGATCGGCATTGCCGGAGCCATAAAGGTCATCGGTATTCATCAACACTTCAAACCCGTTGAGTTCTATGAGACGGCGTGTGTATTCATAAAGGAA
Source organism: uncultured Muribaculaceae bacterium (assembly GCA_910585285.1). Taxonomy (GTDB): domain Bacteria; phylum Bacteroidota; class Bacteroidia; order Bacteroidales; family Muribaculaceae; genus Lepagella. The sequence goes on from CAJUDL010000025.1 coordinate 31,113, forward strand.
AGGAGAATCTGTCTTCAGATTCACAATGCCATTATCACGGAGCAAACAACGATAAAGATTCAGGAAGCGCGTAGACGTCAGTCGTTTGCGCGTTTTCTGCATTTGTGGGTCAGGGAAGGTGATCCAAAGCTCTTCAACTTCACCGGGGACAAAGAATTTATCAATATTCTCTATCTCTGCCCTAAGGAAAGCGGCATTTGAAATCGCCTCTTCCTCTACAGTCTTAGCACCACGCCACATACGAGCACCCTTGATATCAACACCTATGTAGTTTCGTTCGGAATCACTCTTTGCAAGCCCAACGGTATATTCACCTTTGCCACATCCAAGTTCTACAACTATCGGGGCTTCACGCTTAAAGAATTCAGCATTCCATAATCCCCGGTGAGGGAAACCGTTCTTGATAAATTCCTCACGTGGATATTGAAGCACACATGCAAACTCCCGCATCTCTGCGAATTTTTTCAATTTATTCTTTCCCATATCGTAACCAATAACAAGTTCTATATCTTGCCGGACTTATTTCATCATTTTCACAAACTTTACTATTCCACCGGCATTTATACGCACCAACACGATATCATCGGCAAACGGACCGATCGCGTATTCTTCTACGCCCGGCATAGCGTCAGCAAGAAGCACGCCTGCAAGCGAAAACACCTCAATGTGATTAATCGGCTGGTTTGAATTCACTTTGATGTCGTCTCCAACACAAGCTATATCAATTCTTACCGCTTCATTTGTAATGTCATTGATGCCGGTAACATCCGCACCGATCTTAAAATCCTTCCAGACCGGGGCTGTGCGCCACAGCTCCTCATCCTCCTTAGCCATGACAAGTGAAACCTTACTTACATCCACTCCCGAAAAAGCTTCCGGAGAACAAACAGGCACATCCTTTCCTCTTTCCGACACATCCACAGATTTCAGATTCGCTGCATTCCGAAAGGCATAATCCTTGATTTCCTTCACAGCCGGATGAATCACTATTGTATCCGCTTTAAGATTGGCGTATGCTCCTTCTTCAATAATATCACCGGTCACGCCCCCAAGAATCATCATCACGCCTGTATTAGCCATTGCCAAAGCTGCGCTATTCGAAGGTGTTCCGGTTATATGTCCGAGTACCCCGTCATTAAAAAAAGCCCCATCACCCAATTTAGCGCCATTGCGTATCACAACCTCCAACAGTGAAGGCATTTCAGCAAAAGCATAGTCTCCAACCTGCGACACTGAGGGGATATTGAGTTTTTCAACTCCGCTTTTCATGAAGGCACGGTTTTCTATTGTTGTCACAGTTGTCGGGATAGATAGACGCTTCATCTCGGAGCATCCGTAAAAACACTGTTCAGGGATAGTTTTCACGGATGTTGCAGACAGATCTGCCGATTGCAGTGAAGAGCACAGGTAGAAAGCTCTTGGTTCAATAGAAGATACGGTTGCCGGGAATTCAATCGATACCAATGGAGTCTCGGCAAAGGCAGCCTCGCCAATTATTGAAACTGATGCCGGCAATTTCACGTTTTTCACATGAGTAGAAAAAAGAGCATAGGGAGGTATCTCGCCATCGTAAAATTCCGAGCGTTCCATATATCTCGAATTCTTTAATGTTACACCCTTTATCGCCAATCCGGACATATCAATATCCGTCACCGACTCTGGTAGATATTTTAAAGAGGCAAGATCAATCGATGTGACCTCTCCTTGAAGCACCAATGCCACTGGATGCGATTTGCTCCATTTCTTTACCAACGAAGGCAACAGACCCTGCTTAAGAATCACAGTCTCGGCGTCAACACAGAATGCCGTGCACATAACTGCTAAAACCGCAACAATATTTCTTAGAACTCTCATATGATGTAACGCAATGTTATATTAATTTACGACTAATACTTTTCCAGCCGTTGAAAAACTCTCACCATCCGGAGCACCGGATACCAGAACATAATACACCCCTCCGGGAACACGTTTGGAATTAAGGTTGGTCACATCCCATCGAGCTTCGCCACCGGCTGCGAATCCTACTTCCTTGATCAAATTGCCTCCGGCATCCACAATCTTTACAAGGGCATTGTCAGCAACACCTTCAATCGTCACATAACCGAAATAATCAGGACGTACAGGATTGGGATATATCAAAGCCTTATTATCTGAATCACCGCCTGCTGAGGTTGACAGAAAAAGCTCAGCAAGACCCTTGTCAGTAGAAATCATCATGGAATTGTTTTCCGGATTATAGCAGATACTGTAAACCGTATTGTCTGGAAGTTCAGAATTATCGGTTGTATACGTGCGCAACACTTCGGTGCCATCACCGGATGTGACAACAATGCCACCTCCTCCGGTTCCAAACCATTTACGCCCTGAATTATCCGGAATGATACAGTTCACATTTACCCCATCAAGAAGGTAATCCGCCAGATTCGTACCGTCGTTTCTCGAAACCTTGATACGATTCACCCGTCCCCCTGTCTTCATTATCTCTGACGGTCGGAAATTGAGGACTCCATTGTCGAGTCCCAGCCAGATAAGACCATTGGCAGTATCTTCATAAACTGACATTATATAAGCAAATTCAACTTTTAAACCATCTTGATCTGTAAATTCCTTTATATCCACTCGCTCATCATCATTCTGGTTATCAAGTGTTCCCTTATGATCAATAAAGACAGGTGCTCCACCCCATGAACCAGAATAATACATAAGAATATTACGATAAGACGGGCTATGCAAAGGAATAATCTTTTGTGAAGCAGAACCTACAAGATTCTTTATCCTCCATTTTGTCATAGGCTTGAATGAGGATGCATTATTAGAAGCCAATCGATTATCTTTTGCCCAATACCAAAACTCCACGTCATCCCCGGTCGGAGTCTGCTCCTTCTCTCTGGCTTCTTTATTGACATCATAATCAAACCATGCAACCCACATGGTTCCATTGTTATCAAAAAGAGGGGACGAAAAAGAACATGACAGTGCATATGATTGATCTTTGACAACCGGGATAAAGCCTGCCAAACCGTTTGCACTATCACCAACCCTGCCTAATCGCAAAGATTTCGATGGATCCTCAAGATCAAGCCGCATTATACCATGAGTATAGCTACCGCTATAAATATGATTTGTATTTGCCGGATCTACAGCAATTCCATTTGGATTCCATTGCTCAAAGGCGGCATTTGGAGCTCGATAAGCAGCCGACATTGGTGTCCATGTCAAACCTTTGAGAGAGGCAATCAAATCAGTGGTATATTCCCATTGAGTGGTAAAATTATGGTTGATTCCATGATTCCTGACAAGCATACCATAAACAGGATGATACACCATATTGTCACTCTTGAAAGCATTAGCTGCATTAGGACATAGTTTTTCCATCTCAACAATCCATCCCCTATCTGCACTGAAAGTCTTTCTCACCAGTCCATATCGATCTTTATTAATCCAGAAGGAGTTTCCACTCCATCCTCCGATTATATCGTTATAATCTTCTTCCGCTTTGCCAAAATGCAGGGTACTCAAATCCTCCTTTATCTTGAATATATCAAAATACCCGGTTAGCAACACTCCTTCCCAACATGGTTCAAGACTCTTTATAAAAGTATTATAAATCCATTGGGTTGACAGACTACCTGTAGAATCCGTCTGAACACAATAAACCAGACCATCCCATCCTGAGTTCATCCATACCAACATTTTATCTTTGGCAAGACGAGCAGAACGTTTTATATTTGAGAATTCACCTAATGGTTGGTATTCATCAAATGTCATTGCCGATCTATCGGCATAACGCAAACCTTCCGAATTTCCAAGAACCACATGGTCATCTATTCTGAAGGCACTCACAAGAGGAACTCCAAAATTATAAGTTCGCACAATCTCCCCTGCCGCATCATCAATCAATATGTAGCCAAATTCCGTGGCAAGATAAATTTCATTTGCATCCGCATAAAAAGAGATTCCGTTGACTTTCTTTTCGTATCCGGAATTAGCGAGTTTAAGACCTGGTATGTTTACAACCTTCCCATCATCATAGACCAGATCGATATTCCCATTATCGTAAACAATTAATAGATAATTCTTATCAAAATTATATTCGGCACAATGAATGATGTTTTCCGACAATAGATTTTGACGGCATAGAAACTCAATTTCTTCTGCGTCTTTATCTGTACGGAACAGATGGAAATATGTATTCGTATTGTCACCAGCATTCTCTATAAATGGCTGGCATCGACTAAGGAAATAAGTATATTCCGGAGTATCGATGATCCGCTCTATTTTCCCATCAAAAGTTGGATGCAAACGCCATTGCTCTGCAAAAACGAGCAACGGCATCATCGTCAATAATATATAGGATATTATTCGTTTCAAATCAGTCAGTAATAAATTATTTATTTAAGTTTCGCAAGCTTCAACTTAAAGTTTAAGAGTTTATAAGTTTACAAGATATTCAGCAAGTTTGCGCATTGCACGTCCGCGATGCGATATTGCATTTTTCTCTTCAGGGGTCATTTCTGCAAAACAGCGTCCGGTTTCCTCTGCAATAAAGATCGGATCATATCCGAAGCCTCCGTTGCCGTGAGCTTCCGTTGATATAGTTCCGTCTACCCTACCCTCGAATGTCTTTGTTTCCCCATTCAGAATCAAAGATATAACAGTTGCAAAATATGCCTTACGGTTCTGCTTACCGGTCATTTCAAAAAGCATCTTGTTCACATTATCGGCAAATGTGCAATGTTCTCCGGCATAGCGGGCACTATAGACACCAGGTGCTCCATCAAGAGCTTCAACCATAAGACCTGTGTCATCGGCAAAGCAGTCATATCCATACTTTTCCTTCACCCATCTGGCTTTGATCAGGCTATTGCCTTCAAGCGTATCTGCGGTCTCGGGGATTTCGTCATGACATCCTATCTCCGCAAGAGATACAACCTCAAACTGACCCGCAAGGATAGCACGAGCCTCTTCAAGTTTATGCTGATTGTTGGTGGCAAACACCAGCTTCTTTAATTCTTTATTTTCCATATCTATTTAATAACGAAACCATGCCCCCTCTTATTATCTCATTTCATCTTGCCAAATCTCCTTATTTTTATTAATTTTGCACTTTAAGTCTGACATCGAGTCATACTTACACAAAGAAAATATTAAACCGATTATGGACTACAATCATAAAGAAATCGAGAGCCGATGGCAAAACTATTGGCGCGAAAACCAGACTTATAAAACAGTCGAAAACCCCGACAAGAAAAAATTCTATGTTCTTGACATGTTCCCTTATCCCTCCGGTGCGGGTCTCCATGTCGGGCATCCGTTGGGATATATCGCCAGTGATATCTATGCCCGCTATAAACGCCAGCAGGGATTCAATGTGCTCCATCCCATGGGTTATGACGCATATGGTCTGCCGGCAGAGCAATATGCCATCCAGACCGGGCAGCATCCCGAGAAAACGACAGTTGACAATATCGCCCGCTATCGTTCACAGCTCGACAAAATCGGTTTCTCTTTCGACTGGAGTCGTGAAATCCGCACATGCGATCCGGAGTATTATAAATGGACCCAATGGGCATTCATGCAGATGTTCAATTCTTACTACGATCTTGATCTGCATAAGGCACAGCCCATCTCCAAACTTATAGCACATTTTGAAGCAAAAGGGAGCGAAGGCATTCACCCGGCAGCCACAAAAGAGCTCTCTTTCACTGCCGACGAATGGAACGCATTGTCAGAAAAAGAACAGCGGGAACGCCTGATGAACTATCGAATAGCATATCAGGGAGAGACAATGGTCAACTGGTGCCCCCAACTCGGCACTGTGCTTGCCAACGATGAGGTCAGCGAAGGATTGAGCGTACGCGGTGGCTTCCCGGTGGAACAGAAAATGATGAATCAATGGTGTCTCCGTGTATCGGCTTATGCTCCCCGTCTATTAGACGACCTTGAGACTGTGGAATGGTCCGATTCATTGAAAGAGACTCAGCGCAACTGGATAGGACGTTCGGAGGGTGCAGAAATGCGTTTTCCGGTAGCAGGGAAAGATATAGAACTTGAAATCTTTACCACCCGCGCCGACACAATTTTCGGAGTGACATTCATGGTGCTTGCCCCCGAATCCGCATATGTTCCGATGCTCACAACTCCCGACCAGAAAGAGGCTGTTGAGACTTATCTTAACGAGGTAAAACACAAAACAGAGCGTGAGCGTCAGATTGAAAAGAAAGTTTCAGGTGTATTCACCGGTTCATACGCTATCAATCCACTCACCGGCAAAGAGATTCCGGTTTGGGTCAGTGACTATGTACTCGCAGGTTACGGCACTGGGGCTATCATGGCAGTTCCGGCTCACGATTCTCGCGACTACGCTTTCGCACGTCATTTTTCGCTCCCAATCATTCCGCTTATCGAGGGCGCGGATGTGTCGGAACAGAGTTTTGACGCAAAAGAAGGCAAAATGATAAACTCCTGTGGTCCGAAACTCGACCTTAATGGTCTTGACGTGAAAGATGCGATAGCCAAAACCAAGAAATTCATCGAGGCAGAAGGACTCGGGAAAGTAAAGGTTAACTACCGCCTGCGCGATGCCATCTTTTCCCGTCAGCGTTATTGGGGAGAGCCATTCCCCGTCTATTACAAGGACGGAGTAGCATATCTTATGGATGAAGAGGCTTTGCCTCTGCAATTGCCTGCCGTATCAAGCTATCTGCCAACAGAAGATGGACAGCCACCATTAGGACGCGCCGAAAATTGGACCACGCCGGAGGGATATCCCATCGAAGTATGCACAATGCCCGGTTTCGCTGGGTCTTCAGCATATTATCTCCGCTACATGGATCCGCATAACGACAACGCTCTCGTTAGCAAAGAAGCTGACGAATATTGGAGAAATGTTGATCTCTATGTTGGGGGAGCCGAACATGCAACAGGGCATCTTATTTACTCTCGTTTCTGGAACAAATTCCTCTTTGACCTCGGACTTGTAGTAGAACCTGAACCCTTCAAGAAACTGGTAAACCAGGGTATGATTCAAGGTCGCTCCAATTTCGTATACAGGATCAAAAATACAAATACTTTCGTAAGCCATGGTCTCCGTAAAGATTACGAGACCACACCCATCCGTGTGGATGTGAATATTGTATCAAACGATATCCTCGACACAGAGGCTTTCCGCAAATGGCGTCCGGAATACGCAGATGCTGAGTTTATGCTTGAAGACGGCAAATATATTTGCGGCTACGCAGTGGAGAAAATGTCTAAATCGATGTTCAACGTTGTTAATCCTGACGACATCGTTGACCGTTATGGTGCTGACACGCTGCGTCTTTATGAAATGTTCCTTGGTCCGGTCGAGCAGTCGAAACCTTGGGATACCAACGGTATAGACGGAGTCAACCGCTTCCTCAAAAAACTTTGGGGTCTATTTGAAAAAGCAGATCTTACAGAAGCCAAAGAAATGACCAAAGAGGAAAAGAAGGCGGTTCATAAACTCATCAAGAAAATCACTGAAGACATAGAAAACTTCTCTTACAACACCTCGGTGGCAGCCTTCATGATCGCCGTAAACGAACTGACATCGTTGAAATCCACCAATAAAGAGGCAATAGATGTCATCACACGTCTCATTGCGCCGTTTGCTCCACACATTGCAGAAGAGTTCTGGCATCGTCTCGGACATAACGGCAGTGTCGTGGATTCCGAATGGCCCGTTTATGATGAGAAAGCACTTATAGAAGACACAATAAAATATCCGGTAAGCTTCAACGGCAAGACGCGCTTCATGGTTGAAGCTCCCGCAGGAGCATCAAAAGAGGAGGTTGAGAAACTGGCACTCTCCGACAGCAATGCCACCCGCTGGCTCGATGGCAAAACACCCCGCAAAGTCATCGTTGTCCCCGGCAAAATAGTCAATATTGTCCTCTAAAGCACGGATCTTGACTCCCTCAAACCATTAAATTCAAAATCTTAAGAATCGTTATAAAAAAGCGGTTTGAATGGATTGAAAATAAAAGCTGTTTGAAAGAAATGAAATATTTAAATATAATATTGTTTGCAGCGGCAGCTTTGGCTGCCGCTGCAGGTGCAATGGCAAAAGGTCATGTATCGGGTGCCAACAGCCCCAAACCACAATGGATAAACAATGCGGTTATTTATGAAGCAAACCTTCGCCAGGGCACTCCGACCCGCGACCTTAAAGGCATGCAACTCCAGCTTCCTCGTCTCAAGGATCTCGGTGTTGATATCGTATGGTTGATGCCCATTCATCCTATCAGCGAAAAGAACCGCAAAGGCACACTCGGATCTTATTATGCCGTAAAAGATTACAAAGCTGTCAATCCCGAATTCGGCACAATGGAAGATCTCAAGGAATTCGTGCGTACTGCACATACACTTGGCATGAAAGTGATCCTTGACGAAGTGTGCAACCATACCGGCTGCGACAACGCGTGGGTTGCGGAACACCCTGAATATTATGCCCGCAATGAGAAAGGAGAGATGTTCGGACCGTTTGACTGGACCGATACATATAAACTCGACTATTCAAATCCTGCCACCCGCGCGGCAATGGCGGATGTACTTAAATTTTGGATTAAAGAAGCCAACATTGATGGCTACCGATGCGATGTCGCAGGGGAAGTTCCTACGGATTTTTGGGAAGAAGTGCGACCGCAACTTCAGGCTATAAAACCAGTAGTCATGCTTGCAGAGGCTTCCAAACCTGAACTGCTCAAGAATGCTTTTGATATTGACTACGCATGGCCTATGAAAGATGTGTTCAATGCCATTGCCGCTTCAAAAGGAGTCAACAAGTATGCACAAGAGAAGAAACTTAATCTCCCATCAATGACAGCCCAGGATATCCCGGCACTCATACAGCGCCAGAAATCTGAATACCCGCGAGCCAGCGTACATATGAACATGATCACGAACCACGACCTGAATTCATGGGAGGGAACAGAATTCGACCGCTTCGGACCGGCAGTAGGAGCTTTCGCCGTGTTAAGCTACACACTTCCCGGCATCCCGATGCTTTACACCGGACAGGAAACCGGTTTCAATCATCCGTTTGAATTCTTCGAACGTGATTCAGTCCAACCTGATTACATAGAAAATGAATTCACAGCATTCTATCGCATCCTTAATGCACTCAAACATCACAATACGTCTATCGGAACATATGAGCCTATTGAAAACACCAATTTCATATCCACATATGATCCTGATGTTTTAACATTTACACGCCAGAATGGCAAAGACAAAATTTTTGTCGCCGTTAATCTTTCCGATACCCCATCCCCTCTGCAATTCGGTCGCCGTGAACCATATCTTGTAGGACTCAGAGATATATTCTCCGGTGAGGAAGCGGCACTCCCCACCATGCTCCAGCCTTGGCAGTATATAGTATTATCCACACCCTATAACGGCATAACCCCGCCTCCGGCATTCGCATCCGAGACTACCACCTCATTATCCGGAAGCTACAAAGTTAGAGTCTCAACCCATGACACCAGTGCTCGTCTCCGCGAACTCGCACACAATAAAAGCGGACATTTACCTGTAAACAAGACATACGTAGAAACGGCAACAGCTACTACTGCAGCATCTTCGGCTGCCTCAACAAACGATGTGGCAGCAAGTATTGGGACATCTACTTATTCTGAGACCACTTCCGGTTTCGGAGGATTCAATCTCGCCAAACCTGACACACTCAAGAAACCGGTAAAGAAAACCGGCAAAGCTTCTTCGGAGCCCAAATTCCGGCACGTCAACAAATAAAAAAAGAGATATGAAATAAGCTATATAATAAGCTACTTATACTTACATTATATTTTCCAGGAAATTATATATTCCGCTGGAGTCAATCTCTTCTTCATGCTATCATCGGTTGATTTCCTATCAAATGGCAATCTTAATTTATAATAGCTAATCTCCAATAATTTATACAAATATCGACATCCTTCAAGGAAATAATTGGAATATACATTATTCTTCCTGTAGGCTTTCATATGATCCTTCAGTATTTGTCTATGACTTTGCAAACCGGAAGTGGAAACTCCACCGATACGCATAGTTACAAAATTCCTACGAATATATGTTGTCCTAATGTTATGAAGATATATAAACCTCAATAATAATTCAAAATCAGATGCTATTCTGAAATCAAGATCAAACTTGCCAAAATGATCATAGATACTTTTTCTACAATAAAAAGATGGATGTGCAGGCATAAAGCCCATACACATTTTCCATCTGCGAAATCTTCGAGAAGAATAATACCTTACGCCACAATTAACATTATTTCCTTTGATATAGTGCACATCTGCATAAACGGCATCAACATCACTGATATTCTCAACAACTAACTGCAAAATGTCGGGAGCACTAAAAAAATCATCCGAATTCAAAATACCAACGACTTCCCCTGTAACCAAAGCCAACCCCTTATTCATGGCATCATATATACCATGATCCGGCTCACTAATATATTTCAGTCTTCCTGAATACTGCGGCTCGAGTTCCTTTACAATATCCATGGTATTATCTGTAGAGCCACCGTCTATTATTATATGTTCAAAATCAGGATATGACTGAGAGAGGACACTGTTCATGGTATCCCTTATGGTCTTTCCGCTATTATATGCAGTTGTGATGATAGATAGTTTCATTTATGCAGGTAGAGTCGCTTGAACAAATGCCATAGCAACAATATTCTATAGCTAATCTTTTTACTTAACGTAAAACTATTCTTGTATGTTGTGGAAGAAGTCGCAGAATGTCGTCTGAATTTTATTCCTTTAAAAGGTATAAACGTCACTCCCTTGGTAAGCTGACATAAAGACCCAATCCAAATGTCCTGCCAAACAGGCAGATTATTGGGTATAGGCAATGCCAAATCAAGTATTTTCCTATGAAAAGCCATGGCACAACCAAGGTATCCGTTCTTGATCCAATTGTGCACAAAACCAGTCTTACAATTAAAGGATTTTAAAAAACTGTCCTCCAGTATATTCAAATCCGCATCAGTGATATAAGCATCATGAACCACACAGAAACTATTTTTCAAAGCTTCCATGCATGCATTTAGTTTCCCTGGCAGCCATATGTCGTCTTGGTCTGACAAGAAAACTATTTCCCCTTTCGCATGTTTCAAGGCATTCTCAAAATTTCCGTTTATCCCATGCTTTTTTACATTATGAACCAATGAAACCCTTCTGTCATTAAACGATTCTATGATTGCACACGTATTATCAACAGAACCGTCGTCTGATATTATCAATTCATCGTCATCCCTGATTTCAGACAAGATAGAACTGACTTGATCATGTATATATTTCTCTCCATTATAACTTGCCAGACAAACCGATACCATACTTTAAATCAATTTATACAAGGTTATCATATAATGAATCCAATAACCGGTAAATATTGGGCCATTCAAATCTCTCCACAAATTCCGACAACTGCCCATCCTTCTTCGACTTTTTTAATTCACATAACTTCTCATATAAATCTTCTTCTGAAGTATAGAAAATATTCATAGGTGCCGGGGCGGCATAATCCTCTACTCCTGCAATGCTTGGTAGAATTAAAGGAAGATCCAAACTCTGCGATTCCAGTAGCGAGTTGTTGGCAGTTGCGAAAGAAAGAGGTAAGAAACAATAGTCAGCAATAGATATCAACGAATAGAATTCATTGTCTTCAAGCCGGTTATATACCCTTACATTCTTTGCATTCTCATATCTGCTCTTCACATCTTCGGGTGCTCCGACAAGATGAAATTGGATTTCGGGTCTTGAGCAAAGCCTGGATACGATCCTGTCATAAAGGTCAAAATCCCTGTACGTCTTTCCTATCGTAAGAATATTGATCTTATCCCTATCAAGATATCTACCGTTCCTATCGGCAACATTCACCTTTTCAAATACAGGTCGGTTAAAGCCATGTGGTATGAAAACTGCATCAAGATCATATTTCTCCTTTAATTCACGTTCCTGACCACTACTAAGCACAATAATCCGGTCGAGAGCTCTTAGTTGTTTTATTAATGCTTTCTTGAATCTACGTGTCTCTATATCCAGATGCACTGTGGCTACAACTTTATGTGTTCTCGACTTTCGATATGGCAAAAACCGCAGCATAGTCACATCTCCATAAAACAGATGCACTATATCATACCTCTTTCGTCGGAATCTTGTGAGGAGGTCAAGAATTGCCAACGGCAATCGTATCCATCCTGATTTCATTGGTATGTTGCCGAATGGTACCTCAGAGAGCAAGAGAATATCGGATGCATCCCCATATCCTGTGATCCAATCGTAACCTCCGCTCTTAGAATGCGCCGGATCTCTGAACCCCGAAAAAAGAACTCTTTTTTTCATCACCTACTTGAATTTTCATAACGACGCATATCAACCATCCTCTCTTCCTTAGACTTTATCCCCCATGCCTGATTGTCGTAATCATAAAGTATATGATCAGTCAATATCAGAACTTTCATGACTGCAAAAGCAATTGCAAATACATTTACAATGCGTCGTAGCTGCCCTTTTGCAAGCCCCATCATGTTAGGAATTATTATCCAGTACGAAAAGGCAAACAACACTGGCATACGCTCAACAAAAACCGGCACATCCGAAAAGACATACCACAATGCGTAATATATATAGAAACTATTACAGAATATTCTATTTGATTTCCGTTGTTGATAAAGTTTAGCATACAGGAAATACACTAATATAAACATAAGTAACCTTTCAAAGTAGCCAAAGGTCAAACCCTGTTCCGCCTCAGCATTGGCAAGATATCCTAAAGCCTTCCCGACAAAAGCACTATCCATACCATAGAAGTTACTTAATATCAACGTTGTGGGATACGCCTTAAAAAAGAAAATAACATTTACGGAAAGAAACAGTACTATAGGCCACACTCTGCCCCAATTTTTTGTCAATACAAAATATGCGGGTAAATAAAATATAGCGGACGTATGCATTAACATTGCAACAATCCATATAAGTGAGAATTTCCAGAACTGCCGTTTCTCCAGATATGGGAGTGCCAATAGGAATAATATCACAGCTTTGACATTCCTCATCAGGTTAAATTCCAGTATGATTCCTGAGAAACATATAAACATAATCCACGACCAGGCTATCGAACGGCTATACCTTTTGAATATAAATGTAAACGCTACAATATCCACTATGGTATTCAACAAAACCCATACGTGGTAATCATCCGTAATAGTCTTGAAAATCTGGGTCACAAACATGAATCCGGGCTCTATCCGACGCTCGAAATAAATTCCACTGTCAAGAAATGAAGGAACCCTGTAATACAACCAATAATATAGATACCAGTCGGTTTGGACAAACCCGCGCAATCCGAAAAAGAGAATTAGAATGCCACCCATTGCATATATAGCGATTTTCCTCGTCCTTTCACGTTTTTCATGATATGAAAAATATAAAAGAACAAGGACAACCAATACATATGGTATGCCATATATGTAGCTATATATAGGCTGCATTATTCAGAGCCTGGCATTCTGTGTTCCATGGAATACAACATATTCATATATCCTCATCACCTATTCCTTCCTAAGCGGGCACGAATTACTCTGACACCCCTATTTTTTAACGAGTCATTTAACCTTTTATTTTGCCAATGATTATATTTGCATCACCCGTTTTTTATAATTACCTTTGTGATCCATTTGATTTCATAAGACATGCATAGAAAAATTTCCATCATAACAGTGTGTTATAATGCCTTTCAATCGATTGAGAAGACTATTCTTTCGGTTGTGAATCAGACTTACAGCAATATCGAATACATTATCATCGATGGCAAATCTTCTGATGGAACAATTGATATAATAAACAAATACAAGGATCACATCAATATTTTTGTATCTGAAAAAGACAATGGTGTTTACGACGCGATGAACAAGGGAGTTGAATTATCAACCGGCGATTCAATTATTATGATGAATGCCGGAGATACCTTTGTTGAGTCCACAACCATTGAAAAGGCAGTCTTCCTTATGTCTAATGTCAATGCTGATGTGTTCTTTGGTGACAGCATAGAAATAGAGCCATGCGGAAACTCCCATTACCGTATAGCCGATAGCAATTCTGCAAATCTTAGCCGTTTCCCAATCTACAGACATGGTGCTTCATTTGTCGATGCAAAACTCCATAAGAGAATCAAATTTGACCTGTCCAAATCAACCGATCTGGGATATTCGCTTGATTTCAACCAGATCTTTTCAATGTATAAAGCCGGAGCTACTTTTGCAAAAATTGATCTTCCTATAATGATTTACGAACAGGAAGGAATGTCTAACAATCCTGTACGCTCTTTAAAATATGTTTTCAAAATAACTCATGCCGACAAGTCTCCATCTCTGTTAAAAAAAATCAGGCATCATATTAGCGTATTAAGAACAAAAGCGTTTCTTAACAGATACATGTCAAATGCCATTCATTACATCTATGATTTCTGTCTTTTCCTTGCAAACGGACCCATCGGCAACTTTCCTTGTTACCGTCTAAGAAAGACATGGCTAAAGTTCTTAGGGGCAAGAATTGGCAAGGGCACCATCATAAATATGAAACAGTTCTTTTATCATCCCACCGGATTACGAATAGGAAATTCATCTCATATCAACAGAGGTTGCATTCTTGATGCGAGAGGCACGTTAATAATAGGAGATAATGTCTCCATATCTTATAATTCAACTATCCTGACGGGTAGTCATGACCATAATTCACCGTCTTTTGCCGGAAGATTTTATCCCATAATCATTCATGACTATGTATGGATCGGTGCCTGCGCAACAATTCTCCAGGGAGTAACAATTGGCAAAGGCGCTGTCGTATGCGCAGGTGCTGTTGTAACCTCAGATGTCGAGCCCTATACAATCGTGGCAGGGGTGCCGGCAAAAAAGATAGGAACCAGAAACCAAAATCTCAACTATAAATGTGAATGGCCATTCCCATTTGCTTAGAGTCTTAATTCAATGATTCCAGATTCCAGATGCTTTACCTCTGATGATTCTATTCACCTGTATCTTTAGCAAACAAGCCTGAATCACATATACGATCGACGGAACAATCAACAATCCGGATATCCCATATTTTCCACACAAATAATTCATAGAAGGATAAGCAATAATAGCGAAAACTAAATAAACATATAATTGAAGACTAACTTTCCCAATTCCATTGACAAGATACATATACACATTAGCCACCGACATAATCATCATATATATAGCGACTGATATATTCACGCCAACGGGAACCGATACGCTATCCCCTATCCAGATCTTATAAAACAGCTTAGAAATAACAAACATTATACCCAATCCTCCCATAATGCCCCATGCAAATCTGTCTATTCTCCGCAGGGTGGATCGCATCCAATTATAATCCTTATTCGAAAATGCATTTGTAAAAGCTGTCCATATAGGATTGAGCACTAATGTAAGAAACATAAAAAATACATTATAGTATTTATATGCAATGTTATATTCCGTAACGGCTTCCGGACCTAAAGATTTAGAAATGATTACATTCATAAGCTGGAATATAAACAACATTGCGGTGGTAATAATAAAAAACTTATATCCTGTTCCCAACACATCCTTCACATATCTGAATCTAAAATATCTGAAAGTTGGGCGATATGCTCTGTATCTTTTGGTAAAAAGCAGCAACGATGCCAAAAACAGAACAATTACAGGCATCCCTGAAACAATCCATACCAAATCTATCAAGTCGCCATGCTGCTTCATTCTTGACAATATAAATATTACAATCAGTGTCAGCATTTGACCAATAACATTAATCAGCGAGCTCCACATCACTTTTTGATCAGCCACAAGTATAGTAGACATGGTCTGGAATACCAATTGAAAGCTAAAAAAAATTACAAGCAATGAGAAGACTTTGCTCAATTCGTTTTGATACGAGGATTCCACACCTAGCATTGAAGCCCAATTTACGTAACCACCGCCTATAAAAACCGTTATCAATATTATGGTGCATATTAAGCCAAGCACATAATACGTATTTGATACATAAACCCTTGCCAGCAAATGTTTATCTTTCGCTATAGCTTCTCCAAATTTATTTCTAAAACCGAGCGTAAGGCCTGCATCAAAAAACACTATCCATGACACCAATGAACTAAGCGTAAGCCATATTCCATATTGTGTTGGATTAACATAATCAATGGTTAGAGGCACAATAAGCAATGATAAAACAACACTTATGCCCTTCAGCGCAACAGATCCAATAATATCAATTTTTAATCTGCCACTTCTTGATTTATCTTGAAATATATTTGCCAAGTGAAATAACATTATTCCATATGCATTCAGCCGAGTCGCGGATTTTTGGCTATCTCCACAAGTTGTTCAAGCGAACTTGACTTCTTCGGCCGCTGCGCCACGCAATGATCAAAGAAAGAGAGACGGTGCACATCGCTGCCGCAAATATCTATCATCCCCTCCTTAAGCAGCCATTCGCATTTCTTACGCGCCGTCTCGCCATATCCGTCAACAAGCGACATGAAATTGGTCTGAAACAACAGACCGCGGTCTTTCCATTTATAATAATCCTCCTCTTCCATATAACGATAACGCTCCGGATGTGCAAGCACAGGAGTATAACCCAAACTGATTACCCCCTCTATCATCTCATCCATGCCATAAGGAGGATTCATATAGCTGGTTTCTACCAAAAGATGTTTCCCGGCATCACCAATAGGGAGAAACTCATTCTTCTGCAACCTTTCCTCAAAAAGCGAATCAAGCATGTTTTCTGAAGCGAGCCTGATATCAATTGCTCCGTTGTAAGCCTCTTTAAGTTCCGAGAAACGCCCCTGAAGAGATTCAGGGGTATTGGGATAATCTTCCATCACATGAGGGGTGAGCCAAACCTTCTTAACACCAACGTCCTCATATCTTTTCAAGACGGCAAGCGAATCCTCCAATGTTTTAATTCCATCATCCACTCCCGGAAGAATATGGGAATGCCAATCGATGAAACCCTGAAACATCCCCGTTTCGATTAATTTATCTGTAGATTTAAATGGCCACATCTTTATGATTATTAAAAAACACTCATTCCGACCTCTTCTTTTGGCCGGAATGAGTATGAAATTTATTATGCAGGCTGTATGCCCGCTTTATTATTCCTTGTCTTTGTCTGAATAATATCCATACACTCCGTATGCCCTTGATTTGCTGGCTCGTTCAATACCATTCAACACAATGCACATCTGTTTGAAGCGTTTATTGCGGTATATGGCATCTATATCGGCAACTGCCTTACGGTCAAGCAGACCGGCGCGAACCACAAATATTGTGCGATCCACATATTTCTCAACGATCTGCGTATCAACAACTACATCTGTAGGTGGACAATCGATAAATATATAGTCATAATCTTTACGCGCTTCAGCAATAAACTCGCCAAGACGCCCATTGTCCATAAGTTCTGCAGGGTTAGGCGGACGATGTCCGATAGGCATAACATACATTCCATCATGGCTGGTCACAGGAACCACCAGATTCTTCCAGTCATTGGTATTGCCTGTCAGATAACTACTTATACCTTTGGAAGGCATATTCACAAACTGAGACACAGATCCATGACGAAGGTCTCCGTCTACGACCAATACTTTCTTTCCTTTCAACGCAAAAGAAGACGCAAGGTTGAATGAAATGAATGATTTTCCGGATCCCGGATTGAACGAAGTAATCATAATCACATTACATGATCCTTGATCTCGAATCATGAAATCCAGGTTACCTCTCACGATACGGAAGGATTCGCTGACAACATCACGGCTACCGTCTTTAACAGCAACAAGCACCTTCTCAAGCTCTCTTGAACTCTTTTTCTTCGGGAAGACCTTGCGCACAACATCCATAAGTGATTTCTTACCAACGAACGGTATCTCACCGGCAAACGGCGTTGACATTTTGTCGAGATCCTTGCGGTTGCGCACTTTCGTATTCGTGGCCTCGGAAATATAAAGAGCTACGCCAGGTACACATAGACCCAATAGGAAGCATACCATAAGAATCATGCCCTTCTTCGGAGCCACAGGCTGAAGTGAGCCGGTTGGAGGAGTGATGATCCGTGTATTGTCGGCTGTAAATTTCTGTGTGAGCTCATTTTCTTCACGTTTCTGAAGGAGATAAAGATAAAGCGATTCCTTCACTTTCTGCTGACGCTCCACACTGAGAAGATATTTAGCCTGAGTAGGACCCGATGCCAACTGCCCCTCGGCGACACCCTTGGCTCCTTCCATATTTCTAAGAGTCTTGTTAAGCGCAACAATCTGACCATTGATAGCATTCACAATTGCCTCTCTCAGACCTTTGATCTGTCCGTCATAATCCACCACAAGAGGGTTGCTGTCAGAAGAACTTGCAGCCAGAGTATTGCGTGTGAGCAAAAGATTATTGTAATTGCTGATCTGAGACTCCAGTGTTGGGGAACCGATACCGGTATTAACCGGTATCACGCTCTTCGCGTTGCTTGGATTGTTCAGATAATCGCGCAAATAAATCGACATCGACATCTGGTTTGTAACCTCAAGCATCTTGTTTGACATCTCAACAGATTGCTTCATCTGTGTCTTTGCGGCCTCCTCAAGATCCGGCACTCGATGATCACGTTTGAAATCAAATATTTCGTTATCCACGTTGCCAAGCTCACCCTCAATCAGACGCAAACGCTCGTCAATAAAACTGGAAGTAGCCACAGCAACCTTATTCTTGTCCTGAACCCAATTCTCATTATAGACATCCACTATGGCATTCAATACGTCAACAGCCCGCTGAGCGGAAACATCCTTCATGCTAAGGTCTATGACATCGGCATCTTTATCGGCAAGATCCCCCTTGACCATCGCACCGTAAAGCTCTACACTGTTCTGCATGCCCATACGGCTGACAAGAATCTCCGACACCTTCTTAGCCTTCTTTCCTTTAGGCGGGATATAACTGCCGTTGGGACTAATGGTAACATTGCCGACAGGTGTCTTGACCGGATCAAAACCAAGTTTCACTGTGATTTCTTTTTCTATCTCTTCTTTTCCATCTGGAGTAGCGATATAGAATTTACTCAGCTTCACAGTTCCGTTCTCTCCAAGCTCGACTGAGAAACCAGCAGCCTGTTGCTCTTCAAGATCATGGAATTTAACGTTAATTGGAAGAGTCGTTCCATAAAGAGTGGTTTTATGGAATCTTCCGGGAGAATTATAATTCACATCAAGCCCAAGACGCTGGATCACCTCATATATCACGGCGGGAGATGTCAAGGAAATCAACTCGTTGTTGACATTGGTGTTCGATGCTACCAGACCCATCGATGAGAACGCGTTGCTTATGTCGCCAACTCCACCTCCGCCATCCTGATCCTTAATCAACACAGCCATGCTACGTGAATAAACCGGCTGCTGGCGAAGAATATAGAAAACGCCAATACAGCAAAAGATCACAACAGATGCCATAAACCATTGCCACTTGGCAAGGCATTGCGTAAGAAAGTCTTTTAAAGAGAACACCTCTTCCTCTTCCGGAACCTGTGCTCTGATTATATTTTCCTCCATTTTCCCTTTTCGTATTATTTATTGATGAACACTGCGATTGTGGTTACAACCGAAGTGAGCAACGATGCCACAGATACCCAGAAGCTTACGCTAAGGGCATTGTTACCGTTAACCGTACTTGAACGTTTTCTCTGTTTGTTTGGTTCAACATAGACCACATCATCCTGCTGCAGATAGAAAGCTGGATTCTGCATTAAAGATGCGGCATCCGTAAGATCCAAAACATATGTGTTAACCTTTCCATTCTCACTGCGAACCACGCGCACATTCTGACGCTGCCCGTTGATGGTAAGGTCTCCTGCGAGCGTAAGAGCCTCGAGAATATTGAGTTGATCACGATTGAGATCATAACGACCCGGACGGTTAACCTCGCCCATCACGCTGATACCTGAACTGAGGAATTCAACTACAACCGTAGGATCCTTCACAAGCTCACGACCCATAAGTTCTCCTTTAATATATCCCGCAAGCTCAGCACGAGTCATCCCTGCCACTTTAATATAACCCAATACCGGGAAATCAATTTCGCCTTCAGGGGTTACGGTATATGAAGCCACACTCTCTGACTGAGCCCCTGTGTATGCGCGAAGTTCACTCGTGTTGCCGTTTGTTGACCCTCCCTGTCCGATTCTTGACGAATACACCGGAAGATTAAACAGCGCTGATAACTGCGGATCCTTTGATTTTACCACTATGGAGAGCTTGTCTCCTGGTTTTACTTTTATTGGTGCGCTTTGGGCGGTTTCCAGAATAGTCGTAGAGTCTATATCCTGGAAATATGCCACATCTTTAGGCACACCACAGCCGGTCATGACAATAGAAATCATGCCGGCAATTAAGCCACGGAATACGAGGCGGTTCCTTTTCATATATAGTTTATCTTTTTTCATTCATACAACATTGTATTCATCCTATGTTCTCTTGCACGGATAAGACGTGTCAACAGCATGTTCAATGCTACCCAGAGCACAACATCTCCGAGAATTATCCACGTCGGTTGCACCAGCGACGAAAAAGCAACATTTACCAACACAAACACCATGTCGGTAAACACGATTGCCACAAGTGCCTGCCATTGCAACATACCCAATGCAAGAAGCTTATGGTGAATATGGCATTTATCCGGCAGGAATGGATTGTGCCCGCGCCTTACCCTATGGAAAAACACTCTTACCACATCAAAACACGGCAACACCAAGGGAGACACCGCCATGATGAAGAGGTTATCGCCAACCGGGAGTGCGTCCACCGGAATATTGAAGACCTCTATTGTAAGAAACACAAGCATAAGCCCTATGGTCAAAGATCCGGTATCGCCCATAAAAATCTTCTTATGCTTGGTGGCAGCACCGAATACATTGAAATAAAAAAATGGTATTAACGTCCCCAGTGTCGCTCCGGCAAGCATCATACATGCGTATTGTCCTGACAAATAGAACACATACGAATACCAAATCAATGCAACCGCACTGAGACCGGATGCCAGACCATCTATACCATCTATTAAATTAACGGCATTTACCACATATATTATACAAAACACCGTAAGAATCCATCCAATCCATTCCGGTAGCTCATGGATCCATAGGAATCCATACAAATTAGAGACCCAAATTCCCGATGCAATAATCAGCACACCTGCTGCAATTTGAAGCACAAATTTAGCCCTGTATCTCACGCCCACAAGATCATCCGCAAGACCCACAAGATAAATAAGCATCAATGCGCAGATAAGGAAAAAGATCGGTATCATCGCATCTGCAAGCACCGGAATTATCTCAGAGCAATGGAAACGGAGGTTAAACCCCACAACCAGACTGAAGGCAAACGCGAGCCCCGGAAGGAAAGAGACCCCTCCTAATCTGGGCACAATACCTCTGTGAATCTTACGCTCGTCAACGGAATCAAATAATTTTTTGCTGAATGCAATAACCAAAATCTTGGGGATGATCAACCCGGTCAGCAGCACCGCGATTGCCAAAGTCAAAACATAATTTTGAATCCAATAAGCCATAGTAATATGTCAAGTATGATTTATATTCTAATTTTTATCTATTTTTTAATAATTCTTGTGCAAATTTAGTTATTTTTTATCTAATTGCAAAAAATCAAAATTCCTGCAACCGATTTGTATTCTATTTTGTGTTCCTTTATTTTGTCTGTTCAATGCTAAATATTAACTTTGCAGCCTAATTCAGACAATCGCAAAACAATGTCAACAAACACTACTGACAATACACGCAAGGTGACAACCCGTCGCCTCGTGGAAATGAAGCAGCGCGGTGAAAAGATTTCCATGCTCACCGCCTATGATTTCTCCTCTGCTAAAATTATCGACGCTGCCGGAATAGACGTGATTCTTGTAGGAGATTCAGCCTCCAACGTCATGGCAGGTAACGTAACGACCCTTCCCATCACTCTCGACCAGATGATATATCACGCAAAATCAGTGATGAAAGGCACATCCCGCGCCCTTGTGGTGGTAGACCTCCCGTTCGGCACATACCAGGGCAATTCAAAAGAGGCCCTCGCTTCTGCAATCAGAATCATGAAGGAGAGCCATGCGGAAGCCGTAAAGATGGAAGGAGGCTCCGAAATCCGTGAATCAATCGAAAGGATCCTATGTGCCGGCATCCCGGTGATGGGACATCTCGGGCTGACCCCACAAAGCATCAACAAATTCGGCACCTATAGCGTCAGGGCGCGCCAGGAGGAAGAAGCCGCAAAATTGATCGAAGACGCAAAAATGCTCGACGAGATTGGATGCTTCGCCTTGGTTCTTGAAAAAATACCCGCAGAGCTTGCCGCCCGTGTAGCAAAAGAAATATCCATTCCAGTAATCGGCATCGGAGCCGGCGGAGGAGTTGACGGACAAGTGCTCGTAATGCACGACATGCTCGGAATCAATCAAGGATTCTCGCCAAGATTCCTTCGCAGATATGCCGATGTGGCTGGAGTCATGACTGACGCAGTGCAGCGTTACATTGACGACGTAAAATCAGGCGATTTCCCGTCACCTGCAGAATCATATTGAAAAAATATTTTCAAAAAAATTTGGTCGAATAAAAATTTCATTATAACTTTGCACTCGCTTTAGTCAAGGAGCGTGTGCATCCAAGACAAAGCTCAAATCTTTCGGGGTGTAGCTCAGTAGGTTTAGAGTACGCGTCTGGGGGGCGTGAGGTCGCAAGTTCGAATCTTGTCACCCCGACTGATTAAAAGCCGACAGTTTTTCAACTGTCGGCTTTTCTTTATTATCTCCCGGCAAGCATAGACCTAACATCAAACGATGGGCAAGCCTTCCGGGCAAAATCGCGATGCCCGAACACCCGCGCATCAGGAATCCCATATTTTCTTTGCATCTTTCGGATCAAATTCATAATAGCGAGGCATTGCTCCGGTGTCCGCGTGTCTTTCGCATTTCCCATCTCCCTGTCCATTCCACCGACATAGCATATTCCGATTGAGCGTCTGTTCATACCGCCCTCCACACAATGTGCACCAACAAGATCTTCCCCTCTACCCGCTTCTACCGTGCCGTCAATCTTGATTATGTAATGATATCCGATATCAGCAAATCCTCTCGCCAGATGCCATGTCCTAATATCGGCAGCATTATGCTCCCTTCCCTCAGGCGTAGCCGAACAATGCACCACAATCGAATCCGTAATTTTTCTCTTCTCCATAATCTTTGAATTATTTCTAAATTTGAATCATTCCTAAATCTAATGCCCTCCCCATCTCTCCCCATTCCGCCCCATTACGCCCCATTACGCCCCATCCCCCTCACCTCCTATACCGATAATCTATCCCGAAGAGCGCTCCAGCGAAAGTAAGTATTTCGCCGAATGCCACCAACACCGAAGAATGAATCTCCCCTTTGGGAGGGAAAGCAAACCCGAAGCCAAGCAGCACACACCCTGAGATCACCATTACGCTCGCCACCATCAATTGCAATCTTCCGTTATCCATCCTTCTCATGTTCCCTATTTCTAAAAAAATTTACACTACTTCCTTTTTCACCACAAATTAAATTAAATACCGCTAAATACGAAGTTTATCTATTTATTTCGCAAAGACCCACATCTTCTCGGCAAAAAAAATTACACATTTTTCAAAAAAAGTTCTCAAAAAATTTGGTGGGATAAAAAATTGGTTGTAACTTTGCACTCGCAAACGGGAAACAACAACCCCGAGATGCTTAAATACTCAATTGGTGCGGTAGTTCAGCTGGTTAGAATACATGCCTGTCACGCATGGGGTCGCGGGTTCGA
>CAJUDL010000026.1 GCA_910585285.1 uncultured Muribaculaceae bacterium
TAGAATACATGCCTGTCACGCATGGGGTCGCGGGTTCGAGTCCCGTCCGCACCGCTGAGGAGAGAGGAAGAGCAGCAGCGTAAACTTAGGTTTCCTGCTGCTCTTTTTTCATATTCCCGCGCAAGGCATACTCCCTAAGAATCCTGCCCTAAGCAGATTGAGTGTTAGCACTTGCAGCCCCCACAAAAAAGAAGTCATTTATAAATATGCCTTTATGACCGTATCAATAATAAATGGGCCCAATCTGAATCGTCTCGGGAAGCGCAATCCTGAGCTTTACGGTTCTGAAACATTTGAAGAGACATTGGAAACCATTCGGGAAAGATTTCCAAAAATTGATATCCGTTATTTCCAATCCAATTCCGAAGGAGAAATCATAGATATCATACAGCGCGAAAGTCTTGACAGCTCCGTAGCAGGCATAATTCTTAATCCTGGCGCATATGCCCATTATTCCTATGCCATAGCCGACGCAATAGAAGATTCAGACAAACCGGTGGTTGAAGTCCATATATCTAACATCCATGCGCGTGAAGAATTTCGGACTAAATCCGTGACCGCCCGCGCTGCCTCGGCGATAATTGCCGGATGCGGCAGAAAAGGTTACTCTCTCGCCGTTGAATACCTATCCTCAAATAATCTATGACTCCCGAACTCACTCAATACGTCGAGAGCCACACATCTCCCCAACCGGAATATCTCGATGTAATCGAACGTCAGACCAACCTGCGCCTCCTCAACGGTCGCATGTGCTCGGGGCTCATACAGGGAAGGCTTCTGAAAATGCTCGCAGCCATGATCCGCCCCACGCGCGTCCTGGAGCTCGGCACATTCTCGGGATTCTCTGCCCTCAGCATCGCCGAAGCCCTTGAAGAAGACGCCACCATCGACACCATAGAGATTGATGACGAACTGGAAGACTTCATCCGCCATAGTCTTTCCTTAGCCCCATGCGGCAACAAGGTGAGGCTGCACATAGGCAGTGCCGAAGACGTGATGAAACAATGGTCCAGTGAAACATTCGATCTTATATTCATCGATGCCGACAAACGCCGTTACTGCCAGGATTTCGACCTCTGCCTCCCCCTACTCCGCAGAGGTGGCTTCATTCTTGCCGACAATACCCTTTGGGACGGACACGTTACCGATCCGGCAAAAGACCGAGATCCTCAGACGCGGGGCATCAAGGAATTCAACGATATGGTGCTCAATCGCACCGACATAGAAACGGTAATACTTCCGATTCGCGATGGGCTTTCACTCATACGCAAGAAATAAGAAGGTTCCGGGATAAACGATTTCACCGTTTCGCTCGTTCTAATCTAAGAGAAGAAGCAAATCCTCGATTAATTCAAACCAGATTGCAAAGGCAATCCCAATTACATATAAAATGGAAGGCAAACGTCAAGCAAAAATATCACGTCTCATCCAGAAAGAACTGAGTGAGATCTTCCGCCGCCAGACGGCGGCGATGGGAAACGTTCTCGTATCGGTAAGCGCAGTGCGTGTATCCCCCGACCTCAGCATAGCAAAAGCCTATCTGAGCATATTCCCACCCGAAAAATCGCAGGAAATAATTGAAAACATCAAACACCAGTCAAAGACTGTGCGTTACGAGCTCGCACAGGCTGTGAAAAGCGTGCTCCGCAAATGCCCGGATCTGCAGTTCTATCTTGACGATTCATTAGACTACATCGACAATATTGATCGTCTCTTGGCATCTGACCATAAGAAAGAAGAGGCTTAAATCCTTTTAGCCCAAAAGTCAAGACAGAGATCTTAAAGAATCTCCAGAGTAATCGCGTCTTTTCGATGAAGAAAACCCCGGCGGCAGGGATAGCATGGCGTTATCTCGTGTCAAAAAAATCTCACAGTGCAGTTGGAGCCATCTCGGTGGTATCGATCTGCGGCATGGCAGTTGCTACCGCAGCGATAATTTGTGTCCTTTCCGTTTTCAACGGCTTCAAGGGAATTATCGCTGACAGGCTCGACACCCTCTCGCCCGACATCATCGCCGTGCCCCTGAAGGGGAAAGTTTTTGAAGATGCAGATTCCATTGCAAAACGCATCGAAAACATCGATGGCGTTGAGATAGCATCTCCCACGCTTACCGATAATGCCCTGGCTTTGTGCAAATCGCGTGAAATGCCCGTAACTCTCAAGGGTGTGGACCTCAACAACTTTAGAAAAATAACGGCTCTTGATTCCCTTATTATTGACCGAAGCGCCCAAGTAGCCAGCATTCCAGATTCCGAATCATCGGATGCAATATTTTCGATAGGAGCGGCAGCAGGAATATCAGCCGTTCCCGAAGATGAGGTGCTGCTGTTCACTCCAATAAGAGAAGGGAGGGTGAATCTCTCGAATCCGGCTGCATCCTTTCTTACCGACTCTGTCACAGTAACCGAGGTATTCCGGTCCGATCAATCTCAATTCGATGAAAATCTTGTAATCGTGAATATTGACTTGGCAAGAGATCTCCTCCAATACGACTCCGAAGCCTCAGCAATAGAAATACTCGCATCCCGGGGCTCAGAGATCACCAAATTGACATCGGAAATTTCCAGAGCCATCGGACCCCGATTCGCAGTGAAAGACAGACTCCGGCAGCAAGAAATGAATTTCCGCATGATTTCGATCGAGAAATGGGTTACCTTCCTTCTTCTGTTCTTCATTCTTGTCATAGCTTCATTCAATATCATCTCGTCTCTTTCCATGCTCGTAATTGAAAAGGAAAATTCAATTTCCACTCTCCGCACCATGGGATTCAGCCGGCGAGGCATCGGTTCAATATTTTTCTGGGAAAGCATTTTTGTAACCATCATAGGAGGTATATCCGGAATCGCAATCGGAATCATCCTTACACTCATGCAGGAACATTGGGGACTCATCAAACTCCAGGGCGATCCGGGCACATTGACCGTTGCCTCATATCCCGTTCACCTTGACCCCGCCGACATTCTGATCACAATGATGCCTATAGTAATAATTGGATTCGCCACGGCATTAATTACAGCAACTTATGCCCGCGCACGTTCTCGATCATCTGAATCAGTTTAATAGCAAATTTGCGTTAAATTCTGTCAATTTGTCACAATTTAATCTTTAGCGACTTGTAAATTTCATAATTTATATATAAATTTGCAAAATATTAATAAAATTTGTATATAAATTTAGACCCAGTATTCTAAAATCTAATCGGCAACATGGAGAAAATTGATAATCTCGACAGAAAGATTCTTAATATTATCATGCAGAACGCCCGCATTCCCTCTAAGGATGTGGCTATCCAGTGTGGAGTTTCAAGAGCAGCTATCCATCAGCGCATTCAGCGCCTGATCGACATGAAAGTGATCACAGGTTCTGGATATATCGTAAATCCCCGTTCTCTCGGTTTCAACACCTGCACATACATTGGTGTTCGTCTCGAGAAAGGTTCGATGTATCGGGAAGTTGTAAAGGAACTTAACAATATTCCGGAAGTGGTGGAATGCCATTTCACCACCGGTCCATACTCTATGCTCATAAAGGTTTATGCGCAGGACAACCAGCACTTGATGGAGCTCCTGAACGATCGTATCCAGCATATTCAGGGCGTAACCGAAACAGAGACACTGATATCTCTTGAACAGAGCATGAACCGTCAGATTCATGTCGGTGTTGACAATCCGGTCCATACCCATGCGGACGTGCAGTAATCACGACTACCCCGTAATAACTTAATTCATTTTTATGAATCTCAAGATATCTAAAAAGACCCTCTATTCTATACTGGCCGTGGCATTCCTTGCCCTCACGGCCTTTCTTTTTTTCTGTCCCGACGACATTGAGGGCAACGTGCTCCAGCAGCACGACATTCAGCAGGGAATAGCAAACGGTCAGGAAGGGAAAGCCTTTCATGAAGCCACTGGCGAGACAACGCGCTGGACCAATTCTCTCTTTGGAGGAATGCCTAATTTCCAGATTGCGCCTTCATATCCTGCCGGAAAAGCCATAGGCTGGATATGGAATGTCTACACGCTCGGTCTGCCATCGCCGGCAAACCTGCTGTTTGCGATGATGGTGGGCTTCTTTATAATGGGCCTGTGCTTGAGATTCAAATGGTATAACGCCCTTTTTGCAGCCATTGCATGGGGATTCTCTTCTTATTTCATCATAATAATCGGTGCGGGACACATCTGGAAATTCGTTACACTCGCTTACATTCCGCCCACAATCGGAGGAATCGCCTTATGCTATAGAGGGAAATATCTTCAAGGCACCGCTCTTGCCGCCTTGTTTGGAGCCCTCCAGCTCCAGAGCAACCATCCTCAGATGTCTTACTATTTCCTCTTCGTAATCTTTGCAATGGTTATTGGCTGGCTTTGCACCGCCATCCGTAATCACAAGATGAAACAATGGGGCATAGCAACCGCATGCATCATTGCGGCTGGTATTCTTGCGGTTGGTGCAAACTCGGCGAGTCTTTACAATTCGTATGAATATTCCAAAGAGACCGTGCGCGGCCGCGCCACCGACCTCACTCCTGCTCCCGGTGCTGAAACCGGAGGCATGAGCCGGAGTGCCATTACGGCATGGAGCTATGGCATTGACGAAACCCTTTCCCTCCTCATTCCAAATGTAAAAGGTGGAGCCACCATAAAACCTGTAGCTGGTGAGACCCAGCTCCTGTCTCTTGCTGACACCGATAAAGCCGATGATCTGTCTCTCTCTCCTGAAGAATTACAGTTTCTCGCCCAATTCCCTCAATATTTCGGTGACCAACCTATGACAAACGGACCTGTATATGTCGGAGCATTCGTGCTCTTACTCGCCATTCTTGCCCTGTTTACAGTAAATTCTCCTATGAAATGGGCTCTGTTCGGTGTCTCCGTTCTGGCAATTCTGCTATCGTGGGGCCACAACTTTGAAGCATTCACTGATTTCTTCATAGATAATTTCCCGGGCTATAACAAATTCCGCGCCGTTGCAAGTATTCTGGTGATTGTGGAATTCACCATCCCTCTCCTTGCCATAATGGCTATCAAGAAGATGATGGAGACCGAGAATTATCTCGAACGCTTCGGAATGGTGCTCTATGCCGTCTTCGGTCTCGGAATAGCTGTATGTTTCCTCGGCTGGGTATCACCATCGGTTTTCGGAGAGCCCTACAGCGCTACCGAACTCCAGCAACTACAGGAAGCGGGAGCTTTCTCTAATCCTCAATATTACAACATCCTCAATGCCATTCGCGACACTCGCCTCTCTCTTGTGAGTGCGGATTCATTGCGCACTTTGATATTCATTCTCCTCGGGGGGATTGTAATATATCTCTATCTGAAGCGTGCCGTAACCAACCGCGCAGTGTTCGTATGCATGCTTTCAGCAGTAATGCTCATAGACCTCTTCTCCGTGGGCAAACGCTATGTAAATTCCGAGAACTTCACACGTCCTGCCCTTGACGAAGTAACCTTCAATAAAACCGCAGCCGACGAGGCGATCCTCAGGGATACCTCCAACTATCGCGTATACGATGTTCCGGGTCTCTATTCCGCCCGCTCATCATATTTCCACAAGACAATCGGAGGATATCATGCTGCAAAACTCACCAGATACAACGATCTTCTCGACCGCCAGATCTCCAAAGGCAACATGGACGTTCTGAACATGCTCAACACCAAATACTTCCTTTCCGGAGATCAATATGAAGAGAATCCGGATGCTCTTGGCAACGCATGGTTTGTCGATAGTATTTTCTATGTAGCAAATGCCGACAAAGAAATGGCGGCTCTGGATTCGCTCAATACAGCCACCGTAGCAGTTGCCGATGAGAAATTCCGTTCCTCTCTCGGAAATGCGCTACCAAAGGTATCCGGCGACACAATCTACGAAATCTCATACGCCCCGAATGCTCTTATATACAAGGCAAAGACAGGAAAAGGAGGAATTGCGGTCTTCAGTGAGATCTATTTCCCATGGGGATGGACGGCAACAATCGACGGCAAGGAAGCTCCGATAAGCAGAGTCAATTATGTGCTTCGCGCGCTCCGCATCCCAGCAGGTCAGCATGAAATCAAATTCCGCTTCGATCCTCAGTCGGTGCGCGTCACAAACAACATCTCTGTCGCATCAGTCACGGGAATATATATCCTCTGTGCTCTTGCCCTCATAATTCTGATTCTCCCGGTAATAAAAAAACGGAAGAATCACAGCAAGCAGTAATCACGGCATCAGGTTAGGATATGTTTAAAAGATGGCGCAACTCACATGGTTTCGGTGTGCATTCCCCTTTCGGCTACCAGTTGGTCGAAAGGGTGATCAAATGCCCGAAAGATTATGCATACTACGCCTACGCGGATATTGACAGATGTTGCCGACGCGAACATTATTCCCAAAGCATAGCGTCCGAAGCAAAGATGCTTTTACGCCTTGTATGCTTCCTGAAGCCACAATCATTCTATCTCCCTCCGGATTCCGGAAAGATGTTTCAACTTGCCCTTAAGAAATCTAACTCAAATCTGCGGATAGTCAGGAATCCGGCAAAAGCCGATTCTTGTGATATCATTGCCACATGTGGCAATGATATCCCTATTGACACTCTAAAAGACTATATCTCCTGTCCCGGAAAATCAATCTTACTCAAGGATGTCCCTGAGAGCTGGAGTGAATCCCTTTTCGAAACGATGAAAGAAGGGATAATGATACGTGGCAAAAAAAACACGATTCTGATTTCGCGCCCGGAGATGCAGAAGATTTCCTATCAGATGTATATATAAACCGGTTTGTATGCGTCCTCTGAATCCCCCCGGCAAACTTTTGTCAGATTTTGAGAACTTCCTCCTCCTGGAGCGGGGGCTATCCTCTCATACCCTTGAAAGCTACTGCACAGACGCCATTCATCTGTTTGAGTTCCTTCAAGAGCGAAACATCCCTCTCACAGATACCGATACTGACACGCTGCATCAGTTTCTCTGCACACTACATGACCTTGGCATATCCCCGCGCTCTCAAGCCAGAATTTTATCCGGTATCCGCGCATTCTTCAGGTTTCTCCGCCTTGAGGGGTATATGGAATCCGATCCATGCGAGCTTCTTGAGGCTCCACGTTTCGGACGTGTTCTTCCGGATGTTCTATCGGTCGAAGATATCGATGCCATGATCCTCGCTCTTGATCCCGACAAGGAGGAGACCCCCCGCAATCATGCCATAATAGAAACATTATACGGCAGCGGACTCCGCGTCTCAGAGCTGGTTGAATTGCGTATGTCTCGCACAAATCTTGATGAGGGATATGTAATTATCATAGGAAAAGGAAACAAGCAGCGCCTCGTGCCACTTTCTCCGGAAGCAATCAGACTGATTAAAGATTATCTTCCAATCCGTGAAAAACTGAAGATCAAATCAGATTCAAAAGACATCCTATTCCTCAACCGCCGTGGCGGCATGATGACACGTGTAATGGTATTCTATATCATCCGCGACCTCGCTAAAGAAGCAGGTATAATAAAAAAAGTGTCGCCACATACGTTGCGACACTCATTTGCTACTCATCTGCTCGAAGGGGGCGCCAATCTGCGCGCCATCCAGGAAATGCTCGGTCATGAATCAATATCCACCACCGAAATATACATCCATCTCGATCGCTCGCGCCTGCGCTCCGAACTCCTCGAGCATCACCCCCATTATAAGTGATTATTCAGCAGAGAAGGCGAAGATTATCTTGCGGCCATAGCTCTCACCTGCTTTCAGCAGCTGAGAAGGGAATCCTGGCTTGTTGGGAGCATCCGGGAATCCTTGCATCTCTATTGCCACTCCCTCATAATCCTCATAAGATTTTCCGCTTTTGTTTTTCGGACAGCCTGCAAGCCAGTTGCCGGTATAGACCTGAACTCCGGGTTGGTCGCTGCTTACTGTGAGCTTTCTTCCCGAGTTCTCACCCTTAAGCTCAACGGCATTCTCAACCATCAGCCCCGGTTTCCAGCCATCAATCACCCAGCAATGGTCATAACCCTTGCCGATTCTCAAAGCCTCGAAATCCTCTTTTATATCCTTGCCGATTTTCTTTAACTCTGTGAAATCCATTGGTGTCGAAGCCACAGCAGCTATTTCGCCGGTAGGTATCTGAGTCCCATCGGTAGGCAACCAGTTGGCAGCCTTGAGTTTCATCTCATGATTGAAGATGCTTCCTGCATCAGCGCCGTCGAGATTCCAATATGCATGATTGGTCATGTTGACAACCGTATCCGCATCGGATTCAGCATGGAAATCAAGTTCAAGCTTATTACTGTCGCTCCAGCGATATGTGGCTGTCACTGTCAGATTTCCGGGATAGTTCTCCTCCCCGTCTTTAGCGTTATATGTGAATTTAACGCCATCTGCAACCTCCTCAGCTGCCCAGTTCTGGTTCTGGAAACCCTCCGGACCACCATGCAAAGCATTCGGTCCATTGTTGATTGCCAGGTGATATTCCTTGCCGTCAACTTCAAGATGACCTTTGGCAATACGATTGGCATAACGTCCGGGGCATTTGCCCAGACACGGACCGTCGGCGATATAATCTGCAGCATTCTCATAACTGAGAGCCACATTCTCAATCTTGCCGTCCTTATCGGGCACACGCACCTCTACGATACCGGCACCCATGGTGGAGAGCACCACCGACGCGCCTTGCGCGTTGGTGAGCTCATACCAGGTGATTTCTCCCTTTGGTGAGGGAAATGTCTTTTTTGTGATTTTCATGATCACTCTTCGATTTTACGTGCGCCGTCAGAGATCACGACATCATAAATTTTGGGCTCGTGACCATATTTCTCATTGAATTTTTCAACTGCGATCTTGATGAAATCATCATGCAGATCATTCTTCACGAGGTTAATTGTGCAGCCGCCGAAACCGCCGCCCATGATACGCGAACCTGTAACTCCAAGAGTCTTTGCAACATCATTGAGGAAATCCAGCTCCTCGCAGCTTACCTCATAATCCTTTGAAAGACCGGCATGTGTCTCATACATCTTCTTTCCTACAGTCTCGTAGTCACCGGCATTGAGGGCATCGCAGACATCAAGCACACGCTGTTTCTCCTCGATAACGAATTTGGCGCGGAAATAATCCTCCGCAGTGATGTCACCCTTGATAGCCTCGAGCTGCTCCATGGTAGCATCGCGGAGTGTGTCTATACCGAGACGTTTGGCAACGCGCTCGCAAGATTCACGACGTTTGTTATAGGGAGAATCCTTAAGCTCATGTTTCACACGAGAGTCAACGAGCACGAGTTTGTAATCCTGAGGATTGAAGGGGAAATACTCATACTCCATCGAACGGCAGTCAAGACGCATGAGGTTGCCCTTGCGACCGAACACAGAAGCGAACTGGTCCATAATACCGCAGTTCACGCCGCAATAGTTATGCTCAGTGCTCTGACCGATCTTTGCCAACTCGAATTTATCGATTTTGTTGTTGTTGAAAAGATCATTGAGCGCGAATGCGAAGCAGCTCTCAAGAGCCGCAGAAGAAGAAAGACCGGCGCCCAGAGGAACATTACCTGCAAACACTGCATCAAAGCCCTTCACCTCGCCGCCACGCTTCTGAATCTCGCGGCAGATACCGAATATATAGCGTGCCCAGCTCTGTTTGGGAGCATCCTCCTCCTTCAGACCGAACTCCGCATACTCATCAATATCGATAGAGAACACGCGCACTTTCTCCAGACCATTAGGTTTGATCTCAGCCATGATAACCTTATCGATAGCGCCCGGGAAAACAAAACCTCCGTTATAGTCGGTATGTTCGCCGATAAGGTTGATACGACCAGCTGATGCATAGAGGGCACCAGCCTCTCCGAATCTCTCTTTGAATACTTTCTGAATCTCTGCTTTCATGGATTCCATGACAATTCTGATTTTAAGTTATTATTTAAGTTATATTTAATTTCCTTTCATCTCCCATCCTTCCCTATCCCTATCCCCATTTCTCCCTCCCCATCCCCATTTCTCCCCATCCAGCCCCATAAATCCCCATCTCTCCCCATCTCTCCCCATCTCAGCCCCATCTCGCTCCATCCAGCCCCCTTTCAGCCTCACCGTGCTGAGGGCGCAAGCCCGAAGCTCCTATTTCACCTCTATCTCGATTTTCGCAGGCTTCACCCCTTTCGCCTTAGCCTCGAAAGTTATGATTCCCGGGGTCTTGCCTGCCTGCACAATCGCCGTCGCCGCTCCGCTGAAAAGATCCATTTCCGGCAGCTGGAACGGGCGAAGGCTTGTAGGATCGCCATTAGCCGTTGCTCTGAAAGAGCCGGCGCCTTTGGTCGTGAATTTCACCGCGCGGCTGTCGGTAGGCACGATATTGCCATCCTTGTCGGCAACCTGCACCGTGACATACACCAGATCCTCGCCATCAGCCGAAAGCTGTCTGCGATTAGGAGTAAGCACTATATGATCCGGCTTACCGGCTGTGCGGACAATCTTCTCTTCTGCCTTGTTGCCGTTGGCATCATAAGCTACAACCTTCACCTCTCCCGGTTCATACACCACATCATCCCATATCAGGCGATAGCGTTCCATCGCATTCCTGTCCTCAACACGATCCTCGTTCCAGGCTTTGTCACGATCCCAGAAAGAGAGGGAGAGGCGTTTACTGTAATCAAGAGGCTTGATTTCTGCCTTGCTGCGTCTGCCGTAAGATTTGCCATTGACAAAGAGCTCTGCCGTGGGATATGATGTATATGCCACCACCGGTGTCTTCTCTCCCTCACGTCCCTTCCAGTTCCAGTGAGGAAGGATATGGAGTGTCGGAGCCTTGTCATTCCATTGAGAGCGGTAGAGATAATACCTGTCTTTCGGGAGTGAGGCAAGGTCAATGATTCCGAACATGCTCGAATGGTTGGGCCAGCCATCTGTATCGTAAGGCGACGGCTCGCCGAGATAGTCAAAGCCTGTCCATACGAACTGACCGATCATCCAGGGATAATCATCGTCCATTGAGAAATCCACATCCGGGATGTTGGACCATGAACAGAATTCAGTATCATAAGCTGAATTCTGATGATTGGCATACTTAGCCTGCGCCTTCAGCTCCATCGGGAACATATAAACACCGCGAGAAGAGACTGTGGAAGCGGTTTCCGAGCCTAAGATAAGCTTCTGAGGCAATATTTCATAGGCTTGCGTATAATACTGCGGTTTATAGTTGAAACCGGGGATATCAAGAGTTGAGGCAAAACCGTTGTCAACAACTGCGCCATATTGGTCCATACCGCATGTCACAG
Source organism: uncultured Muribaculaceae bacterium (assembly GCA_910585285.1). GTDB lineage: Bacteria > Bacteroidota > Bacteroidia > Bacteroidales > Muribaculaceae > Lepagella. The sequence continues at coordinate 11,243 of CAJUDL010000026.1, forward strand.
GACGTGTCGGATCAAGACGGTGGCATATATCCTGCAGCATCACAAGCTCGCTAACGCCATCGGGACCCCACTGGCTTGGAACCTCATTACCCACCGACCACATCACCACTGAGGCATTGTTGCGGTAATGGCGCAGCATGTTCTCCATATCTTTCTTAGCCCATTCTCCGAAAATCGAGCCATAGCCGTTCTCGCTCTTCGGACGGAATCCCCAGTCGTCAAAAGGCTCAACCATCAGCATCATGCCCATCTCGTCGCATAGCTCCACAAGCTCGGGGGCAGGCATGTTGTGCGATGTGCGGATGGCATTTGCGCCCATCTCCTTCAGCATCTCGATCTGATGGGCAAGGGCGGCTCTGTTTACCGCAGACCCGAGGGGACCAAGGTCATGATGCTGACACACACCCTTGAATTTCGTATAATTCCCATTCAGGAAAAACCCCTTCTCCGGAATATACTCGAGGGAGCGGATGCCAAAGCGGGTGGTGTATGTATCCACATCCTTACCGTCAACGCTCAGAGTTGTGCGTGCAAGATAAAGATTGGGAGTATCCGTAGACCATAGTTTGGGAGACTTCACAAGAAAATCCTGGACGAAAGGTTGTCCCTGGGCATGATACACTGAACTGTTCGTAGCCGCCACGCTCCCGTCGGGAGCGATGATGTCGGTCTTCACCATTACCTTCTGAGCCTTTGCAGCTCCGGCAATTTCTGTGGAAAGCCTCACCGATGCCTCCTTGGCGGAGACATAAGGGGTGATGACATAAGTGCCCCATGTGGGAACATGTATCGGAGATGTAGCGACAAGTCTTACATTCCGGTAAAGTCCGGCTCCCGGATACCAGCGGCTCGATTTCTCCTTGTTTTCGAGAGACACCTCCACCGTATTCTTGCCGGGCACCATGACTCCCGCCGGCACATTTATATAGAATGAATTATAACCATACGCCCAGTTTCCGATCTTCTTGCCATTCACAAAAACATTCGGATTCGACATCGCACCGTCAAACTCAAAAGTGAATACCTTCCCCACGGTATCAGGCACATCTATCGTAGTCTTGTAATAGCCCTTCCCGACATAAGGGAGTCCGCCGGTTCTTCCCGTTTTCCAGGTAGCCTCGGTCTCACCATTCTGTTTCACCGTCACCTTCTGAAGGTCATTGGCGCGGTCAAACGGACCATATATAGCCCAGTCATGAGGAACCGCCACAGGTTTCCAGTTTGTTTCGTCATGTGAGAACTCCCATTGTTTTAATTCAGAGCTGTTTCTCTGCGCGGAAGCGGCAAGAGAGAATGCCATCAATGGCAAGATCAAGGATTTTTTTATCATCGAGTTTTATGGTTATATATTTTTATTTTATTCTATTGTATCAATCAGAATGCCTGCAGATCACATTCTTCCTACAAAGATACTAATATCTCACAAAAAAAGCAAACCTTTTACACATAGGCTTGCTTTTTTAATAATATTTATCAATTTGAACACCCGATATGGTCATTGGGATTCCTTCCCGTTATCTGCCGCACCTTGTCGCGGCTATAATACTGCCTGATATTCGACACATCCATCGCGGCAGCATCGGCAATGAAGCAATCAAAACTTTTCAGCAAATCAGAAAGAGCCGTCATTGAGTTTTGAGTCTGCTGGTTATAAAGCGTTCCGCTCATGTTCATGTTGTCAAGTCTGCCTTGCAAAGCGCCATTCACTCCCGAAATATCCTCCATCATCTTCATCTGTATATCCAGCAGCTCCGTTATCCCTATGTTGGTGCAGTTAGAGCTCACCTGCTGTGGCAATGGCATTCCCGCTTTCGGACGAAACATTATAACTCCATTGAACCGGCTCCATTCCTCTGCGATGTCATTGATATCCGCGCCCTCGGGAAGCGCGCCCTCAGGGAAAAGCAGCACACCTTTGGCTGATGCCCGCAGAATCCAGTCATACATCGAGATAAGTCGGTTGGTAAATTTCTGTTGGTCTATTATATCGCTCACAAAAGAATGTATCTCGCCATCTATGAATGGATACGCCTTAAACACAAACGGATGCTTTCCATGCTTGTAAGGAGATCGTCCGCTCTTCAACACATCTCCCCAGGGCGAAAGAAAATGACAATACCATTCCTCCTCCACAACCCACTCTCGCTTTTCATTCTCTTTCGCATCAGGCGCATCTTCACAATGAATCACATAATAGCGTCCCGTGCGCATATCATGGCAGCGGTAATACCCCCTGTATTCCCGGCTCCACACCTCAATCACACGGTTACCTCTCCCTTCCCGGTCACCATAGATTCTACTCAGTCGCAAATAATCCTCGGCATTTCCGGCAAATGCCGCACACAGCGAATTGAAATCCATATCATGAATCTCACCGATGATATCCACATCCCAATTCCTGAAATCACGAGAATCAGTATCACAAAAGAAATCATCCGGACTCACAAAATCCGTCCAGCAATCAATCTTTCCTCCCTTTTTCCCATACCATTTCCTATGCACTGCCAATCCCCCGATAAGAAATTCCTCCATCGTGCGGGCATACATCTCCTCCATTCTGTTCAGCTCCATATTGTAATCTAAAAGCCGTTGCATGGTTGGCGCCCAGGGGTCCTCCATAAAATCATTAGCCTCATATTGTGGCGGAGAATATCTGGCTCTGAAAACGCCGAGCACATTCCTCACCAGACGGCGTATCAGATTATTCTTCAAAGGCACGTTTCCCTGGCTGCGTATGAAATCCTCCTCCCGCATCCGCTCGCCGTCAACCTCAATCATATCGCCCCATTGATCTCCATACGTAAACCTTTTGCTTCTTTCTCGTTCCTTCCTGAAATCGGCAAAGCCCTCCCAACAGCTCATCGCACGCGCCAACAGCTCCACATTCTTTGGAAATTCTTTTCTTATCATTTCTCCTTTTTTATAGCAATTATGGCGCAAATTTATCTTCCTCGCAAAGCTCGTTTGTTATATCTATTGATTTTTTTAGTATCTTTGTAAGTTGAAAAGAACTTGTCCGAAATTGATTATGTCAGAAAACACTAATATCTCTTCCTCCTCTCTTGAAAATCGTCCCTGCGCACCGGGGGTGCGTCCTGACGTGCTCAATTATGATGATATTGTTAAGATGGTGCCGGCTCTTGCCAGCCACCGCAAATTTGTTGAAAGCGTGCTCCATATGGTGGGCATCGACGAGGTCAACGCCATCCATGGGAGATATTGTTATTCCACAGGTGTGGAATTTTCACATCATCTCGTAGAAGATGAATTCAAATTCAAACTTCGTATTGACAACGAAGAGATCCTTTCCCGTTTCCCGGATGGTGCGTTCATCACAGTCTCCAACCATCCCTACGGCGGTATGGACGGGATTCTGCTTCTGCATATTGTGGGGAAATACCGTAAAGACTATCAGGTAATGGTAAATATGTTCCTCAACAACATATCCGCCATGCGCCCGTCATTTATAGCCGTCGATCCTATTAAGACAGACGACCCCGAGAAAAAAGCCGTGACCATGCAAGGCATACGTCGCGCCATAGCCCATGTCCGCTCCGGACACCCCCTTGGCTTCTTCCCCGCAGGAGCCGTTTCCAAGATCGACAAATCCCTCCACATCCGCGACCGCGAATGGCAGCCCACAATCACACGACTTATCCAGCAACTGAAAGTGCCTGTGATTCCCATTTATTTCCACGGACACAACTCCACATTCTTCAATATTCTCGGTCTCATCGACTGGCGTCTTCGCAGCGCCCGTCTCCCCAAAGAGATATTCAACAAGCGCAACAAGGAAGTCCACGTATCGATAGGTGAACCGATATCGGTAGAGAAGCAGCAGGAATTCCCCGATGCCGACTCCCTCGGCAAATACCTCCGCGAGCAAACCTACAGCCTCTCCCGCCTCCCGTAGCCCCCTAAAATTAATTTGATTATGGCTATTCAAGCCCAAGACATACCCGCAGAAGTTGCTTCTGCCAAGCAGCGATTCTCCATAATTGGAAACTCGCCGGCGCTTATACGCGCCATTGCCAGAGCGATTCGCGTCGCTCCCATTGATCTCTCCGTCCTCGTCACCGGCGAAAGCGGTGCCGGCAAGGAATTCTTTCCCAAGATAATCCATCAGTTCGGAGCGCGCAAACATAAAAAATATATCGCAGTAAACTGCGGCGCCATACCCGAAGGAACCATCGACTCCGAGCTTTTCGGACACGAAAAAGGTTCTTTCACCGGAGCCATCTCCGCACGCAAAGGCTATTTCGAGGAAGCCGATGGTGGCACAATATTCCTTGATGAAGTTGCCGAATTGCCTCTGACAACCCAGGCGCGTCTTCTCCGCGTGCTCGAAACCGGAGAATTTCTAAAAGTCGGTTCATCGACAGTTCAGAAAACCAACATCCGCATTGTCGCCGCAACCAACGTAGATCTTATAAAGGCTGTGGAGAAAGGTAAATTTCGTGAAGACCTGTATTACCGTTTATCAACAATCCGCATAGACGTTCCCAATCTTCACGACCGCGGAGACGACATAAAGCTCCTCGCGCGCAAATTCGCGGCTGATTTTGCCGAGAAATATATGACCAAACCCATATCTTTCTCGGAAGATGCCTACCGCGCAATGCTCGTTTACCGATGGCCCGGCAACGTTCGACAGCTCAAAAACTTTGTCGAACAGTTCGCCCTTTTCGAAGCAGGAGAAGAAATTTCCCGTCAACTTGTACTGGAAGCTCTCCCTCTCGACCGGTCAGCCACATCCTCACTTGTAAAGCCCGGCAAACCCGTCAATTACGAAGCGGAGCGCGAAATGCTGTGGCAGCTTATGCTCGGCATGAAAGCTGAAATTGCCGAATTGAAAGCCGCCCTTTCCAACCGCGACACCGACCTCTCCCACGACCACAATTCAGATCGTGCCAGCCATAGCTCAGACCTTACCACCTGCAATTCTGATTTTTCCGGTAGAAAGCACTCTCCTACATCTCTCATCAAATATCCGGTAGAAGATCTGCTTGCTCCCATTTCCAGTGAGGAGGTATCGTCCCATTCTACGTCCCTCTCACTCGAAGAATCCGAGAAAGAGACGATCATTGCCGCCCTCGAGCGCAATCCTTCCGACAAGAAACTTGCAGCAGAGGAGCTTGGCATATCGCTTCGCACCCTCTACCGCAAAATCAAGGAATTGGGCATCGACTTTTGAATCAAGGAATCCGGCATCAATCTTTTGAATCAAGGAATCCGGCATCGATCTTTGAATCAAGGAATCCGGCATCGATCTTTGAATCTCCACCGTGCCGAGGGCGCAAGCCCGAAGTCCCTTCGAATCCAAAGCATCTCCTCCGCAAGCCCGAAATCCTTTTCGAGTCCCATTTTGAATCAAGCAAATCGAATATAAATGAAAAAATTTATTCCCATCATAATGATAGCCTTAGCCTTCATGCTCTCCGGCTGCATCCCCAGTTTCAGCCTCAAAGGCACTGCCATCAATTATGATGTATACAAGACAATCGATGTTTCCGAATTCCCAATTCGGGCAGCCCTTGTCTATCCCCCTCTCCAGCAAACATTCGAAAACAAGCTCCTCGACTACGTCACGCGCCAGACGCGCCTTCAGGAGATCGACGGACCAGCAGATATCGAACTGAGCGGCGAAATCACCGGCTATTCCCTCTCTCCCCAGGCAGTCGGAACCGATGCATACGCCACCGAGACGCGTCTCACCATCACAGTCCGTGTCAAATACGTAGACAACAAGAACCCCGCCAACAACGTTGACCAAACATTCTCCGCCTATCGCCAGTTCTCCTCATCCCTTATGCTCACCGATGTCCAGGACGACCTCTGCATGCAGATCAGCGATGAGCTCGTGAACCTCATCTTCAACGCCACCCTTGGCAACTGGTAGGAGCAAAGTTCCGGCAACCCGCGGAAGATTCTCATATGAAAAATAAGCATTGACAATGAATAAATATCCCTATTTCATAGTGCCGGCAATTGAAGAATTGCCATCAGCTTCCGGTGAGGAGCGCCTACAACTCGTGCGCCGCATTGCCGCAGCCGTCGGCGATCCGGTTGCATTACGCGCAATCATCGGTATAGATCCGGAAGAATTCATTGAATTTTATCCAGACCTCCACTCTCCCGAGCTTTCCACTGAAGACACAATCGATTCATTCCTCGATAGATTCGGTGGTCCGAACCGCCCTCAGGCCACAGAGATAGAGGATATCATTACCCCTGTCGCTGTTCCTTACGATATGTCTTCTCTCGAAGCTCTCCCGGAAATCGAAGGCGCCGATCTTCTTATTCCTTCCATCCCTTCGGTCGCTACCGCCCCCGCCGGTTCTCCAGCAATAAAACCGGAACCGGTGGCAAAACAAGATCTCGATGTCACAGAATCCGATAAAACTCCGGCAGCCGAGCAATCCGCCACAGAAAAAGGTGATTCCAATCTTTCAGAATCTTTAGCCAAAATAATGATAAAAAACGGCAACTATCAGAAAGCATTGGAAATAATTACTGAAATAAGTTTGAATAATCCGAAAAAAAGTATTTACTTTGCAGACCAAATACGATTTCTCAAGAAATTGATATCATATACATCAAATTCTTGAGGTATTTGTGTTGTTTACGGATTCCTCGGGAATCCATCCCATTAAACATTAAAAATTAAACATTTAACATTAAAGATATGTATATCTTTCTTAGCATTCTTATCGTAATCGCATCTCTTCTCCTCATCGGAGCAGTGCTTATCCAGAAATCGAAAGGCGGCGGTCTCGCCTCCGACTATTCAAGCGGTAACCAATATCTCGGATATCGCAAAACCACAGACTTTATCGAAAAAGCAACCTGGGGTCTTGCTATATTCATCTGCGTTATCAGCATCTGCGCTTCTTTCGCAGTGAAGACTCCCGTTAACGTGTCAAACATTCAGAACGCAGCTCCGGCTCCAAATTCTGCCGCTCCCGCTCCAGTGAATGTTCCCGCAGCTCCCGCCGCTCCGGCAAAATAAGATTCGGATTCACGCCGACAAAAGTCGGATTCCATAAAAATAAAGGATTGCAGTAACTGCAATCCTTTATTTTTATCCTAATTTATCTAATTTTCGAAAATTGATCTTATCTTCGAAACTCGATTCTCAATTTATCTCTTTCCCCATAGCAATTTATTGCGCAGCAACCTCGCAAAGCTCGCATCCGGACGCCTGAGCGCCATCACTGAAAACTTCGCCCTGCGAATACGCAACTCATCCTTATCACATGCCATCATAAAATACCGCCCGTCAAGACTCACACGCGAATACTCGACCCGCGAACTTGTGGTCAATCTGATTTCAGAATCCCGATCTACCACCAACGGACGCATAGTCAGCGAATGGGGAGCAATCGGCGACAACACAGCACACTCAAGGGTCGGCATCAATATCGGACCTCCTGCTGAAAGGTTATATGCCGTAGAACCTGTCGGCGTTGCCACCACAAGCCCATCCGCCATATAGTCTGCAAGGAAATATCCATCAACCTCGGCATGCACTGTAACCATCGATGCAGTCTCTCCTCTTAACACCGCCACCTCATTGAGGGCATACGGCCAAAATTCTTCCGGCAATGCAGAGCATTCAACCTCAAGCACAGACCGTCGCTCTATCTTCCCCTTGTCATAAGCCACCACATCCATCAGTTCATCCATCTCTTCCAGAGAATAGCTCGCAAGGAAACCGAGATGACCGGTATTTATACCCAAGATAGGGATCTCCCTGTCGCTAACCCATTGGGCTGCTTTCAGAAACGTCCCGTCGCCTCCAATACTTATCACACACTCCACACTCGCAGGAAGATTCTCTTCGGGAGGCATTCCATCTGGCACATCAACCCCGTTCTTTAAAAGATATTCATAAAAACGGGCACATACAGAAACTTCAAAGTCTCTCTCTGAAAGAGACTTGAAGAAACGCTGTAGCAACGGGAAATATCCTTCCTGGTGACGATTGCCGAAGATCGCTATCTTTTTCATACATTCATTAATGTCTTCAATTCAAGAAGCCGCAACGCTGCCATCTCAGAATCCCCGTAATCATTCCCATAAACCGACACCACTTCATATCCGTAGCGTTCAAGGCTATGCACAGTCGCCGACGGGTCATTGCGTCTTACACGAAGCGTGACACGCATACGTCCGCCATCCGCCGGAACGCTCCACAGATCCACAAGATGGGCATCCGTATCTTCTACGGCATGAGCAATACGCGACGCACTGTAATCAGCCGGAGCGCACTCCAGCGTTATCACACTGCAATCATCACGCGCCGCAATCATCCTTCCTATTCCCTCAAGAAGAGAATTCCGATCAATGACCCCAACAACTTCGTCCTCCGCCTTGACCCCCAACTTTCCATCAGGACTATCAAGAAGACGGGGCAACACATTCACCACAGGCATATCCTCGCTCACATTCCTGTAAGGCTTGATATGTTGGGCTCCATACCCTGTTGCCATTATATCTTTTGCTCTCATCATATCCCTTGTTTTACTTAATTTAAGTTTCGCAAGCTTCAACTTAAAGTTTAAGAGTTTATAAGTTTAAAAGTTTATCCGGTTCGACTCGGTTTGAGCTATGTACTTATATCGCGACAAACCAATAAACTTATAAACTGCGCATAGCGCAAATAAACTTATAAACTTCAACTTTACGCTTGCGAAAGTTGAATTATTTAATTATTCCGAAAAAATTTCCTAAATTTGCATTCGGAATTGCAGAGAAGCATAAACCATTCCGGTTTAAGGTCTCCTTTATATTATTTTAACGAAAGAAGAAACATTATTCCTCTTCATGATGCAAAGTTACAAATAATATGCCAATTTCATAAAATGATTTTAGAAGCTTCTTAAATAATGACGCGTCTTAGTGTAAATATAAATAAAGTTGCGACACTGCGCAATGCCAGAGGCGAGAACATACCTGATGTTGTAAGATTCGCCATTGACTGCGAACGCTTCGGAGCGCAGGGAATCACTGTCCATCCGCGCCCGGATGAACGTCATATAACGCATAAGGATGTGTATGACCTCCGCAAAGTTGTCACAACTGAATTCAATATCGAAGGCTACCCCTCCGACGACTTCATGCGTATGGTCATCGAAGTGGCTCCGGAACAAGTCACGCTTGTTCCCGACGCTCCCGGCGTGCTGACTTCAAACGCAGGATGGGATGTTCTTGCCAACTCAGAATTTCTCACCGGTATCGTAACCCGCTTGCGCCAAGCCGGAATCCGCAGTTCAATCTTTGTTGATGCCGATCCGATTCAAGTTAAAGAAGCCGCCCGCATAGGTGCAGACAGAGTGGAACTTTACACAAAGCCCTACGCCGACTTATATCCTGAAAATCCGGAAAAAGCCGTTGCGGCATTCGCTGAGGCTTCATCCGAAACCCTCAAACGCGGCATCGGTCTCAACGCAGGTCACGACCTCAACCTCCAAAACCTCTCATTCTTCCAGAAGCACCTTCCTCTGCTCGATGAAGTAAGCATCGGTCATGCGATCATCTCCGATGCCCTTTATCTCGGCATTGAACGCACCATCCGCGAATACCTCTCCTGCCTGCGCTAAAGATCGCAAGCAAGCGCGAATTGAATAAAAATTTAATTAAAAATAAAGAATAAGCTATGACCCAGTCAACACTTTCATTCTGGTCGCTTGTAATGGATGGCGGTTACATCATGATTCCGCTCGCTATCCTACTCATCGTCACAATCTACGTCTTCACAGAGCGTTGCATTGCTATAAACCGAGCTTCCAAAGAAGACAGCACCTTCATGAACCGCATCCGCGACTATGTTCACGAAGGCGACATTGATTCCGCTTTCAATCTCTGCAAGAAGACCGACACTCCATATGCCAGACTTATCCAGAAAGGACTCACACGCATTGGGCGTCCTATGAACGACGTGCTCGTAGCAATCGAAAATACAGGCAATATCGAAGTAGCCCAGCTCGGCAAAGGCTTCCCCTGGCTCTCCACAACCGCAGCAGGAGCCCCTATGCTCGGATTCCTCGGAACTGTGGTCGGTATGATCCAGGCATTCTTCTCCCTCGCAAGCGCAGGCACCTCCGCCAACATCACTGTCCTTTCCAGCGGCATCTACCAGGCGTTGGTCACTACTGTCGCAGGTCTCGTGGTTGGCATCATCGCCCTTTTCGCATACAACTACCTCGTAGCCCGAGTCAACCGGGTCATGAACTCTCTTGAGACCAAAACGATGGAATTTATGGACCTCCTCAACGAGCCTGTAGCATAACAGATATGGCACTCAAACGCAATTTCCAATCATTGGAGACGTTCTCCATGTCGTCTATGACAGACGTGATCTTTCTTCTGCTCATATTCTTCATGGTCACCTCCACCATCATATTCCCTGCCGCCATAGATGTCAATCTCCCGCAAAGCAGCGAACAGACATCTCTCAAACCGGTAACAGAAGTCTATATTGACGCAGACAAGACGATATATCTTGTCGAAGACCGCAACGATTCTACCCAAACCCTTTCATCTCCTGTCGCCATCACTCTCGACGAACTCGCAGGCAGACTCACCGCAATCCAGCAGAAAGATTCCCTGCGCTCTATCGCTCTTTATGCCGACAGTCTTGTTGATTATGGCAAAGTTGTAGGCATTCTCGACATGGCAGCACGTCAGAACCTCAAAATGGTGCTCGCCACCCGTGCTAAAGCTCCTGCTGCCGCCAAATAAGATATCAATCCAGAGAGGCAGTCGCAAGCGGCTGCAAAACCAATATACGGAACATGAACAGACAGCAAAAAGACCAGGCAACAGCCGCAGTCATCACATTCGTGGCAATGCTGATCATTCTTCTCTCGCTATTCCTGGGTGGTGTCACCTTCGACCGCGAGCAACTCGCAGTGCAGTCTACCCCGGAACTAATGAATGAAGAAGAACTCTTTCTTGAACCTGAGATCCTCAAAGATCTCGGAGAGGAAGATGCTGTCCATAACGACGCTCCCTCCGAAGCATTCAAAGGAGAACCCGAACCGGCTGAGACCGACAACACAAAGCTTGTGGTCAAAGGGGAGAATCCAAAACCCGCCCCTCCGGTAGAGAAACTTGTGAGCACAAAGAAAGAAAGCCCCGTTAAAGCCACAGAGCCCACAATCAGCAAAGAGGAGAAACAGAAAGTCACATCATCTGTAGCAAAAGGCTTCTCTTCACGCAACGGCTCTGCCGAAGGCACAAGCGGCTCAGCCGGCGCCGGAGGCACCGGCATGGGCATCACCGGAAACGCATCGGGACGCACCTTCAAGGGTTGTCCGAAACCGGATGTAACGCTCCGCAACAAAACCACGGTAACCGTCTCCGTCGTGATTGATGCCGACGGCAACGTCACCACTGCCAAAGCATCCGGAGGCTCATCAGCCGCAATTCGCCGCGCCTGCGAGCAAGCAGCCCGTGGAGCAAAATGGAGCGCCAAGAAAGGCGCAGGCGAAACCCGCGGCTCAATCACCTTCACCATCACCCCCCGCTAAAACCCATTAAACCACACCACCCTCACCTCTCCCATTCACCGCTCCACCATCCCCTATCCCCATCCATCCCCATCTCGCCCCATTCCTCCCCATCTTAGCCCCAAAAAAATTCTTTTTTCTCAAAAATTTTCGTATCTTTGCATAAAATTTAGGCTTTTCGCCTAAAAGATTGATTGCACGCCATGTGCATAAATTCGTCAAATTCAGCGCAAACACTCTGTAACTGCATAATATATAGCAAGATATATTATCATGCAGGAATAGATGTCTTTCCCTTTACTCATACTGCAACCATATAAATTAAGGCATCTATCATTTCAGATAGAGCACATGTTATATCTCCATTCTTCCTGCCGATTATAAATAAGGAAGATTTTAGAGTATGACTCGCCTGTCATACTTTACTCCAACAAACAAGGCAATAGCTAAGATAAATAAACATAGATTTCGCAAAATGATCTATGCTCTTCGTCGCGTCCGTTTTGCGGGCATAACGAAGAAATCGAAGCGGGGATTTGCGAAACCCCCCACTCCGATTCTGAAAAATGAATACAAATCGAAAATTGTGAGGATCAGGAGGTCTGTGAAGATCTCCTGATCTTTTTTTTACAGAAAACGCCCAACGGATACTCCGGCGGGCGTTTAAAGGTTTTATAAGCGATTGTTTTATTGAGAATCCTGAATCTATTATGCGAATTTAGAAAAATCTGCCTCAAGCATGTCGCCCTTCTCGCTGAATGCCTGATGCAGCGCGAATGCAGCGCCAAGCGTATGAGGAGTGTGACCTCCCTTGGATAGCTTGAGATAATCCCACATAAGCTCCTTATACATCGGGTGAACGCAATTCTCGATAATAGTCTCGGCACGCTGACGCGGATCCTTGCCGCGAAGATCAGCCACACCCTGCTCTGTAGCAAGAATCTTAACTGAGTGCTCGCTGTGGTCGAGGTGTGACACCATAGGAACGATCGTAGAGATCTTGCCGCCTTTCTGAATCGACGGGCAAGAGAATATCGAAAGGTAGGCATTGCGACAGAAGTCTGCAGAACCGCCGATACCGTTCATCATCTTGGTGCCGAGCACGTGGGTTGAGTTTACATTGCCGAAGATGTCAGCCTCAAGCGCAGTGTTCATGGCGATGAGACCAAGTCGACGCACGATCTCGGGGCTGTTTGAGATCTCGCCCGGACGCATAAGCACCTTGTCGCGGAAGAAATCAATATTCTCCATGAAATGAAGCATCGCATCGTCAGAGAATGTCAGGGCGCAGGTTGATGCGAACTTACATCTTCCCTCCTCCATCAGATGCATCACTGCATCCTGGATAACCTCGGTATACATCTCGAACTGGGGAATCTCCGGATTCTCTCCAAGACCATAAAGCACAGCGTTTGCCACATTGCCCACACCGCTCTGAATCGGAAGGAATTCCTTAGGGATTCTTCCCTCACGCAGCTGCGAGGCAAGGAAGTGACAGATGTTCTCACTGATACGCTGGCTGACTTCGTCAGGAGCCGTGAAAGGCTTGATGCTCTCTGAAGCATTGGAGGGCACTACGCCGATGATCTTTTTCGGATCTATCTTGAGCACTGTGCTGCCGATACGGTCAGACGGCTTGTAGATAGGAATCTCGCGACGATGAGGCGGATCCAATGGAACATAATTATCGTGGAATCCACGGAAAGAATTATGATAATATGAAGAATACTCGATAATAACCTTCTTGGCGAGCTGTGCGATCGTGGGGCTCATGCCAAGACCTGCGCCGAGGATCACCTCACCGTTAGGACTCATCTCAGTAGCCTCTATAATAGCTACATCTATGTCACCGTAAAAACCATAACGAAGATCCTGAGACAGATGACTCAGATGCAGATCGAAATAATTCGTTTCCGCTGAGTTGAGTGACTTACGCATATCGCCATGACTCTGATAGGGAGTACGGATTGCAACTGCGTTGGCACGTGCGAGCTCGCCATCAACATGATCATTAGTGGATGCACCGGAGAACACATTGATTTTAAATGGCTTACCCTCCTCATGAAGTTTCTTGGCGCGTTCAGCCAATGCTACTGTCACTACCTTGGGAGTACCGGAAGCGGTGAAGCCCGAGAAAGCTACGTTATCACCGTTCTTGATATAACTTGCGGCCTCTTCTGCCGTAATAAATGGGATACTCATGATGTAACGTTATTAGATTTATGGTTCTTTCTTTTTCTTAATTGTTCTGAAAAAATTGCTTTAGTTTGAGCAATTATGTAATTTTGCACAAAAGTAATAAATTTATGCAAGAAAATACTATAAAGAGTAGATTTTTTATTCCAAATAACGATAAAAATTGCACGCTTTCAAAGAAAGTGCGCATTGAAACATACGGTTGCCAGATGAATGTCGCTGATTCTGAGGTAGTGGCGGCTATGATGGAGATGGCTGGTTATGAAACCACCGAAAATGATGCGCAAGCAGCCGCTGTGCTCCTGAACACTTGCTCGATCCGCGATAACGCGGAACAGAAGATATACTCCCGGATCGCATACTGGAATTCCATGCGTCGCAAGTTAGGACGCAATATAATCATCGGCGTGATTGGCTGCATGGCTGAGCGTCTGAAGCAGGAACTGATCGAGAAACACGGCGTAGACATCGTTGCTGGTCCGGATGCCTATCTTGACCTCCCAAACCTTGTGGCAGCTGCCGAAACCGGTGCACCTGCAATCAATATCGAGCTCTCCACCACTGAAACCTATCGCGACATTGTGCCGCGTAGGATTGGTTCCAATGGTGTGTCAGGATTCATCTCGATTATGCGTGGCTGCAACAATTTCTGCTCCTACTGCATCGTGCCCTACACCCGAGGACGCGAACGCTCCCGCGAGCCGCAGAGCATCCTCCGCGAACTCGCCGACCTCCACTCCAGAGGCTTCAAGGAAGTGACCCTTCTCGGGCAGAATGTCAACAGCTATAACTTTGCCCCCGACGGAGAGACACCGGTTGATTTCCCGGCATTGCTGGAGATGGTAGCGCAGGCAGCTCCCGACATGCGCATACGCTTCACCACCTCCCACCCCAAAGACATGAGCGACCGCACACTTGAGGTTGTGGCGAAGTATCCCAACATCGCGCGTCACATCCACCTCCCGGTGCAGAGCGGCAGCAACTCGGTGCTGAAAGCGATGAACCGCAAATATACCCGCGAATGGTATCTCGACCGCGTAGCGGCGATACGCCGCATCATACCCGATGCCGGACTCTCCACCGACATGTTCACCGGTTTCCACAATGAAAGCGAGGAAGACTTCCAACAGACGCTGTCTTTGATGCGCGAAGCCGGTTTCGATTCTGCATTCATGTTCAAATACTCCGAACGACCCGGCACACTCGCCAGCCGCGAAATGCCCGACAACATCCCCGAAGACGTAAAAATCGAACGCCTCAACCGCATGATCGCCCTGCAAAACGAGCTTTCCCTTGAAAGCAACCGCCGCGACATCGGCAAAGAATTCGAAGTCCTGATAGAAGGCACATCAAAACGCAACGCCAACGAGCTCTTCGGCAGAACCTCCCAAAACAAAGTTGCCGTCTTCCCCGCCTCCGGCCATCGTCCCGGCGACTTCGTCCGTGTCCGCATCCTCTCTGCCACCTCCGCCACCCTCCTCGCCGAGCTGATTTCCCCAGAGTAATACCGCCACAGATATCATTCCCGGGAGGAAGACCGCCTTGGCAGTCTTCCTCCCCCTCCGGCGCAGCCGGTTGAGTGAAGGCACCTCGGTGCCACGTCCACCGTCAATCCCTTTCCATAAATAAAACTAACGCATAAATTCCCCATTGGGAATTTATGCGTTAGTTTGCTATCTGTATTTACCCGAGAAATACTTATTTAAAAAGTATTTTCTTAGAGTACCTGCCTTGATTTGTAGTGATCAACAGAAGCTTCATTCCATTATTACCGCCATTTATCTCAACATCATGCCAATTTCCGTCAGCCAAAACCGTACAACTTTGTTCAAGACATCCTGTCATATCAAAGATAAACATTTCAGCAATATCACCTCCACCGTTTATCTTCACGCTCAGTTCGTTACTATTCTTTATTTTGAGATCAATATTTTCATCAATTAGTGTCACAGAGTCTATACCTGATACATTCAATGTGTGGAAAGTATCTTTCTGGCTATAGGTTATTTCCTTGGACGTTTCTACGAACATCCTGAATTCATATTCTACATTGGGTAATAGATTGTAAATTTTAGTGGACATATCATCTGATGAACATTCAACAGTTATCCACTCCACGGCATCCACCAATTTATATTGGAATCCACATTTTAATATTTGTTCAGAGCCAGGCACAATATATCCCGTCAAAACAACAGCATTACCGGATATATCGGTCGGAGCATAACAATATATTAACGGTTCAAAATAGACATATGCATCCGCTGTTATAAATGCAACCCATTCTCCATAATAAAATTTTCCTGACGCACTTTTATAAAATGGTCTGAATTTATAATATGTAGATTTACTTAATCCATTAAGTTTACCAGCAAGCGATCCGTTGACAGCGCGACAAGGAGCCTGAACGGAAGGCATTTCTTCAGGAGCATCATATCTTCGCCATTCAAAACCCGTTCCTGTTTCATAATCCGAAATATTGGTTTTAGCGCTGATAATTGCGCAGTTATCAGATATTGTCTCAGAAGGATTAGTAACTAAAACCAAATCCGAAGTCTTAAAGCTTCTCGAAGACTGGATTACAACCCCATCAGAAACCACTGAAAAACGTAAGGTATAACTTGTATTGGGATCAAGACCTGATACCTGGATATTATTAATGTCATTATAATCTTTACCGGCATATGTAAAATAAAACTTATCTACTTTTGCATCTCCAGCATTCCAGGTTGCCATAACCGTCATAGTTGTAGGATATTTATTTGACTCGGAAATATTTATATAAATTGACTCTGTCTTTAGCGATATAGAATTTCCATTTAAGACATATCCGTTTACCTTCATATAAGGAATAACTTTATAGGAGGTATTTACTTTAAGTTTATCAAGTTTTATTCCATCACCGCTATATTTATATTTTTTACCTCCATAAATAAACCCATATTCCTGAACTTTATAAGATCCATCATTATCAGAGGACACTCCTATAGTAAGTGTCGTTTGTGTACTTGACAATAAATTTGCAACAATCTTAGCATCAAGAGTCTTAAATGGGATAATATATTCATAATGGTGTGCACCATAATCAAAAAATATTTTAAGATCGTATGTAGTCGAAGGGGTCAGTCCCATGAATTCCGTCACCCCTGCCGAGCATCCGATAGTACTTCCATCCAATTTATTTCCAATTAAATAATTTACCTGAGTAAGATCAACACCTGTCATTGGAGAAACATTAAAACTATACGATCCCATTTTGACTATTTCATCACTGATAATTCCATAGCCATACATACCGACCTTAACCAACGCAGAATATGAATCCCTTAGATTGATATAATTAGTTGGTACACCCCATAATATGACACTCTTTCCACAATTATCAAATGATGTTGAAGTGAAAGCTTGCCCTCCGCAAAACGCATAAATATTCGTAAGTTTGGCAGCATAACGCACAAAACCCATATCTACTCTTGATACTGATTCTGGAATTGTCAACTCCTTTATTCCCGTTTGCCCGAAACAATATCTTCCAATGGAGACAAGAGTTGATGGCAAAGATATCGATTCCAAAGCCGAACATCCGCTAAAACAAGACTCACCTAATTGTGTAACACCTTCCGACAGGACAACAGTCGTTAATGATTTTTGGGAACCCCATGGAGAACAACCATCATAATATTGTATATCCCTACCAATCTTAACAGTTTCAAGTACTGAAGAACCAAATAGATGTGTATTACTATTCGGATTATTTGTTTTAATTGTTACGACATCTGAGCCAGGTAAGAATTCCACTGTTTTTATTGTCTTGACCATTTTAAAAGCATCATCACCTATCTCTTTAATTGTAGATGGGAATACAAGGTCTGAGGAAAGATTCTGACAGTTATAAAACGCCTGACCGCCAATGGTCTCTATGCCGGTATCACCAAGATTAACACTTAACTTTCCGCAATTGTAAAACGCCCGACTCCCTATCTTCATTACACATTTTGCAATAGATACATCAGCGAGATTTATACATCCCTCAAAGCATGATTCCGGAATCTCAATTGCACCATTCCCAATAGTCAAGGTTTCCAATGTCTCGCAATTTTTAAAACTGGCTCCTTCTATCGTTCTGTTCAATCCAATATTCACAATCCCGCTTCCTCCAAATGCTGTATCGTCTATTTGCAAGGTAGAAGATGCGGAGATTCCCTCAAATATCACAGACTTCAATGCCTTGCAATCCTTAAACGCCTCCTCCTTAATGCTCGTTACATTCTGGGGTACGTTTAATGATTCGAGTGAAGTGCAATATGCGAAAGACTGGTTTCCTATCCCACTTAGGTTATTGGGCAAGACCACATCTTTTAATGACTTACAATTATAGAACGCACTTTTATCTATATAAAATTTATCTACTGAGGAGTGTGGTTTGATTATTACTTTCTCAAGACCATCGCACTCCCTAAAGCAGTCACTGTTTATACCGATAATACCACAATCCAGTACGAGCGTCTTCAGTGAATCATAATACCTGAATGCAGCACTCCCTATATATGTTACATTAGGACCAATCTCAAGTTCTGTGACCAGAGGCATTCCTTGCATGGAATAATCACCTATCTTTGTGAGTGAAGACGGTAACTTTATAGATTTGATAGATGCAAAACTTGCAAATCTCCACGCAGGAATTTCTTTTGTTCCATCCGGTATTACAAGTTCTGTTGTCTCCTTTCCCCCAACCAACAGTTTTGTCATTTTATATGTAAACGGGCTTGCATAAATTCCTGAAACCTCCATGTTCAGCCACCATTCAATATCCGGAATACCTACAGTTGGGACATAAGTGCTCTTAAAACAATTTGAATTAAATTTTCTTATTGTTGAAGGGAATGAAATACTTGTCAAATTTGGCGCATTTTGGAAAGCACCAGCGCCAATCTCTGTAACCTTATAGGTTTTCCCCGAATATGTAACATTTGCAGGTATGGATATATCTCCACTGTATAATGACCTTACAACCATTGCAGAACTACTTTGATTCTTTATTACAGAAACTGAAGTTCCGTCAGCATTCGTCTCATACTTGATATTTCCTGAGGTAAATGATAAGGCGTATCCTTCTTGTTGAAAGACACAGATGACAAAAAACAATCCAACTACAATCTTCAAAAAATAAGTAGCAATATGTTTCATACAATTTAATCTTTGCTTCCAATCCTCCTTCAAAGCAGTTATGTTTAAACACGAAAAAAGGTGTGAGGAATGCATCTCCGTCTTATCCCACATTCAGGTCTTGGCATACCTACATCCAAGGATAAGACTGACAGCCCCACACCAGAAGCATATACATCAACCCTCTCGGGTACGGGTATAGCAACCGATGCAGGTGCTATTGTCTCATATCTTCATGGATGTTACAAACCGCCAAGTTTGAATGTTGAAGATAAAAAATCAATAACACCTTTTCGGTGGGATCTCCACCTTTCTAATAAATAAAGAACGCGATGAGGCTGTCTCCACAGCGTTCATCCGCATTTGTCAGCAAATTTAGAAACAAATTTATTATTATGCAATTAATCTTACCGTTTTCTTCAAAATCTCCCCTCTCCACACGCACAGCCGGTTGTATGAACGCCAATTAGTCTCTAAAAAAATACTAAAAACTGTGTATAACAGAAATAAATAACAAATCATTTTGTTTAAGCTACAAAAATAAGTACTTTTGTAAAGTCATTCTCATATATATAAAATGGCAAAAGATTTTCAAACAATAATAAACGACATAAACAACCATCTCTCCAAAAGTGGCAGGAGATTTTATTCTGATTTTTATATTGGAATAACTAACAATGTCGAACATCGCATGTTTATAGAACATAATGTAGTGAAAGAGAAATCATGGTGGATTTATCGGACTGCCATAAATTCTGAAACTGCTCGTAAAATAGAAAATTATTTTTTGGAAAAAGGAATGCGGGGTGATAACGGTGGAGGCAATGACACGAGCAATATAGTCTATTGCTATGCCGTTAGTCCAACAACTATTGAATAATCTAATTACAATAATAATGCCAGAACAAAACTTTGTATTAGAGGATGAAAGCAGATTGCAATTACAATCTGACAAGAATACCGCCCACCGTTTTGTCGCTTTCTTAGATATTATGGGATTTAAAGACCGTGTCGGACGTACCAGTCACAGTAGATTGCTTGCGCAGTTAACGGATTTTAATAAAGCCATAACGGGTTATATCGGAAAATATCAAAATACAGAGATACAATTGGCACAATTTTCCGATAGCATTGTATTATTCAGTAATGACATTACTCAGAAGAGTCTCAAAACATTAGCTGAAGTTACACGTGGCATCATGCAAACGGCAATTAAGTTGCAAATACCTTTAAAAGGAGCTATTGCACAAGGACAGATTACCTGCGATATCCCAAAACAATTGTTTTTCGGGCAAGCATTAATTGATGCCTATTTATTGGAGGAGAATATACATTATTATGGCATCTTAGTTCATCATACCGCTGAAAATTCTGTAATTAAATTAGGTACAGATAACAATATTTTCAAAGACATACAAGCCCCACTAAAAAGCGGGAAAATATGGCATTATGAATTATCATGGTATATTGATGATGGTCAGAATACAGATGATAAAATCAATGAAATAAGTATTGCTCTAAAAGATATTCGTCAAACAGTATCCGATGCTCCAAGAAAATACATAGATAATACATTAGAAGTAATAAATAAATATTACACATTCAGCCCCTCTCTCCGGTAGTTTTCTAAAAAGCGTCTATCTTTACCTATCTATAGCCGAGGATGTGCGCGAGAAGGGATTCTCCTTCCGAATAAGGAGAGGGGATCAGACAGAGGGCAAGAATGAAAGCGACAAAGAAAAATGCTGTCAATGCCGCTCCCCAATTTATCAAAGATTTGGGGATATCGCCCAAAAGCTTACGCGTTTTCTCCGAACGCAAACTAACGCCGGGAACATCTTGCTCCGCATTGCCGGATTTCACACTCTTTATCTTCATTACTTAGGATCCTAACTCAAGCTGGTTTTTAATGAGATTGAAATAAACGCCTTTTCTGTCTATCAGTTCAGAATGCGTGCCGCTTTCGGCAATCATTCCTTTATCAAGAACAATAATGTTGTCCGCATTCTTTACTGTTGACAGACGATGCGCTACTACCACCACTGTCCTTCCCCTATAAAAATCCGATAAATTCTCCACGATCATCCTCTCGTTTTTAGCATCCAGTGAATTTGTTGCCTCATCAAGAAAAATAAAGCGTGGATTCTTATATACTGCTCTGGCTATCAATATCCTCTGTTTCTGTCCCTGGCTCAATCCGGTACCATCCCTCCCTATTTTTGTATCATACTTCAGGGGCAGGCTCATCACATAGTCATGAATCTCCGCGATTTCGGCAGCATGCACAAGACGCTCCTCATCGATATCGCCATCATCTACGGCTATATTCCTGGCAATCGATTCAGAAAATATCACGCCATCCTGCATCACCACTCCGCAGTGCTGCCTCCACCGTTTCAAGTTATATGCGTTTATATCTTCTCCGGCAATCCTGATTTCGCCTCCGCTAACTTTATAATACCCCAACATCAACTTTATCAAAGTTGTTTTTCCACTTCCTGATGCACCCACTATTGCTATCACCTTATGGGCAGGGATGTGAAACGAAACGCCATTTATCGTATTCTCGAGAGCATGAATATTATATTTGAAAGTCACATTTTCAAACTCAATATCCATGCTTCCTTCTAATGTTTTTATGCTTGATCCGTCGGTTTCCTCATTCTTCCCCTGATGTATCTCATTTATCCTTTCAAGCGACAACCTTACATCCTGCAAGGAATATATGAATGTCATCAACTGGTCTACAGGGGAATTCAATTGCCCGATTATATATTGCACCGCGAGCATCGAACCCAACGTCATGTTTCCGTTGATGACCGCCGACGCTGCCAGCACGGTTATTATTATGTTCTTCACCTCATTTATAAAAATCGAGCCTGCCTCCTGCGTCTGCTTAAGTTTCAACGATTTAAGTTGAATCCCGAACAATTCTGTCTGCGCGTCTTCCCATTCCCATCGGCGACGCTGTTCACAATCCTGCAACTTGATCTCCTGCATTGCCGTAATAAACTGATAGGTCTTGTTGTTGGAATCCGCCTGCTTTTCGAACATCGCATAATCAAGCACCTTGCGTTTGCCGAGAAACAGGCTCATCCATAATCCATAGACCATGCTTCCTCCTAAGAAAACACAGAAAATCAATTTGTCATATAGAAAAAGGACAATTCCGAAAATAAAGAAACTGAGAAAAGAAAAAACGATCCCGAGCAACTGACCTGTAAGGAAAGACTGCACACGCTCGTGATCTCCCATGCGCTGCAGCAAGTCTCCCATCAGTTTTGTGTCGAAAAAAGACATCGGGAGTTTCAGAAGCTTGATAAAGAAATCGCTCACAAGCGAGAGGTTTATCCTTATCGAGATATGCAGAAGCAGCCACCTGCGGATAAAATCGGTAGACACGCGCCCTGTCACTATAAACAGTTCCCCCAAGAGCACAAGCCATATAAACCCTATGTCCTCATGCTTTATGCCGACATCCACAATCGCCTGTGTAAGAAACGGAAGAATAAGCTGCAGCACGCTTCCCAGAAGCAATCCGGCTACAATCTGAAGAAAATATTTCTTGTAATGAAGCACATATCCCCACAGAAACCGAAAAGAATGTCTGTCTTTCTCTTCATATTCTTTCTGACAGCCGAACCGGTCAGTTTTAGTCAGGAACATTGCCACGCCCTTGTCTTCCCCCTGACTATGAGTCGACAGCCACATATCGGAAAACTCCTCTCTGTTCAGACATATTTTCCCCTTTCCGGGATCCGCGATATAAAATTTCTTGCCACGCTTCACCTTGTAAAGCACCACATAATGGTTCTGCTTCCAATGCAATATGCAAGGACACGGAGCATTCTCAATTTCCCTCATCGACACCCGGCAACACACCGTGTCAAAACCAAGTTGCTTCGCGGAATCGCTGATACCTTTCAGCGACACACCGGCATTCGAGGCTTGACAGAACTCTGAAATAAACGCAAGCGAATAATCAATGCCATAATAACTGCAGATCATGCGCAGACACGTCGCGCCACACTGCATTGCATCGCTTTGTATGTATATGGGAAATGCCTTGCCCATTAAGAAACTGTCTAAAATTGCGAACCGACATTGGCATTCTCGGTCTGCAACGTTACCTTACGCACCTGCTTGCCGGTGCTGAAGCGGAAGACGGCTGTAAATTCAAGCATATTGTTCTTGCGAAATTGCTCGTTGCCCCAGCCGGTCTGGATCATGTTTGGAGAATGCATGCGATACTTCCAATCTCCTTTGGTTATATGCACGGGCAGAAAATAGCTCACTGCAAGTGTCAGCTTTTTATTAAGTAAATTTTTCTGCACGCCAAGCATAATGTCGTCGGTAACTACCCGTTCATAAGTCTGCGGAGTGACGTAACCGCTTCCATCCACACTATATGATAATGCAACATTCAGATCTTGTTTCTCCAGATTATATGATAAATATAATGAAGCGGAAGGTGTCCAGACCTTATTGCTATAATTTTCATAAGAGGCATAATTGCGCGTAATCTTTCCGTCAAGATATAATGAGAAATATCTCGACAAGTCTTGCTGGAAATTCAAGCCGATTGAAAGAGCATTCGATTTTCCGTTCTGGTATTTTCCTGCCGCATAATAAAACATCTTGCCGGGATCCTCTGTCGCCATTGAGGCAGCCGAATAAATATTGAATACGCCGGTATTCGTAAACTGATAATCGGCATACAACATCAGTTTCCGCCAGAATGTAAGCCTTAAAGATGCCCATTGCGTGGTGATGGGCTTTAGATCCGGATTACCCTCCTGATATTTATACATGTTCACGAACTGGCCATAATCCATCAGCTGGGAGATCGTCGGTGTGCCTGTCTGCATAAGATATGAAGCCCGAAGAGCAAATTTTTGAGTTGGAACCCAATTGATTATACCCTGCAAACGGGGCATCACCTTGGTTACATGAATATCACCTGTCTTATTGGAATATGCCGAGATACCTCCGTTAAATGTAAAAAACAATTGGCGTGATGGCACATACTGGACACTCGCATACAGATTATCATAGACAATAGTATTCTCGGATATCGGATCGCCGGTGTAATAATCCTTCTCATTAAAATCCGTAACATAAACATAATTGGAAAATCCCAAATACCATTTATATTCACCAAACCATCTGTTAACATCCACGCCTCCCCAGAAATAGCCAGTTTTATCTTTTCTGTCATAAAGCAAATGGTAATCGTCCGTACGATCCAGGTCATAATAAGATCTCCATCCGTTGAATGCATAATTCGCCGACAAGTCAAGATTCCATTGTCCGAATCTTCCCAGATAATTAAGACTGAACGTGTTCGACAGATTATTCCTGCTTTCGGATTGCGCATGCAATCCCACCTGATCTTCCTTGCCGTGGTCAAACACTCTCATCAGGTAGTCGTAAGTATTTTTTCTTGTCCAGGGGTTTATCTGCCATTGAAAGGAAAGTTTATGATTGGGATTGAACTTATAATCGGCAGCTAAATTTACTTTCAGATTATTCAAGCTCTTAAGCGTCTGAGGATCTTTTTTATCCCTCTCCAATTGAATTTCCGAGTAATCGCTCATCGGATAATCCGTACTTGTATATTCATTAGAGCCATTCTTCGACCATTGCCAATTCGCCAATGCCGTTACAGTCAATTTATTGAGCATATATGTCCCGTCAAGATACGTAAGGTTCTTTGCAAAGTCATTACCTTTACCGTTGTTTCCGTCAGGCATTATGTCAATACTCTCCCGCACATTCGTCTCAAAACCGGTATAATTCGGTTTTGAATGAAAATTGATCAGCACATCAAAACCGGTATACTTACCTCCCGGCTGCGGAACCACATCAATTCGGTCAAACCTGTCGGGAGATTGTCTCTTAATATACGATGCATCTTTCTGTAGGCTGTCAACAAGAAGCACCACATTACTTGAGCCTAAATATGTAAGAGCTTCCGTAAAAGGAAGATAATGCATACCATTGATTTTACGGAGCAATTCACCGGCAGTACGCGAACCTCTTCGCATATCTTTCGTAATGACATATGACTCTGCATTTCCCCGCCTTGTGATATTGCTTGCCTCCACAACAAGCTCATTAAGATCCTTAGAGATAACAGTTGTGTCTGATGCAATGCTGTCTACAACATTCTGCGGAGCCGCGTATGCAATCATTCCGCAGAAAAGGGTAATCGTTATTGTTGATAGAAATTTCATAGCTGTTCAAAATATAAGTCAATTAACTTTACTTATCTAAAATTGCGAACCGACATTGGCATTCTCGGTCTGCAAGGTTACCTTACGTACCTGTTTACCAGTGTTGAAACGGAAGATGGCTGTAAATTCCAGCATATTATTCTTGCGGAATTGCTCGTTGCCCCAGCCCGTCTGGATCATGTTGGGAGAATGCATGCGATACTTCCAGTCTCCTTTGGTTATGTGCACAGGTAAGAAATAGCTTAAAGCGAGTATCAGTTTCTTATTAAATAAATTTTTCTGCACGCCAAGCATGATGTCGTCGGTAATTACCCGTTCATAACTCTGCGGAGTGACATTTCCACTTCCACTGAGATTATACGATAGACATGCTCCAAGATCATATTTTTGAAGACTATACCATACATCCAGAGAACCTGAGGGAACCCACACGTTATTTTGACAATCCTGATATGCTGCGTGAGAACGAACTGCTTTGGCATCAAAATACAATGTAAGATTTTTGGAAAGATCCTGATGGAAATTCGCGCCCACTGTCAGAAAACTGTAAGCCCCATTTTGATATTTGGCATGGGCATAATAAAAACGTTCATCTGCATTGTCCAATTCCATTGATCCTATATTGTAAATATTGAATATTCCGTTTTTCGAAAATTCATATTTTGCATACACACTTAGTTTCCTCCATAACGACATATTGAGACTTACCATCTGACCCGTATTGGGTCTGAGATCCGGATTACCTTCCTGATATTTGAACTTATTTACAAACTGGCCATAATCGGCAAGTTGCGCCAATGTGGGAGTCCCTGTGTGCATAAGCCACGATGCATGCAAATAAAACCTCGAATCAGGATTCCAATTCAGATATACCTGAAGGCGCGGGGAGACAGTAGTCTTATGAATATCACCGGTTTTGTTTGAATAAGCGCTTATACCCCCGTTCACTCCAATGTTTAATAATTGAGAAGGAGTGTATCTGCCGGTCACAAAAAGATTGTCATATACCACCGTGTTTTCCGACACCGGATTGCCGGTCATATAATCCCTCTCGCTGAAATCAGTTACATAAACATAATTGGAAAAACCGAGATACCATTTATACCCATTGAAGAACCTGTTTAAGTCGATGACCCCGGTAATATAATTATACTTTTCTTTCCTGTCATAAAGAAGTTTATAATCATCTGTCCGTTCAAGATCGTAATAATATCTCCAAGTGTTGAAATTATAATTTGCCGACACATCAAGATTCCATTGACCCATGCGACCGAGATAATTAAAAGCGAAACTGTTCAAAAGGTTATTCTTGGCATCTGTCTGCGTATGCAGACCTATTGTCTCTTCAACATCCTTATCAAGAACATTTAGCATGTAGTCATACGTTGTCTTACGCGTCCAAGGGTTGATTTGCCATTGGAATGAGATTTTATGGTGCTCGTTGAATTTATAATCCGCGGCGATATTAACGCCAAGACTGTTCATCCTCTGCACAGTCAGGGGATCTTTTCTGTCGCGTTCAAGTTGTGTTTCCGAATAGTCACTCACCGGACAATCCGTTTTCGTGTATTGCGAGGTTCCTGTCTTTGACCAATTCCACTTGGAGGAAGCCGTAACGGTAAGTTTGTTCAACATATATGTGGCATCGAGATATGTGCCGTTCTTCGCCAGATCATTTCCTCTGCCATTGTTGCCATCAGGCATAATGTCTATTGTCTCTCTGACATTAGTCTCGAAGCCGACATAATTCGGTTTTGTATGAAAATTTATCAACACATCGAATCCTGTATATTTACCAGTTGGCTGAGGCACGATGTCGATACGGTCAAATCGGTCGGGAGACTGTCTTTTTATATAAGACTCATCCTTTTGAAGACTGTCTACAAGCAATATGACATTCGACGACCCCAAATAGGTAAGAGCTTCCGTAAAAGGCTGATAATGCATTCCATTGATTTTACGCAACAATTCACCGGCAGTCCGGTTTCCCTTGCGCATATCCTTTGTTATAATATAAGACTCCATATTTCCACGTCTTATAACATTACTTGCCTCCACAACAAGCTCTTTAAGATCCCTTGTTTTAGATATTGAATCGGAAGCTACTGAATCTGCCGACAATACATTTGACTCCATTGAATTTACACTCAATGGTGACGCCTGCTTAGCCATGCAGACGATTGGCATAATAGTCAAAAATTAAACTATTGAGAAAATCCAACGATATTGATTTACGTGTGTTTCATCAATCATGTCTTACATTTTTAATAATATTATGCAAATATACTGTCTTTTTGCAGATTTTCAACAAAAAATAACAAATATTTTACTCTTTGCAATCTAATACAGAGAGATTATTTGCAGCGTGTGCCCTCTTTTGATATAATGCATTGTGATATGAATTCAATATATACTCACTAATCTCTTTGTCTTTATTTGCATAGACGCATCGAACTTCGCCATATTTTTGCAGCATCGGCTCACGTTTCATGGGGCAAGGTCCCCAACATATGGGTAGATATCGGCATTCCAGGCATTCAGTTGCCTTTGCCTCCGGATCAAAAACATCTAATAGACTGAGATTCTTTTTCTCCCATATTATCTCTCCATTATCTCCTACTACACCGCACACATGAGTCGAATTTGGATCTGCATTGTCACATTTCCCGATTCTCCCGTTTGGAAAAATGCAATCGAAATATTTCTGGTCTGAATAACACATTCCTACACACTCAAACGAGGGTTGGAAACCTGCTTCAGCAGCCATATTCGCAAGTCTATGCACCTCCCGCAAGTCGACAGCCTCTCCGTTCTCTTGCCACACCTTGTAGATCAGAAACTTTATATTCTTCCGGATTTCTTCAGGTAGCCTCGATTTCATATCAGATATGATCAGGTCGGGCTTTAAATTCTCTTTGGTATAATTGAAACGGAGGACACATGGAGTATGCTTTGCTATTTCCGCAATATTTGCC
Organism: uncultured Muribaculaceae bacterium; assembly: GCA_910585285.1. Lineage (GTDB taxonomy): Bacteria > Bacteroidota > Bacteroidia > Bacteroidales > Muribaculaceae > Lepagella. Next base: position 39,329 of record CAJUDL010000026.1, read on the forward strand.
ACCGATGTGTCAAATGCAGAATTCTTACCGAGAACCTTGATTTCATCATGCGTCAATTTATCACCGTCTATTGTAATCTGGTAATGCACCACCCCCAGTTGTCTTAACTTTTCAATTCTCTCCTTAGTAAGGAGCGTGCCATTGGTTGTGATGTTTGCATAAAACTTCTTGTTCAATTTATCACACAATTCGATAGCCCATTCCGATATTTCAACAATTCGGTTATACGCAAGAAGTGGTTCCCCTCCGAACCATGATATCTGGAAGTTTTCGATCTCTTCCGTTTCAAGCACCTTACTTATGCGCCTTTTGATCCTTTCAACATCTTCATCGGAAAGCCACATATTCGCATGTTTCTGAATGCAGTACCAGCATCTCACATTACACTCATATGTTGGCAGGATCATCATGGTGTAGTCTTGAGATCTTTTTAGCGCAGCATATTTTTGCATAACCAAATCCTCTTCCGAGACATTGTCATCTATAACAAACCCTTCTATCAGCATTTTATCAATAAACGACTTGAAGCTTTCATAATTATCATCCGGGTGATTTATGATAGTTTCATAAGCATGTCGGTTCTGATGGTTTATTCTAAAGCTTCCATGAGTAATTCCATTATAGAATACTACACCATCACCATCTTCAACGATATAATTATATTTACTTGATTTCATTTTAGAGGATTTTTTTGGAATAAGAGATAAGTATTGATTATGGATGTGGTGACAGACGTAGAATTCCACATCCATAATCAATGCAACTACTTAAGGATGATAGGGAAGGTCACAATCTTGCCCGTTCAATTGAGAACCCGGACACCCGCATCCAGGAGAACAATTCCCACTATTTGAGCACCCTGACATGCAATTTCCACCTTCGCAGTTTCCATTCTTGGGACAGCGAGCAAGAACATTATTTCCTGAGATACCTCCATCTAAAAGACCTCCGACAATCTCTACCGCTTCCATCTCCGACAACAAGTCGGCGGTTGGAATAACCGTTTGCTTCGTCAATTCTTTCATAACTTATATTTTAAGTTTATATAAACAACTCTACCTTATATATAGGCAGAATATTAGTCTACTAAGATTTCTCCTATATATGTATGCCTAGAAGCTGTGGTAATGGTAATATCTGCATGTTCGAGATTGCCAACATATACCTCAGCATGTTCAGAGGAATCGAATACATAATTATACACGAAACCCGATTTCTTGTCAGCAACACTCAGATTGCACATCCCTTCCGGAATATTGAAGTCGAAACTCAATATACCTTCGCCATACCAGCATTCTATAAATTGCATAGATGGTGCCTTGGGTCGATTATGCTTATTATTGTCATTTTCTAACTTTAAACTAACATACGTATTAGAAGAAGTGTCATTCTTTGATGAAGATTGAGCATACAATTTTAATGGTATCAATACCATTAAAAACATAGAAATTACAATTAATCTTTTCTTAACCATATTGTCTTTTATTTTTGTAAAAGGTGTTTCTTCCAGATTCGTCTTAACTGTGTTTAGCCAAAAGATCCAAACTGAATTGTCGGTGCATATTTATATGAATGTTAATATTCCAACAAGCATTTTTAATTATTTTTATTCCTCACCTAGTATGATAATCAATTGATTATCATGGATATACAAAGTGAGGAATTTTATAAAATTCCTCACTTTTATAACTTCGTGTAACTCAGCATCATAGTCCAATTTCAAAAATATGTATGAAAGAATATTATACATCCAAATCCTTCGTCATATTTCAATGCTGTGTAAAACATCCCGGTGATGGTCTCTTGATAGGCCACAAATCCAGTATTTACCATTTCAGAAGTGACATCATATTCCGGTCCAAAAAAATATATACTCACTATAAGATGTAGATAACACTCCTTCAAATATCACATTCTTGAATAGCCATTATTTGCAAAACAACGGGGGGGGGCGACAGTTAAAACATAGCCCTTGAAAATATCAACACACAAAATCTTAACGGTTAATATATATTATCAACTATTTATAAATTTTGAAATAAACCATTCCTTATCTTTTGCCTCCGATTTTTTTATTCTCTCTATCAACCTGGCTTTTTTATTGTAAAAATGTTTGAATTTTATATCGGTAAACATACAAATGGTACGCGAACCAAATCCTGCATATACTAAAACTATAAATATAAAATCACTTTCCTTTAAAAAATTGCACTGTTCTCTTAATGATTTTGCTATATTGTTCATATATTTATTTACAGCTTCTTCTATGAGGACTATATTTTTTTTATTTACAATTTTTCCAATCTCCTTTTCAATTGATTTTACAATTGACATTTTTAATGAATCAGAATCTTTTTCAAAATATTCATTACATAACTTATTTAAAGTATTCCATTGATTCCGAAATAACTCCTCTACATACAAATTTAAATCCGATATAAGCTTTTCCTTTTTATCTATTGAATCATTTAATAGATAGTTATCTCTTGTTTTGTTTTTTAATTGTTCTGTAAGTATAATAGTCTCATTAATCTTTTCTTCAATCTTATTATTTTTCATTTTAATAGTTATCCTATAAGCACCAAAAATCAACAATACTAATGCAACGACAATAGTTATAATAATCATTATTGTTTTATGTAGTTCTGATACATTTTCCACTGCATCTGCAGATTTATTATTATAATAATTTTTTTGGGATAATGCTACGTTATTATCCATCAGAAGACCTACTTCATGATTTTGAATACACTGAATACTGTCAAGATATTTATAAGCATTCTTATAATCCCCAATTGAAAGACAATAATTCTTAAACGCATTATAAAATACAGTGCGATCCCTTGCCTTAAGATTAATTATATCTACATCTTCTATTATTTTCTTAGCGTCATCAACCTTTCCCATAGATGAATATATGATTGACAATAATGCTCTGGAACGTGCTGAAGTTTCTATAAACAATTGTAATTCTTCTAATGCCTTGTAACTTTCCAAAGCATCATCATAACGCTCGGCATTAACACAATTAAAAAACTTGACATCCAGGCAACATGCCAATAAAGCGCTGTCGTTCAATTCAACCCTCGCAATGTCGGCTATACTATCTGCTATTTCTATTGCTCTATCGTAATTAAGACTGTTTCCCTCAAGAAGCGCACGGTCACACCACGAATATAAATGATTCAATCTTCTATTCGCTTTTTCATAATAAACAATTGCATCCCAATTATACTTTTTAGCCTCGACTTCATTATAACAAGCTATATAAATATCCGACAGCTGCTCTGCAGTTTTGGCAATCCAATAGCTATCTTTAAATTTTAAAGCCAAATCATATGAATTGGTAGCGATATACGACGCCCTGTCAAACTTCTTTTGATTACATAGTATATCGGCATTGTAGAATAGTGATTTCATCAGATCCGGGGAATCCCCTTTCTCCTGATAATAGGTAACTGCCCGGCTGATAAGCGAATCAGACGTAATAACCTCATTGGTCTTTGTGCGAACCTGGACATTCAGTAAAGCATATTTTGCCCAGTCTTTACGATTTTTCAGATCGGTGGTGTCGATAGAAGTGATTATATGCAAGGCTGAATCCGGGTCTTCTTCCATGATCGATTCTGCCTCGGTAAGTTTATCACGCACCTCTTTGGGCGTGCACGATGCGAAGGTCGATACCAGGACAGAAACAGCTATCCAAACTGCAATCGAATATATTTTTTGCATACTTACAATCTGTTTATAAAGCGATTTATGGCTTGCGAACGATTCCTTTCGATTTCCTGCCATTGATTGCAATGGTCAGTTGATCGGGAAAACGCACAATGCGGATACTATCGCTCTCATGCTCCGCCGGAAGGGAATCCAGATAATCCATATCTATGAAACCATTCCCTCCTTCGGGATCTATGGTGAAATATCCCACGCCGAACGAAGTCAGATTCTGAAAGAAGTGTGTACCCTGTGAGGGTTCTATACGATAGCCGGGCAACGCGGACTCAGCAATAAGACGCGCACCTGCAATCTGCGACCATTTCACCGGAATGCCAAGAGCAGGATCGGAGGATCCCCATCTGCCCGGACCGACAAGAATATAAGGCTCGCCATCCTCCACAAAACGCGCATTGATGGCTTCTATCTCTTTCACAAGTTCAGGATTGCGCGCGGAATCAAACGTGCCGGGCTTCACATAGACAATATATCTCACATTATCCATGATGCCATGTCCTAAAGCCGTTTCACTCCGAAGTATCAGGTCTTTATCCTCAACATCCATTATCGAGTCGTCAAGCATCTCCTTGGTGTCGACAATCGGACGTATCTGCAGCCAGTATACTATCCCTTTCTCACCCTCCGGTCCGGGTGTGGGATTGATGTTTCCCGCAAACTCTATTTCAACAGGACGTCCCATTTCATATTGCCCTGTCTTAAGCATAAAATCCGTGATTTCAGCAAGAGGGAATACATTATGCTTCAGTACGTTCGCGAATGTCACGACCTTGCGTCCGCGCCCGAATTCGGTGTCCCTTATCACACGGTCATTCACATCGAATGTCGATACAAGGTATTTCAATGCTCCCGTCTTGAATGCATCGGCGACACTGACCTTGCTGATATTGAAACTGTCGTCAACAAGGAATTCCGTTTCTTCCCCCTTATGGTCGGGAAGAGCATAGAGCGATGTCTGCGTGTCGCGAAGTGCAAGCTCAAGAGTAGATGTCTGTAAAACCTTGTCGGGATGCGCAGGAGAAAAGCGCAACGCCACTCCTCCGTCAACTATATATTTCCCTAATCCGGTAGCGACTTCTACCACTCCCTCCTCAGCAGTCTCGTCTCCCGTTGGATAGTAGTTAAGCGACCTGCCCACTCCCGAGAAACTTGGATAATAATATCCGCCATGATCCTCGCCTGCAACTTCCTGGAGAATCACCGCCATTTTCTCCTGATCGATGACATTGCTTGTGGCGTTCATATACGCCTTTGAGTCGGAGAAGAACACCGAAGCATACACAGCCTTCACGGCATCCGTAAGCATCCGCATCCTCACAGCCGTGTCTTCGATATAAGGGATCATATAGGTGGAATAGATACCGGCAAACGGCTGATAATGGGAATCCTCGAGCAACGAGCTGCTTCTCACCGCCAGCGGACGTCTGACCACATCAAAAAACGCTTCAAAATCGGCAATCACCTCTTCCGGAAGTTTCGCCGCCAAGAAAGCCTTGAGTATTTCCTCGTCGGGGGCATCTGACAACGCTATTTTGTAAAGGCAATTACTGTCCATGAATTCATCGAAGATGTCGGTGCAGACAACCACCGTGTGCGGAATCGTAATCTGAACGCCTTCGAAATCATCACACACCGGATGACGCTTTATAATCTGATCAATAAACGCAAGACCACGTCCCTTTCCTCCCAAAGAGCCTTCCCCGATACGGGCGAAATTACTCCATTTATCATAGTTTTCCTTCTGGAAAACAGCCACTACTCCTCGATTTTTCATACGCCTGTATTTGACAATGGTGTCGAACACAAGCTTTTTAAGTCGCGGTGTATCCTCGATATTACGCAACTCGATTCCTTTCAACGCCTCCGCAAGTGGAAACAATGCTCTTGAATATAGCCAACGGGAGATACTGTTGGTGGAGCAATAGAAATATAAGACATCATCAGGAATCGAATTTATGCTTTTTTGGAGATCTTTAAGATTGCGAATCCTCATAAGCTCATTGCCACTCTTCGGATCTCGCACAATGAAGTCACCAAAGCCGAATTTTTTAGCCACAGCCTCACGCAGGTCAAGAGGGAGGGTCTTGGAGTTCTTGTCAAGGAAAACATATCCGGCGCGTTCGGCGCCCATGCGGTTCGCACTCTCCTGGCTCTCCATGATGATGGGCATATAAGGATTCCTTTTCCTTACCATCGCGGCGAATTTCATTCCGGCATCGGGATCTTTCTCCCCATTCACCGGGAAACGAGCATCTGTGATGATGCCGAGTATGTTTTCTCCGTATTTATTCAGCAGCGCCTCCGCTTCTTCGTAATCACGTGCAAGGAGCACCTTCGACCGTCCGCGCATGCGCATCATCTGCTCATGCTCATTGAGCGCTTCAGTGGCAAAACGCATCGACTGCTTGAGAAGGAACTTGAAAAGATGGGGAAGAATCGAAGAATAAAACCGGATGGAATCTTCGATCAGGAGAATAGCCTGAATGCCGACCTCGTCAATATCCGTGTCGGCATTCATTCTGTCTTCAATAAGTTTTATGATTGCAAGAATCAGGTCGACATTTCCAAGCCACGAAAACACATAGTCAACCCCTCGCAAATCTTCATTGGCGATTCTTCGCCTCACCTCCTTGGAGAAGGGGGTGAGCACCACCAATGGAATGTCTGGATAAAGACGGTCGATCTCAACCGCTTCCCGGAAGGTTTCACTTATATCGACCCCGGGCATTGCAATAATCAGATCAAACGTTTTTTCCGCCAGTTCCCGATATGCCTCGGCATAATTGGCAACCTTCGTAAAACGAGGCGGCGATGACAGATTCAAGCGCACATACTCGAAATAAATCTGCTCATCGACGCGACCATCCTCCTCCAGCATAAATGCATCATAAGGCGTGGCAATAAGAAGCACATTGAAGATGCGCTTCTGCATAAGATTCTGAAATGCCGTGTCTTTAAGATAAAGACGGCTCAAACCTGATTCTTCTAATTTTCTCATTGTTGCGGTGTGTCTCCACCGACATCCTGATGCTTGGCGAGGAATTTGTCTATCGCCTCAGGCATTGAGCGCGCCTCCACAGAGGGGGCAGAGATATCAAGACGCAGTTCGGCATCCTCTACAGCCTTGGCTGTGGTACTGCCGAATGTGGCGATATAGGTCGGACGCTCGTCCTGATTGAAATCAGGAAAATTCTTCTTTAGCGAGGCAATACCCGCCGGACTAAAGAAAACAAGCATGTCGTAATCGATATTCTCTCCGGGTTGAAAATCATTGCTCACCGTGCGATACATCACGACTTTGGTGACATCAAGACCCAGATTTGTAAGTTCCTCCACATTCTCCTTGTGCACATCGGAAATCGGGAAAAGGAATTTTTCCTTGTTGTTCTTTATCAAAGCCGCCACAAGCTGAGGATCGTCAAGCTTGCCGGTCTTGCCAAATGAAATCTTTCGCTTGCGATACACTATATATTTCTGCAGATAGAGCGCAATTGATTCAGTGGTGCAGAAATAGCGCATTGTGTCAGGCACTTTTATCCGGTTCTCTTCGCAAAGACGGAAATAATGATCCACTGCCGTGCGTGCTGTGAATATAACACCAGTATAGTCGGCAAGATTCACTTTGGCAGCACGAAACTCTTTGGCTGTCAACCCCTCGATCTTTATAAACGGACGAAACTCCATCTCCACTCCATATTTATTGCATATGTCATAGTATGGAGATTTCTCCGATGAGGGCTTAGGCTGGGAAACTAATATTTTCTTAATATTCATTCTCAGTTATTAATATAAGCAACATATTTTCTGTCTCTTCAAGTGTCAGTTCCAACACTTTTCAAAGCAACATAGCGCAAATTTGAAGAGCCGCAAAATATGCGAGAATCAACGGTACAATTTCTAAACTGCAAAGGTAGTACAAAAAAAGCAACCAAGAGGAAATTTGATTGAAAAAAATCCTAAAACCTTTATAAATAAATTGGATTTTTCCTATTATGAATACAATTCCCGCCAAAATCAATATGATTCGGTTCCATTCCGGATAGCATAAGGAGAGAAGTGCAAACGGGAAAAACAAGAATACTTGCAATCCCATTAAAGCGGATGCCCCTTTCACCCACAGTCGCGTCATATTACGGTCAGAAAACACATTCCCGGTAATCTCATACGCCAAAAGCATGAATATCACATAAAACATGGCAACTCCCGCACATATACTTATGCCTTCAAGCGGTTTATCGGGAATAGCGAAAGAGTCAAATACCGTATCGGGAACCGTAAGGCGGAGCAACTGCCACAACAATATGCCGCTACAGCAAATCCACATCACGATAAGAATAATGAGAAAAGATGTCTCCCTTACCGTATTGTCAAACATATTATGGCGCGTACGCACATCCTTAATGTCCGACACCAACGTTCGGATATATCTCGGTGTATTCCTGAATTTAAGACACACAGCGCAAAAAAGGATTGCAAGCACGGCAAACACCCACGACAACCCATCGCCTGAGCCACTTTTCTCAGCTGGCGATACTGCAATCTCCTCGCGATATGGAGCCTGCAGCACGATTCCGAATCCGCTTTTCTCATGCGCCAACGAATCATTGACCGCCCTTATGATCGAATCCTCCCTTGCCTTGGCGGCAGAATCCACAACAGTAACCGGTTTCCAGGTATTGACACTCTTCCTCACCGCCTGAGATTGCATCCCCACAGGCACAAGAGGTTCTACCGACTGGGTTGGAATAACAATTTCATCCACAGTCTGCCATCCCTGTGCCGCGTTATGTTGAATACTGTCCTGCATAAAAATACCTAATGCCTAATGCCCAATACCTTTCTCCTTTTCCCTTTTCCCTTTCCCCTCTTTACAGCCATCCTTCGCTCTTATACCATTCTACTGATTTCTTAATCCCCTCCTCAAGACTAACACAGGGAGAGAATGCAAAATCATGTTGTGCTTTTGAGATGTCCACGTTCCAATTACGCTGCTTCATTATTTTGTATTTGTCGCGGTTCAGAGTAGAAGGCTTCATTCTCGCCACGCCTATCTTCTCTGCCACCACCGACACTGCCTTGACACCCCACAGTGGCATCCGCATCGGAACCACGAGTTTCTTCCCTATAGCCTTTGCCGACATTCTACGGAATTCTTTCTGGGTGTAAGCCCGAGGCTCGGAGATGTCATACGTCTCCTTTACCGGAGCCTTCTCCAAAGCATCGAACACCGCGCGCGCCAGATCTTCCACATAGATGAAAGTAAGTAACTGTTTACGGAATCCTACAGAAAAATCGAAGCCTTTCTTTATCGACTTGAACATCAGGAAATAGTCATGATCACGCGGACCATATATACCTGTCGGACGGAATATTATATAAGGCATCCCATCCATCTCAAGCCACATTTCAGCCTTAAGCTTCGATGCGCCGTATTTAGTATTCGGCATAGGGATCATACTCTCATTGAAAGGGGTGTAATTCTTCTCATCACCCGGTCCCATAGCCGATAGAGAACTCATATATAGAAATTTCTCCGGCGCCATCCCTGCCGACTTAAGAGCTGTGGTGAAATGACGCAGATAATCATAATTGATTCGGGAGAAATCCATATAGCTCATCACCTTGGTCGCGCCAAGATTATATACGATATAATCCCACTTCTCACCCGCAGGCAAAGCTGTGGAGAGGGCTGCCGACAGGCTTTCCGGACGGGAGAAATCAAAATTGATGAAATGTATACGCGAATCGTCAAGCCATTTGCGCGACGTGCTCTCTCGCACTCCCGCCCACATTTCATATCCTCGCCGCAGCCCTTCAGCCACGATGAATCCTCCGGTGAATCCTCCGGCTCCAACCACCAATACCCTCTTATTCTCTGTCATATCGTATCAAATTCATATCCTTCTTTTAGCAACCATTCGATGCTCCTTGGCAACGCATCGAAAAGGCGCGGAAGACTCTTTAGCGAATCATGAAAAACTATAATCGACCCCGGACGCGCATATCTCTTCACATTCTCAAAAACCTCATCGGCATTGAGGCGTTTGCTGTAATCGCGCGTCACAAGATCATACATTATGATCTTATACTTCTCCTGCAATGCCTTTCTCTGGCTCTTCTTTAGCCATCCGTGAGGGGGACGGAAGAGATTGCTTCCAATGTAAGCGTCTGCTTCAGCCACATCTGACACATAACTGTCTCGCCCTTCATGCAGTCCCTGGAGATGATGCATCGTATGGTTCCCGAGCTTATGTCCCCGGCGTTTCACTTCTTCAAACACCTCCGGATACTTCCTCACGTTGTCTCCAACCATGAAGAATGTGGCTTTGATTCCATACCTGTCAAGAAGATCAAGCACCAGGGGAGTCACCTCTGGAATCGGACCGTCGTCGAAAGTGAGATAAACCATCTTCCTCCCATCCTTTTCCGGCTCTCCTATGAAAATCCCCTCTTTTGCCAGTTTCCTGACCCATTCCGGTGGTCGTTCAATAAACACCTTTGAATTAATGTTTAATTTTTAATGTGTAATGTTTAATGTCAGAGGAGAAACTATGCTTAATGTTGAATGTGCAATGTTGAATGTTTAATGCTTTTGAGGCAGTCATTACACATTAAACATTACACATTAAACATTACTTATGAAAGTCTTCGTTCAGGCGTTTGCTGCGCTCCATATCAACTTTCTTTATATCCTCGTTTGCATTAAGAGTCTCCTTGGAGATTCCAGCCTTAAGATATTGTTGATAAGCCTCGTAATATACAGAATCATAATACCTGTCTTCCGCACTGCGCGCTGCATATTCCGAACCCGACAAGCCGGCAAGTTCATTCACGATCCGTGCCACGGCAGCCAACTCTTTAACATAGTCATCCTCGGAATATTCGGTATCCGCCTCGGCAGAAGAGCCGCTGTACGCCCTGTCGTAGGCAGCTTTAAGATCCTTGCGGTTGAAGCCATATTTCTTCAAAAGAGCATCTGTCTTTTTGGAATCGCCGCCGAAATCTTCATAAAGCTTAATGAAATGCCAATACTGATATGGCATCAGACGTGACTCCTGAGTCAAAGGAACTCCGCCAAACGACATCGCTATATTCTGCTGATAAGCAACATACTGTATAAACCGTTCCATCTGGCTCCATACCAGGTTCCGGGCTTTCTCCGTGAGCTTCTTGTCTCCGAGCTTTGTACCGAGATCCGCATAAATCTCCGGAAGGGTCATCGCCACGGTCATATCATAACGCGCAACGTTCTCCGAAAGATTCTTCTCAAGCAGAGTAAGAACGTTCAGTGCTTTCTTATACTCACCGATCGCTCCAATGCTGTCGCCTTCCTCCATTTTTCTGTCGCCTTCGTAGATCTGCTCGGTGGCAACATCTATCATGGAATTTCGCGTAGTCACGAGCATGCGGCGCGCAGTTTCGTCGAAATATGGTTTGCTATCGGCTGTCGCTTTGTCAGCACCACCCCAGCGATAGTTGGTGACAACATCATACGCCCTGTCGGCACGCGCCGGAATACCGCTCTGCATCGTTGGCACAAGCTGATGGGTCATACCTGTCGACCGCATATAGTCGCGCATTCCGAGATAATACTCATCGCCTACTGTCGAACACCAATAGATCGGACGGGGCCAACCCTCTGCCGCGTTGGTGGCTATGATGTCAAGCATCAGCAACTCTCCTAATCCCACATAACCTTTCTTGGCAATTGCAGGCGCATTCGCAAGGTCTATCACAATCTCATTTACAATATCAGCTGAATCCTTGGCAGCCACAAGACCGCGCTTGATCACAGCCTCCTTGTCGACAGGAATCGTCACCACGCTCGACGGGAATTCAGGATATCTATAATCCGGATTATATGTCTTGCCGGAATAAATCAGCTTCAGACTCGACAAAAGATCAGCCGGAGCCCTCTCCCGTCCGGGAATCGTCACGTCTACCTTCCCGTAGGCATAGTCTGCAGGTGTAGCGGTGAAATGCACCGGTGCCGCCTCATAACTCTGCTGACGCATCTGGTTTGCATACCAGTCGGAAGCAAGATAACTGAGATTTATGATCTTGACATCGGGACGCACACCTTCAACTTCTTGGGCATACCATAGAGGGAAGGTATCATTGTCTCCATTACAGAATACTATCGCATTCGGCTCAAGACTGTTCAGATAATTTATAGCGAAGTCTCGCGCGGCGTAACGTCCGCTGCGGTCATGATCATCCCATGTCTGGCTCACCATCTGCACGGGCACCGCCGCACCCAGCACGCATGCCGTGGCGGCGCAATATACCGATGCCGAGGCGCGCTTGCGGCTTCCCACGATAAATCTGATAATATTCCACAAGCCTACGACTCCCATTCCTATCCATATCGCGTATGCATAGAACGATCCGGCAAACGCATAATCTCGCTCACGGGGCTGACCCGGGGGCTGATTAAGATAAAGCACTATGGCGATTCCGGTCATAAAGAAGAGGAAGAATACCACCCAGAACTGCTCAATCCCCCTCTTGCCGGCAAACGCCTGCCAGATCAAACCGATCAGACCTAAGATGAGAGGCAGCATGTAATACACGTTGTGCGCCGCATTGTTCTTTCCGAGATCGTCAGGAAGAAGTGACTGGTCGCCTAAACGCGCATTATCGATGAAAGGAATGCCAGAAATCCAGTTGCCGGCATCAAGTTCTCCCGACTGATTGAGCACATCGTTCTGTCTGCCGGCGAAATTCCACATGAAATAACGCATGTACATATGGATGAGCTGGTAGTTGAAGAAATACTCAAGGTTCTGGGCATATGTTGGTCTGTAACCTATTTTCTGAGGATAAGTCACCTGTCCTGTCACCTGGTTCATGAAAGGCTCTCCCTGAAGATCGGTTTCAGGCACTTTGTCTCCCGTCACGGCATCCACCGCATAGAGCTCCTTAAGGTTGGAGGGAGTTGTATCGAGAGTTACCCACTGCTTATAAAGATCGCGGTGCATGCGACTGTAGATACGGGGGAAAAGCATGTTAAGCTCGGGATTCATCTTCACCTCGGGCTTATAATCGCGTTTCACGTAGTAATCTCCGCCCCGCTGAGCTTTCGCAGCATTCGAAGCCAGTTCACCTTGTGTGAGGAATGCATATTCGGAAGTAGGCACAGCTCCCTTCACGCCTTTTGCATATAAGGGCTTCCCTTTCTCCACAATCTGTTGATAACTGGGATAATTCACCAATACCGGAGACCCATCCTCACGATATGTTACAGTATCGGTAACAACACCCATCAGTTTCTTCTGCGGGCTGGAATACAATGTCTCGCCGTAGATCAAAGGGTTCTCACCATATTGCTCGCGGTTAAGATACGAGGCAAGGTCAAAGACATTGTCGGGAGAATTCTGGTTCATCGGAGTGTCCGCGCTCGAACGGATGAGAATAAGGGCGTAGCTCGAATAACCGATAAATATCACGGCAATGCTCCACATTATATTGCTCATCACCCTCACCGGGAGAGGATGTCCGGGACGCACAAAGAGCCACGCGGCAAGTGCCGCAGTCAGAATCCAGCCGAGCCACCAGCCGCTTCCCATGAAGAGAGTGCCCGACAGGGTCACAGCCAAAAGGAATGACACTTTTATCATTGTTGCCGATTTCTGTTTCCAAAGGGCATAAAGTGCCCAGCAGAAAACCGCAGCCGTAAGGAACGCATAGAACAATGCTCCGCTGTTAAAGTTCAGACCGAAGCCGTTAACAAACATCAGCTCGAAACGCTGCGCCATCTTGATGAAACCGGGCACAAGTCCGAAAAGCACAAGCGCGATGATAACGAAAGAAACACCAAGAGCAATCAGCGACTTCACAAGATCCATATCCTTCCACTTGCGATATGTGAACACAAGCACAATCGCAGGAATGCAAAGGAGGTTAAGAAGATGGACCGCCACACTGATACCGATCACATATGCAATCAGAATGAGATATCTGTCGGAATGAGGTTCGTCTGCACGGTTTTCCCACTTCAAAATCAGCCAGAACACCAGAGCCGTGCAGAAAGATGAGAAAGCGTAAACCTCGCCCTCGACTGCCGAAAACCAGAATGTATCGCTCCAGCAATAAGCCAACGCACCGACGATGCCGCTGCCCATGATCACGAGATAACGGGAGAGAGAAATCTCTTTACGCTGTGAGTCGCGGACTATAAGACGTCTTACAAGATGCGTGATGGTCCAGAAAAGCAACAATATGGTCAAAGCCGACAGCAGACCGCTCATAGCATTGACCATAACAGACACCACCTGGTCGTTAGGTGCGAAATTAGCGAAAAAGCGGGCAGTCAGCATAAAGATCGGGTTGCCCGGCGGATGTCCCACTTCAAGCTTATCCGCCTGGATAATAAACTCACCGCAATCCCAATAAGAAGCGGTTGGCTCAAGAGTCAGCCAATAAGTGACGAGAGCGATGACAAACACCACCCACCCCGTGATATTGTTGACCAGATTATATTTCTTTGTCAGCATAATAAAAGCACCTTATCTAAACAAATCAGCCTTTTCTAATAAATCAGCTAAATTAAAAAAACGATTTAATTTGCAAAATTACTCAATTTTCGCGACAATCCTGCATTTTAATCAATAAAAAAGCCTCAGGTCTCCCTGAGGCTTCAGCAAGGTGGCGATTACCTACTCTCCCGCTTTCCCAAAAGTTAACCATCACCAGCGGCGTGGGGAGGTGCCGGTGATTGCGTGCATCACAATCGGGGAGAATAGGCAAAAAAAGAAGCCCCAGGTCTCCCTGAGGCTTCAGTAAGGCGGCGATTACCTACTCTCCCGCTTTCGCAGTACCAT
>CAJUDL010000027.1 GCA_910585285.1 uncultured Muribaculaceae bacterium
GCTGCAAATTATTGACTTACAGCGGATTTGGCTTGATTGATTGCGGAAAGACAGGGATTCGAACCCTGGGTGCCAAAAGGCACAACGGTTTTCGAGACCGCCCCGATCGACCACTCCGGCATCTTTCCTCAGTCGTTTTTGATAGCGTGCAAAATTACTACTTTTTTCTGATATACGCCAAATTTTTCTCTATAATTTTATTTGTACCGTTTTTTTCGTATATTTGTAATGCCGAACCTTCGGTTCAAACGTTATAAGTATATAAATTCAACTTTCGCAAGCATAAAGTTGAAGTTTATAAGTTTAATCGCGCTTCGCGCAGTTTATGAGTTTATTTGTTTGATGCTTATGAATGAAAACTTAGTGATATTCGCATCTAATAACCTTTTAAACTTATAAACTCTTAAACTTTAAGCTTTTAAGTTGAAGCTTGCGAAACTTAAGTATATAATCATTATCATATATTTTATGGCAGACGATAGAATTATTCCCGCTTCAGAGCTCATCATCAATGAAGATGGCTCAGTTTTTCATATTCATCTGAAACCGGAACAACTCCGCGACAATATTATATTTGTCGGTGATCCGGGACGGGTGGATATGGTTGCATCATATTTTGATTCAATCGATTATAACGTGTCTTCCCGTGAGTTCCATGCCATCGGAGGAACTTACAAGGGCAAACCAATCATGGCTATTTCACATGGTATCGGTCCTGACAATATTGAGATTGTAATGACAGAACTTGACGCTCTTGCAAACATCGATTTCAAAACGCGTAAGGTAAAACCCGAGCACCGCACTCTCAATATCGTGCGCATCGGCACATCCGGATCCTTACAGGAGGATCTTCATATCGGTGATTTTGTAATAGCAGAGAAGGGAATGGGATTTGATGGCATTCTCAACTTCTATGCAGACCGCGATAAAGTGTGCGATCTTGAATTCGAACGTGAATTCTGCAAACATACCGACTGGAAATCAACCTGGGCAGCTCCCTACACTGTTGATGCGGATGCCGAACTCGTGAATCAGATCGGACGTGACGATATGGTGCGTGGCTACACAATCGCAGCTGTAGGTTTTTACGCTCCGCAAGGTAGAATGGTACGCCTTAAGCTTGCCGATCCAAACCTGAATGAAAAGATTGAGAGTTTCCGCTATAACGGACGTCCTATCACAAACTTCGAAATGGAATCCGCTTGTCTTCAGGGACTCTCCAAACTTTTAGGACATCGCGCAATGACCGTGTGCTGCATCATAGCCGAGCGTCGTCTCAACAATGCCAACACGGATTACAAACCGAAAGTTAAACATCTTGTAGAAACCGTTCTTGAACGTTTCTAAATCAGACATTACAATACAAGAAGCAGGGCAATGGACAAACCACAGCCCTGCTTCATTTTTATTTATATCAATCAGGATATTGAATATCTGTTACCGGGTTGGCGCGTTACAATCCCGTCAAATTCAAGATCTGTCAATGCTGACATAAGTTCAGGAACAGTTAGCCCCGTGCGCTGATGCAGCATATCAATCGCCACAGGCTCCGATTCAAACTTAAGAATTTCATAAATTCTTCCTGAAATGCCTTCGAGTTCCGGAAACAGGTTTCTTTGTCGCGGTTCTATGTGTTTTCCGAGTGGTTTCCAATCCATCAGTTCGATAACGTCAGCCGCTGCCGTCAACAGATGCGCTTTTTCTTTTCTTATCAACAAATTACATCCCGCACTCACATGATCAGTCACTCTGCCCGGCAATGAAACCACCTCCCTGTTGTAATGGAAAGCAAAGTTAGCAGTGCTCATCGCTCCTCCCTTGATCGGAGATTCTATTACGGCTGTAATTTGCGATAGTCCAGCCACTATCCTGTTACGTTCGAGAAAACGCCCTGCATAAGGTGTTGATCCCGAAGGGTATTCCGTGATTATGGCACCACCCGATTTTATAATCTTACGTGCAAGATCCCGATTTACTGCAGGATACAACATATCAAGACCATGCGCAACCACAGCGATGGTGGAATGATTTGTTTCCAGTGCCGCCGTATGCGCTGCCGAATCAATTCCCAATGCAAGTCCACTTACAATAGTAAGATCCGGAAAATAACCTCCAAGATCCGAACAGAATTGCTTACAGAAATTCATGCCATATTGAGTAGGTTTTCTTGTGCCCACCACGCTTATGGTATGTTGGGAATTAAGGTCCGCATCTCCAAGCATATAAAGGGTGACCGGAGCATCAGGTGTTTCTGCAAGCAGCCATGGGTAATTATCATCCAAAAGTGAAATCACCTTCACTGAATGCCTCGAAGTAAACACATATTCCTCTGCTGCCCTTTTCAATGCATTCTCCCGGTCGTGAGCTCCGAAACCGGTCTTACTATTCAACCCAAGAGCGTCAGAGACCGACAAGAGATCAAGCGTGAAAAAGTCTTCAGCGCTCACTCCCGCATCAATCATGCGGCGAACCATCTGAGAATTGATCCCCTTCATAATTCCGAGTGCGATGCGATATATCGTCTCATGCTCTGAGTTTGCCATAATGTTAGTCTTAAAGAATGTTTGAATTTAACGCCATCATGTATTTAAGATGCTTATAAATATTTTGCAAAGAGCCGGGCAAGCTCATCACCTCTTGTCAATTTTCCATCTTTCAAAATCACGCAAGTCACCACAGCTTCTGTACACACCTCCCCATCCGAGCGGATTATATCCTGATGAAAGATGAATCTTGCCCCTTTGCGTTCGATTCGCAGGCAACTCAGGAACGTATCCCCTCCCCTGAGCGATGTCTTATACTCAATCTCGATCTTTCGAACCACTGCATCTACCCCCTTATTATGCAGTTCCGTAAACGAGACGCCCGCATCCATGCAGAAGCGATGTCGTGTATGCTCCATATAATGGAGATAGTTTGCATTATTCACAATCTGTTCGCAATCAAGTTCATAATCGCGAACCTCCATATCCATTATGAAGCAATATTTTTTATTATTTTCCTTTAGAATACGCATGATCACTTCAATTTAGACGATAATGAAGTCACGGCATTTCTGAATGAATCTGCATCATTAAATGCCGAAAGTGGCAACCATACAAATCCCGACATCGGTTTTCCTACCGGATAAACCACACAATCAGAAAATACCCGATAATTCAATATGTCGTTATAATTTATAGTCAGTTTTGACACACGGGGCTCGACCTCCTTTGCATCAGCCGATTCATCATCAGTTTCAGCAGCCGAAACTACGGGAAAATACATGGTTATTTCAAGACAATCCTCTTTTATTGAAAGATTATGATCAACAATATTGAAATAGCAGTTTTTACCCAAGCCATGGTAATAATATAAAAACATCATTACCATCGGAAGCAATATGAACACCGCCATTGCTGCCACAATCAGATATCTGATATCTAAAAATATACCCGCAACCAGACCAAAGACAAAAATCATCAACAACAGGAGCCCGGGAATTAGACCCCAGAACCTTGCCATTTTCCGCGCAAAATCACCCTTGGGCATTCTGAACGGTGCCTCGCAAACATATTTATTCTGACAAGATTCCTTCACGCGCTTCTCTCCCCTTTTTGTAATTTTCCTTGTTGATTTCCTTCATCTTGTTCACCAAACCTTTCCCATCTTTTCCAAAAAGGATTTCCATATCGATATATTTATCGCCGTTTCCTTTATGAATTGGGAAAACCTCATCCCTCATTTTCTTTGCCTTGTCGGCAAGAGGGGAATGCCCGTTTGACAATGATCCTCTCATTTCTGTATCCACGCCATCCCTTTCACACGTTACCGCGCGCACTTCCGAACATGGAGGATACCCCAGACCTGTCCACATAACATATTCCCTCTTAACCATTTCGGGAGTGGCCTCTGACATTGAAGCTACAGGGCGACATCCCTCAATAGCCACTGTAGCAGTTGATTTATATCGTGGTATGAAATCCTGATCAATCACCCATCGGTCACCGCTCGCTGAATAATCACGTTTGTTCATGTCATGATAGAAACTGCGACTCAATTCCTCAGTCAGAACCTCCGGTGTAACAGATTTCGTATCAACATACGGTTGCAGAAGATGACAGGCATTTGCCTCACGCACAAAACCAAAACCTTCGTTCGGTCTGCCCGAATGGCTGTAATTAGTGCGTACAAGCACCCCATTTTCTGCATCCTTAAGATCAAACCGCTTATAACTATGGTTGTTGGTTTCAAAATAAGCTCCGTTACCCGTTGCATCAATCACACCAAAATTTGCCTCAACCCCCATAGGACGCGGCAAAGTCTCAAGCAGACGGGCAAAATCCTCAACAGTGCGGCAAGTCTTTAAGGCTTTTGTCATCACCAGACCCTCCTTATCCATCTTTTTTGCACTGACATTGTCATCCTTTATATTGTAGGATGCGGTGTTCATCACGGCAAAGCCGGCTTCATTCATTCCCATCCATGCCTCTTTCAGATATTTGTCGCCGGCATTGAAGAGAGCGACATAAGACAGTTCTCCCTGTCGTCCCGCAACAAACTCTACCTTATTGTCTATTGCACTCGTGTCACGATGTTTCCACAAGATTGGACGGCCGTATGGATTAACATCTGCAGATATAATAGCAGAAGTGCATGCCCTGCCTTCCGTAATCGGCGACAGGAACATGCACATTACTATTGCTGTTAAATACTTTATTATTCTGTATGTCATTATCTTTTGGATTCAGAAATGCGTTGACGCATTGCCGCATTGAAAGAATCTCTTCCTAAGAGGTCCTCAACTGTGAGATGCATGCGATAACGCCAGTAATGCTTCGGATTTGCAGGCTCATTAATCTGCTCGTCATGTGGATTCTCTCGTCTCAGAGAGCCATCACATGCCAGCCAGTCTTGAAGCGGAAGAATGCAAAGCATTGACGGACTGTCAAGATGAAGACTAATGATCTTGTCGCAGATCCAGGGCTCAGCAAATTGTGGAGCTTCTCCGTTTTCATGGAGCACATGGTTATAAAATTTCTGCGCCACTACATGATCATTCTCCCACCATCCCCTTATTCCAGCCATATCATGTGTGGATGTTGTGCAAACAGAATAATAAGGATAATGCCATGTATCACCAAATTCCGCACCCGGATCCTTAGGCATTCGCTGAATCTCAAGAGCAAGTATCTGAAGACGTTTCATAACTTCCGGCACACAATCCGGAATCATGCCCAAATCCTCTGCACAAGTGAGCATAGATGTAGCATCAAGAAGTGGGGGCAGTTTCCACATTGCCTTTCCATACCAGAAATCATTATGACGATGATAGAAGAAATCTGTGTAGAGACGGTTGAAATTCCACTTAGCATAATCAGAGAGTACGCGGAACTGATAGGTATATTGCGCCGCAATTCTCGGATGATAATGTCCCTTGTGATAAGGATCCTCAATGAACAGCACATCATCAATAAGCCCCATAAGGGCACTGATTATGCGCGAATTCTTCTCGTTTCTCTCAGCATTTGCAAAATACTTCTCAACTTTTTCCTGAGTGTTTATGAAGTTCTTAAGACAGTATCTGTCACCGCCGACCCTGTCAAGGAATCTTTCTTTCACCTCCTCCTTAAGATCTCCAAAGAAATCATCGAGCATCCAGTCAAGAATCAGAGGATTTGTCATCACGTCTGGATCAATCCAAAAATCATAACTGTTTCTGAGTTCTTCGGCAGAGAATGGAAGAGCCGGATTGAAATAACCAAGCAGACCATGAGCCGCATCCATCGGAATCTCCCAGATACGGAAGAAGCCAAGGATATGATCAATTCGATAGGCATCAAAATACTCCGACATTTTGCGGAAACGGTTTTTCCACCATTGGAAACCGTCTTTTGCCATCTCATCCCAATTATATGTTGGTAAGCCCCAGTTCTGCCCGAGCACTGAGAAATCATCCGGTGGCGCACCTGCCTGCGTATTCATATTGAACAGTTCAGGCGAAACCCATGCGTCTGCGCTGAACCGACTGATTCCGATTGGAATGTCTCCTTTCAGCACTACGCCGTGGCTGTGAGCATAATCTCGCGCATCATGCAATTGTCGGTCAAGATGATACTGAACATAATAATGAAACTCGAAAGCATCTTTATGTTTCGCAAGAAGTTCCTCAACCTTATTTGCATCGTAGCGTGCATAGTCACCCCAGCAATTGTTGTCAGGTGTCTGATACAGTTCCCTGAGCACACACCATGCAGCATACGGCTTCAACCAATATTCATTGCGAGCAACAAACTCCTTATATTCCTTGCGACGACGCGTAGCGGCTCCCTGCTCGGCATAGATCTCCCTAAGGTATTCATGCTTGCCTGCATTTACACGTTCGTAATCTATTCCAGGGAGAGCGTTAAGCTCTTTAGCAAGATTATAATAATATTCGCGACGTGATGAATCTTTTAATGTCCCGACCTCCCAAAGGTTAAGATACATCGGATGAAGGGCAAAAGTTGAATTTGCCTTATAAGGATAAGAATCAACCCACGTTCCGGTCATTGTAGTATCATTGATCGGAAGAATCTGCAGAATCTTCTGACCGGTAGACGCACACCAGTCTACCATTTTCTTGATGTCAATGAAGTCTCCCACGCCAAAATCATTCTCAGTGCGGATTGAGAAAACAGGTATGGCTGTTCCGGCGCCTTTCCAGTTTTCTTTCGGATTTGCAAACCTGATACCATCAATCACAACCTGTTCTGTGGCAGATTCAGGACGAATCCCGTAAACTCGATTGTTGATATATTCCCAACCTTTCACCTCCCGAGTGTCTTTCTTCAATATCAAGAATTTATACTCGAAAGGAATCTTGAGGGAATCAGTATGGAGATTTGCTTCCCACACCGGGAAATTGGCATCGTTCATTATTATAGCATGCGCCGGATCCCAATTTCCAAGCAGATCGCCCTCTCCCGATATCGCAAGGACTTCATCGGGCTTAATCATCGGAGCCTCAATGCGCAGACACACCGTTCCCGGTTTTGCCGCAAGAGGCTGGTCTCGATAGGGACGACGTAACATTCCATCCACAAAAGCTGAGGAATAGAAAGGTTTGTCTGAGGGAAGATCATGCCAGGAACTGAACACCCGATAGGAATCAATTCCCTTTCCGCTGACAAACCGGTGAGGTGCTCCCCATTCGAAACGCCACTCCTTCTCCGGAGCCTTTACAATAAAACGATAGTCAAAACTTCCGGGATCCTTTTTAAGATCCAACTGAAGCTGCCACATATCCGGACTTGTAAGGTTCATCTCCAGAGCTTTGGTGGCATCGCCATTACCGAGTTCTGGGATGGAACCGCTCACGTAGAGCGATTCCCCCCAGTCTGTGTGGTAGTTGATATTTAAGGTAATTTTCATATATTAATTTAGTTAAGCTATATAATACTATGATTTAACCGCATTTGGAATTGCCACAAGTGGTGCAGATCAGACAACCTTCCTGATAGATAAGGGTCTCTGCACCGCACTTGGGACATTTCTGACCGGTTGCTGCCGTGCCATTGGGCAGATATTTCTTTAATGCTCTTTCCAGTCCGTTCTTCCAGGTGTTGATGTTTGTGGAGTCAAGTTCAAGACCGCCTACAAGTTTGAGCACCTGATCAATAGGCATACCATAACGCAACACTCCGGAAATCAATTTCGCGTAGTTCCAGAATTCGGGATTAAATTTTTCGCTCAATCCCTCGATTGTGGTCTTATAGCCGCGTTTGTTGATAAACTGGAAGTCGTATCTCTTCTTTCCGTCGCTATCCATAGCCTTGATGATCTTGCCATGGTTAACACTCTTCGGACAGAATATGCCGTCTTCATCATCTGCAAGACCGGTGAATATCTCGTAAGGCTTGCCATCAACGAGTCCGACGAACGCAATCCATTTCTCCTTATTATTTTGAAAACGGACAACATCCGCCTCGAGTTCGACCGGACGCTTCATTATATGCTCAGGAGTAGCAATAAGAGGAGCTTTGGTTGGAGTGACTGCTGCAAGAACATTATTCCTGGATCCGTCACGATATACAGTACAGCCCTTGCAACCTGCCTTCCATGCCTCGACATATAGATTGCCAACCAGCTCTTCGGTAACATCCGACGGAAGATTGATTGTGACACTGATAGAATGGTCAACCCATTTCTGCACGGCTCCCTGCATTCTCACTTTCTCCATCCAGTCAACATCATTGCTGGTGGCTTTATAGTAAGGAGATTTCTTCACGAGTTCCTCTATTTCTTCGGCACTCATGTTATCCTTCTTTTCAATACCGTTTATCTTCATCCACTCAAGGAACTTATGATGATAAACGATATATTCTTCAAAGGCATCTCCCACTTCATCCACAAAATCAATGCGCACATTCTCATCAGACGGATTCACTTTCCTCTTACGTTTGTATACAGGGAGGAAAACCGGCTCTATTCCGGATGATGTCTGCGTCATTATCGATGTGGTTCCGGTCGGTGCGATTGTCAAACACGCAATATTTCTACGACCGTTCTTGACCATACGCTCGTATAACGCAGGATCTGCCTCGCGAATGCGGCTTATGAAAGGATTTTTTTTCTCACGCTCTGCATCATATATCTCAAACGCACCGCGTTCTGTAGCCATATCCACGGAAGATGAATAATATGCAAGAGCGAGCGCCTTGTGAACGCCGGTAGAGAACTCTGTGGCCTCCGGAGTGCCGTATCTGTAACCAAGCGCGGCAAGCATATCCCCTTCTCCAGTCGTGCCGCAGCCGGTTCGCCTTCCTTTAAGAGTTTTGGTGCGGATTTTTTTCCACAAGTTAAGCTCCGTGCTTTTAACTTCGTCTGTTTCCGGATCTGTTTCGACCTTGGCTATGATTGTGTCAATCTTCTCCATCTCGAGATCGATGATATCATCCATAATTCTCTGTGCTTTGCCTGCATGTTTACGGAAAAGCTCGAAATCGAACTCAGCCTGTGGAGTAAAGGGATTCTTCACATAGCTGTAAAGGTTTATGGCAACAAGACGGCAACTGTCGTAGGGACACAATGGGATTTCGCCACAAGGATTGGTTGAGACCGTCTCGAATCCAAGATCCGAATAGCAGTCGGGCACAGACTCGCGCTGGATAGTATCCCAGAACAGCACGCCTGGTTCGGCGCTCTTCCATGCATTGTGCACTATCTTATTCCACAAATCGGAAGCATTTATCTCCTTTGTAACGACAGGATTCTCGCTCTTCACGGGGAATTGCTGTATATAAGGCTTTCCTGTCACTACCGAATTCATAAAATCATCATCAATCTTCACAGATACGTTCGCACCAGTAACCTTTCCTTCCGTCATCTTCGCATCAATGAAACTTTCAGCATCCGGATGCTGTATGCTTACAGTCATCATCAACGCTCCGCGGCGTCCATCCTGTGCAACCTCGCGCGTACTGTTGCTATAACGCTCCATAAAAGGCACAAGTCCTGTTGAAGTCAGAGCTGAATTCTTAACGGCACTCCCCTTCGGACGAATATGCGACAAATCATGACCTACGCCGCCTCTTCTCTTCATGAGCTGAACCTGCTCCTCATCCACACGGATAATACCGCCATATGAATCAGGATGCCCGTCAAGACCTATTACAAAACAATTGGAAAGCGATCCAACCTGATAATTGTTTCCAATTCCAGCCATAGGGCTCCCTTGGGGTACGATATATCTGAAATCCTTCAAGAGTGTGAATATCTCGTCTTCACTCATGGGATTGGGATATTTCTTTTCTATGCGTGCAAGTTCTCCGGCAATGCGGTGGTGCATGTCGTCGGGTGTAAGCTCATAGATATTGCCATCTGAATCTTTCAATGCATACTTGCTCGACCACACACGGGCAGCAAGTTCGTCACCCTTAAAATACTTCAACGAAGCCTCATAAGCTTCATCGTAACTGTAGATTTTTGAAGACATATAAATTTTAAAGTTATCTGTATGGAAAATTTCTTCGGATTAATAATTTCAAAAAGTTGTCAATTTTGAAAATATTCCGACTGCAAATATCGCATAAAATATTTGAAAATAAAAATGCAAAGCAACTTAAATTTCATTTTTATTGTCTTTGCCCATAAATGCGCTTTATCTAAAAAATTTAATGATGGTTTGTCTTTTGCATATCTGATGAAATTGTTTGGATATAATATAATAATTCACTAAATTTGTAAGTAAGTAATAAAATTAACCGATAGATATATTGGCTTGATACAAATCCGCCCTAACGATCAAATGCTTATGAATTACGGTTATAATTATAATATCGATCTCCCCGAAGATGTGCCCACAATTCTTAACCAAGATTTCTGGGTGCTTGAAGATATTGGTCCAGAAATCCTTTCCTCGATAAATGAGCCTGTTAAATTCTCGGCATCAACTTGGATCTTTGTAAAAAGTGGAGAATGTGTCGCTGATATAAATCTAATAAATCATGAAATAAAATCGCCGGCTCTTGTCACAGTTGAAAATTCACAGATTTTACAACCCAAATATATCAGCGCTGATTTTAAAGCGTCTATCCTTGTAATGTCGAAAAGATTTCGCGACAATCTTTTCCTATTTATGAGCAACATGCCGCTTTATACAATAATGTCGCGACACTCTGTTGCTAAAATCCAGACAGACACGCTTCCTCAGATTGATAGTTTTTTTGAACAATGTCAAAGAATAATAGCGGATAAAGAGAATCCCTACCGTTCGCAGGCATTTCTGTTTGAACTGACATCATTTATATTCCGCACTGTTTACAAATGGTTTGAACCTTATAAAGATGAAGTAATGACCAATCAGGGCAGAATGTCAGACCAATTCCTCATTCTTGCCCAAAAACATTTCAAACAGCAGCGTTTTCTTGATTTTTACGCCCAGAAACTTGAGGTTACTCCGAAGCATCTTTCCCGCACCTTGAAAAGCCAGACAGGTTACACAGCTGTTGAATGGATAGAACGATTCGTCATTCTCGAAGCAAAAGTGCTATTGAAGTCTTCCAATCTGAACATCCAGCAGATATCCGACGAATTGAATTTCCCATCCCAATCATTCTTCGGCAAATACTTCAAGAAGCTAACCGGCATGTCGCCCAAAGAATTCCGCAATTCATAACAGCGGTCGGCGAGATTAGCCTCGCTCGCTTTTCTCTTTCTCTCGGTGGTGACGATGGGCACGACCGTGACATGTAGGTGCAGTGTCTGTTCGGTCATGTGAAGATGAGCATTGTCTGGCTTGGTGCTTCACTCTATATTTGAATTCACGATGTTAGCTTTCTGGGAAATAATTCTTAAATTTGCATTTAAGAAGATTCTAAAGATTCCAGAGACGCCCGCAAGCGGGCTCTGCGAGTGACGAATATTCTGGTAAATTTTGCAATTGAAACCATTTCAGACAGATTCGTCTTCCAGATGAGCCGCTTGCGGCGATGATAGTACAGCAATTTGGATTTCCGCTTCATCTTCGATATAACTATAAATATCAATAACTACTAAATCCGGAAATTATGGGTCGCGATCCAAAGCATGATTATAAAAGCAGATGCATCTACCATATTACTATTTGCAAAGCACCGGGGTGCCCTAATTTCAGCCGGATTCTCGGGAGTTTGGAACAACCAGTGATAGAGAGATCTCGCATCGGCGAGATTATAGAATCGCAAATTCTGAATTTTCCTAATCTTTGCTCTTCTCTGCAACCGCTGCAATATGTAATCATGCCTGACCATATTCATTTTGCCATCTTTGCCCGAGACTATCTTCCTCGGGTGCTCGGTAATTATATTGGAATGATGAAGGTAAAGTGCGGGCAGTTGATAAGAGCGGAATTCCCACTGTTGGAACACGTTTTTACTCCGGATTTCCATGACCGGTATTTGCGACCGCATCATCGCCTATCAACGATAATTGAGTATATCAGGCAAAATCCATATCGTTTGTTGGTCCGGCGTTTCAACCCTGATTTTTTCCGTCGCATAAATAATATAGAGATTGGAGGCAGTCTTTGGCAAGCCTATGGCAACTTGCAGCTGTTGGATAATCCTTTTAAGGCACCCGTGGTGATTCACCGTTCTGATTCGGACATTCTAAAAGCGAACAAGCAACGCCGTTGGAAGCATCTCGCTGAAAATGGAGGAGTGTTGGTTTCGCCATTTATCTCGCCCGAAGAGAAATCAGTCAGGCGTCAATGCGAACAAACCAATGGAAAGATAATCTTACTGTCAAACGTTCCATTTGGAGAACGGGAAAAACCAAGCGCTCACGATTTCGAACTGTGCGCTCAAGGCTTTTTGCTCATACTTTCGCCGATGACGCCACTTCCGCCAGGACGTGATACATTTCTCTATTTAAACGCATTTGCAGAATCAATATCAATTCCTCAGTAATAGGATTGGCAAATTGAATGATCTCTTGGATTTTAGGAGCGTTGGAAAGCAAGCGATGCGTGGGACGCATATTCTGGAATAATTGTGGTAGATTATTCTTTTTTCTTGGGAGGATTTATTTTTTCTTGAACCAGATTGAGCCTTTCCATTTGTCGGATATGATCAGACCTCCGATGACTAAGGCACACCCAATGTAACCGAGGAGGAAAATCTTCTCTCCGAGGAAGAAATATCCGGCAATCATTGTGATTGGGGGCTGAAGGTAAAGATAATTGTTTGCCGTTACTGATCCGAGTTTCTTCATTGTCTCGTTCCATATGAGATACGAACATATTGAACACATCACCACAAGGAACAAAAAGTTTAGCAAATATTCAGGTTGATGAAGATCAAATAATAGCGCAAGATGATACGGCTCTTTTTGAATGAAAAGAAGAGGCAACGCGGTTATCACACCATAGAAAAACAGCTTGCGTGTAATAAACAATGATGTGTAGAGTGGGATAACGCGCCGCACGGCGATAGTATATATTGCCCAGCACAACGCTGCAGCGAGTGCAAGTAAATCTCCCTGAGGACGGAATTCAAGCCCCGTGCCATTGCTGAGAATAATACATGCGACTCCCGCTATGGCAACTCCGGAACCTATCAACACTCCGGTTTGAATCTTCTGTTTGAATACTATTGCCATCAGGAACGTAGTAAACAGAGGAGAAATAGATGCAAGCAGCGAAACATTTCCTGCCGTAGTCAATCTCAAGGCATAGTTCTCCGTGATGAAATATAGCGAACCGGCACAGATACCACTGATAAAAAGAGTTAGCTCATCTCGCCATGAACGGCTTTTTATGTTCTTGAAAGTTATGCATAAAAGCAGCAGATAAGCAACAGCAAACCTGTAGACATACATCTCTACCGGTGTGAATCCGCCCCGTTCCATAAGCACTTTTGTACTTAGAAAAGAAGTTGCCCAGAATGTCACCGTTATTAAAGCGCCTATATGAGCTAAAAGCACCATATAGCGTGAGCCTATGCTTTTATAAAACCTCATTGCTGTGTTTCTATGGTATATTTGAACGGCTAGCCGTTCTTTAATTTTTGCAAAGTTATTAAAAATTGTTCAATTATTAAATAAAAGATGTTTCTAAGCATAAATATTAATTAGGATGCTCAGTTTGATATTCTAAATCCATATTTATCGGGCTCGGCGACTTGGCAGGAGCAAAGCGACCTTCCGAAAATTCGAATCAAACTTCGCACCTTTGCGCCTTGGCGTCTGAAAATAAATAGACACAAAAAGAGAAGCGACAAAAATTGCCGCTTCCTAAATATGTCTCTTTTAACGAGATGTTATACCTCTACAAATTCATCTTTCCCGACTCCACAGATCGGACAAACCCAATCATCAGGAAGATCTTCAAATGCTGTTCCGGGAGCAATCCCGCCATCCGGATCACCAACTGCAGGATCATAGATCCAGTCGCACACCTCACATCTATACTTTTTCATATCGCTCAATGTATTTTAATATTGTTTACAGGACTAAAACGCACGAATATCTTTAATTGTTTAAAAAAAGTAAAAAAAGTCGCAGACCGCACTTGTTTTTTTGAATGTAGCTGATTAAATTTGCAGATAGAATGAAAACGAATAATGTCGACGAATCTCGTCGCGAAAATCTCAAAGAGGCTTTCGCTGCCTACATAAAATCTAAAAAAATGAGGCAGACTCCGGAGCGCTTTGCAATACTTGACAAGGCTCTGGAACAGAAAGTGCATTTCGACATCGATGAACTCTATAAGGACATCGAGGCTGATTATCATGTATCGAGATCCACAGTCTACAATACAGTGGAGCTCCTTTGTGAATGCAATATCCTGAGGAAACATTACCTTAACGAGACTCAGGCTGTATACGAATTTGCAGACGACATGCATCTTCATCTGATTTGTCTGAAATGCGGATCTGTTAAAGAAGTGCACGACGAAAAGGCTGGAGAATTCCTCGCTTCATTAAAATTCAGAGGTTTTCATCCGACCTCCTCTTCCACCAATATATATGGGATATGCTCTTCTTGTGCGCGCAAGCGAAAAAAGCAGTAAGCAGCAATATCCGCATACCTATTAGAAACAAATCTTAATCATTATATATTAACCTTTAATACCTTATTGATACCATGGCAAGAATCAAACCTTTCAAGGGCGTTCGTCCTCCCAAACAATTCGTTGAAGAAGTGGCATCTCGCCCCTACGATGTTCTCAACAGCGAAGAGGCTCGCAAAGAAGCTGAAGGCAACGAAAAGAGTCTTTATCATATCATTAAGCCAGAGATCGATTTCGAAATTGGCTTCGATGAGCATGATCCGGCTGTTTACGACAAGGCTGTGGAGAATTTCAAAAAATTCCAGAATAACGGATGGCTTGTACAAGACGATAAAGAGAATTACTATATCTATGCCCAGACCATGAACGGACGTACTCAATATGGCTTTGTTGTAGGAGCCTGGGTGCCCGACTATATGGAAGGAAGAATAAAGAAACATGAGCTCACGCGCCGCGACAAAGAGGAAGACAGAATGAAACATGTGAGATGCAACAATGCCAACATCGAACCCGTATTCTTCGCGTTCCCCGACAACGAAGCTCTTGAAAACATAATTCGTGATGTAACGGCAAACACCCCGGAATATGATTTCGTAGCACCAGATGGTTTTGGTCATACGCTCTGGGTAATTGATAATCCTGACACAATCAATACCATTACAGAGGAATTCGCAAAAATTCCGAACCTATACATCGCCGACGGTCATCATCGTTCGGCTGCCGCCGCACTTGTCGGAGCGGAAAAGGCAACTGCCAATCCAAACCATACCGGAGAAGAGGAATATAATTATTTCATGGCGGTTGCATTCCCGGCATCGCATCTACAGATTATCGACTATAACCGAGTAGTTAAAGATCTGAACGGACTAACCCCTGAAGAATTCCTCAACAAACTCTCAGAGAACTTCATCGTCGAGAAAAAAGGAAAGGATGTTTACACACCTGCAGGTCTTCATAATTTCTCGCTATATCTCAATGGTGAATGGTATTCTTTGACTGCGAAACCGGGCACATTCAATGATTCAGATCCCATTGGTGTTCTCGACGTTACGGTTTCAAGCGATCTTATCCTTCGCGACATTCTCAACATCACTGATCTTCGCAGTGACAAACGCATAGATTTTGTTGGAGGCATCAGAGGTCTTGGGGAATTAAAACGGCGGGTTGACAGCGGAGAGATGGCAATGGCGCTTGCTCTCTATCCTGTCACAATGGACCAGCTTATCAACATTGCGGACACCGGCAACATCATGCCTCCCAAAACCACATGGTTTGAGCCAAAACTCCGCTCGGGTCTGGTTATCCACAAACTCGACGATTGATTTGGTTATTTGTGGCGTTTAAATTAATTTTGTATCATGAAATTTAAAATTGACGCCACAGCTCCAGAAACCGCAGCACGTGCCGGTGAGATTACCACCGATCACGGCGTGATTCCCACCCCCATATTTATGCCGGTAGGAACAGTCGGCAGTGTAAAGGGAGTGCACATGCGCGAGCTTCGCGATGATATAGATGCCAAGATTATTCTTGGCAATACATACCACCTTTACCTCCGTCCCGGTCTTGATGTGATCCGTGGAGCAGGAGGACTTCACAAATTCAACTCCTGGGACCGCCCTATCCTCACGGATTCCGGCGGCTTCCAGGTGTTTTCGTTATCCTCAAACCGTAAGCTCAAGGAAGAAGGGGCTTATTTCCGCAGTCATATCGACGGCAGCAAGCATCTTTTCACTCCTGAAGGTGTGGTCGACATTCAACGCACAATCGGTTCAGACATTATGATGGCTCTCGATGAATGCGCACCGGGAACATCCGATTATGCTTATGCTCGCAAATCTCTTGATCTCACTCACCGCTGGCTGCAACGTGGCTGGAAACGCTACCAAGAAACAGAGGGATTATATGGATATTCGCAAGCATATTTTCCCATAGTTCAGGGGTGTGTTTATCCTGATCTCAGACGTGAATCTGCAAGATTCATATCGGATCTTGGTGCTGACGGCAATGCCATCGGAGGGCTCGCAGTCGGAGAACCCACAGAAAAAATGTATGAGATGATCGAGGTTGTCAATGAAATTCTACCTCAAGACAAACCGAGATATCTCATGGGTGTCGGAACTCCTGCAAATATACTTGAAGCCATCGACAGAGGGGTTGACATGATGGATTGTGTGATGCCAACCCGTAATGGCAGAAACGGCATGCTCTTCACTTCAAACGGAATAATGAACATGCGCAATCGCAAATGGGCTGACGATTATTCCGAACTTGATCCGGATGGCACAGCATGGGTTGATCATGAGTATTCCAAAGCATATGTGCGTCATCTTTTCGTAAGTCAGGAATTGCTTGCCATGCAGATAGCTTCAATACACAATCTCGCTTTCTATCTGCAGCTCGTAAGAGAAGCGCGCAAACATATTCTCGACGGTGACTTTGCAAGCTGGAAAAAAGATATGGTAGAGCGTGTCACAAGAAGATTATGAAAAAATTCAAGCCGGGAAATATTTTGTCAAATATAACTTCAGTGTTCAAACTGAAGGTGCTTGACATATTCATACTCAAAAAATTCCTTGGCACATACTTTGTGGCTACAATTTTGATTCTGGCGGTGATTTCCATGTTCGATATCACCGAAAAGCTTGATGCATTCCTTACTGCGCCACTCAAAGAAACACTCTTTGATTATTTCTCATCTTTCCTCCCCTATTTTGCGAACATGCTCTCCCCTCTGTTCGTATTTATTTCTGTGATATTCTTCACAACCAAACTTGCGGGCAACTCTGAGATAATAGCAATTCTGTCGAGTGGTGTAAGCTTCAACCGCCTGTTGCGCCCATACATGATTGGTGCTACAGTGATTGCCGCCATGACATTCGTATTGAGTAACTACATCATACCCCCGGGCAATGTCAAAAGAATCGCATATACAAATAAATATGTGAGAAATAAGAGTGTGCAGACCGGTATTGACATTCAGCTGATGGCAAGACCGGGCGAGGTGGTTTACATCGGCAGATTCGAAAACAGCACAAAAACCGGTTATCGTTTTTCTTTTGATAAATTCAACGGAAAGGAACTCGTGTCGAGAATGACAGCTCAAACAGTTACCTATGACACGACACGCACCTACCATTGGACAGTTAGAGACTATATGATCAGGGATTTCGATGGCATGAAAGAAACTATACGCTCAGGCAGCCTCAAGGACACCATCATACCTATCGAACCGCGTGATTTCTTAATATCTGCCAACGATTGGGAAACCTTGACCACACCTCAGCTCACTGAATATGTAAACAAGCAGAAGATGCGCGGAGTCGCCAATATAAAGGCATTCGAAATCGAACGTGAAAAGAGATATGCCTCCACAGCTGCGGCATTTATCCTTACTTTGATTGGCATGTCACTGTCATCAAAGAAATCCAAGGGTGGAATGGGATTGAATATCGGTATCGGCCTTGCCTTGAGTTTCAGCTACATCCTCTTCTCAGCGGTTACAAGTTCTTTTGCGGTTTCAGGACTAACTTCCCCCTTCATCGCAATGCAGATTCCAAATGTGATATATCTCGCCATCGGTATCTATCTATATCGCCGCGCTGCAAAATTCTAAGAAAGTGTTAAATTCAAACACACTCTAAACTGCCTCCTATTTAAGAAGCTCTTTATATCCTATTTGGAAAAATTCACACACAAAATCAAGAGGGCGCAGAATATCGTTGTCGCAAATCACAATGTCAATGTCGATTGGTACTTTTCCTTGAAGTCGACTGGAAGTGTCTCTGCCATTCTTGACTTCATATAATTTGGTAAGTCGAAGGAAAGCATCAAAATCAGCATTTACAAAGCCAGATCCTACGGCATTCATATACGGAGCACCCTGTCCATGAATTTCCGGGGTTTCATATATAGAAGAAAAGCAGCAATCGGTAGCAAGAGATCTAAACCATTCCAAAGCACTGACGATATTTGCAATGCGGTCACCGCAATTAGAACCGAAACTCAATACTACCTTAACAAGAGATTCTCCGGCATGCATCATTTCCTTTTTAAAGTTATTTGAGTAAGTTCTGGGTAAGCAATGCCAAACCTTGCGGGAATACCCACTTCTCCACATCCTATATTCACATATAGACGCGTAGTATCACCATTCTCATTCTCTCTTTCATACAAACCCTTCCATTGCGGATATCTCCATTTCGAAGGGCTCCATTCATATCCGAATATATCAAACGCCATCTGCATGGCATGAGTATGGCCTGACAATGTAAGATCAACATTGGTAATTTTCGAAACCTCACGATTCCAATGTTCAGGATTGTGCGACAGCAGAATCTTGAATCTTTCGTCATTCAGGTTATATACTGAATCACGACACAATGGATAGGCATCCGTGAGCCTGCCATACTGATGGAAAGGCGGCTCCCCCCAATTCTCAATACCAATCAATACGATCGAATCTCCATTATGCGT
The DNA here is from genome assembly GCA_910585285.1 of uncultured Muribaculaceae bacterium. Taxonomy (GTDB): domain Bacteria; phylum Bacteroidota; class Bacteroidia; order Bacteroidales; family Muribaculaceae; genus Lepagella. Next base: position 18,986 of record CAJUDL010000027.1, read on the forward strand.
TATATATTTTCTATCATTGTTCATAAGATTCCAACCAATCTGTTTCTGCCACATTGCCATCAAAGCATTATTGGAATCTCTTTCCGAAGCAAACTGCCATTCCATGTAGTCGCCATAATCATGGTTACCCAACACGGAATACACACCATCTCGCGCATGAAGACGACTTAATATACGTAAAAACGGTTCCATTTCCGAAGTCTCCCTATTCACAATATCACCAGTGAATACAATTAATTCAGGCTTCATTGAGTTAATTCTGTCAACAAGCCTGCTCACAAAAGCCGTATCATTTCCCCATGTGCCCACATGAGCATCGCTGAACTGCACGATTCTATAGCCATCGAAAGCCGAAGGAACTTTATCGGAAACAATATTGACATTCTCGACAACTATCTCGTTCCTGGTGAACAGAGTGCCCCACCACATAAATATGAAAACAATCAGCGAAACCGGAGCTCCTATATAGATGCCGTAATTAATCTTTCTCCCCTTCCTGATGCTCTTAAACAACCGTCCTATGCCGGAACAGATGCAATAAATTAATTTCGGCACATATACCGATGCGTAAACATACAGCATCCACATCAAAGGTATTATCGACCGGCTTTCCGAGTCACCATGCCAGCATGCAATTGCTATTACCAAACCAAGAAAGAGAATGGATATCGCTACATGAACGCAAATACATAGTTTTTTCCTGCGCCTGCAATATGAGACTATATCCCAGAGGATATAGGAATCCAAAAGCAAAGTGAAGATAAAAATAAATATCATTAATATTGCCGGAATGTTTCTCATTGCGGTTTCGATGATTTGATTCTGATTATCTATTCAAGACCTCCAAGCAAAGTCTTAAGTTTGTTTTTAAGAGGATTGGCATACATATAGAGCATCATCTCCATCATGTAATCACGTTCTTCTTCCTTTAGATCATCAATTTCAACTTTGGCAAGTTGACGATTGAAATAATCTATCGCCTCTTGCTTTTGCTGATCGGTATAATTTCTTGAAAATCTATTGGTATGGTGAAGCATATCGTATGCCACATAATTTATGGTAAAAATCTCATAACTTCTATGGATTGCCTGGTCAATAAGACAGCCGACATATTTAGCTGCGGTATTATTATCCTTGAAATCACCAATCTGATCAAGTTTTGTATTGATTCTCGGAGTGAGCTGAAAATGCACCTTCCCTTTGAATTGCAGCAATCCTGTCTCCATACTGAAAAGATCATCACGCTGAGATTTCTTGAAGTTGGGGTCGCGGCGACGCATCAGGAATTCCCTTGCCTTTAAATAATCATTAGGGTCGAATTCATATGATATCGACACAGGCATTAGGTTTATCTCCTTCAAGCTTTCCATAAAAGTGCCTTCGCCTCCCAAAGCAAGCATCTTCACAAGCGACTCCTGCGTATGGTCTGAACTATCTTTAGCCCTGCCCTCTCTCTGGGCAATCCAGATTGATTCACGTTTCTCAAGAATTGTATGATGAATATATGCCGATAATTTCTTGGCGGCCTCCAACCCTTCGCGCAGACCAGTGTTGCGTTTCACAATGAAACTCTTATTGAGTCTCACAAGATCAGTTATCCAGTCGAATATCAACAGATTATTACCGATTGCCACTTCCGATGTTGAAATTCCTTTACGCAGGAATGCAAGATTAAGGAACGACGCATCAAGCACAATATCACGGTGATTGGTGATATATGTATAGTTTATTCCCGGATTATGGTATTTAAGACCACCTAAGGTTATGCCTGAAGTGGTTGTCTTCGCAAGCATTTCCAGGAAAGGGAACATTATCTGCGTCTGGAAATCATATTTATTATCGATTTTCAGCAATTCATTTATAAGAACAGGCACATCATCCTTCGGCATGGTGTAATTTACAGCATGCAGGAATCCTGGTTCTTTTACAAGCTGCTCCATCTTCTCATGAAACACGGAATCGTCATAAGGAGCGATATCACTGAAATCAAATTCTTGAGCACTCATAATATTGTAAGCAATTTAGTCAAAATGCCCCCTTTTGCACAACGCAAATTGAGGAATTTACAAAGTTAACAAATTATTTGGCTATAATCCCAATTATCATCATCATTTTTACGTAAGCAACTAAAAAAATGCACATAAATCGCATTTATTTTTAGACGCTTTTCTATTCAGCGTTTCTATAGACACGCCATTTATCAAATAGAGCTTCCATATCGGCTGGAATCGGACATTCGAAATTCATCTCTTCACCTGTAACCGGATGCCGGAAGCCCAAAGTGCGTGCATGGAGAGCCTGTCGGGGACACACTGCAAAACAATTTTCAACAAATTGCCGATATTTTGCAAATGTAGTTCCCTTTAAAATTTTGTCCCCGCCATATCGCGCATCATTAAAAAGAGGATGCCCCTGACTGAGCATATGCACACGTATCTGATGTGTTCTTCCGGTTTCAAGCACGCATTTCACTATACTGACATACCCGAAACTTTCGATAACCTCATAATGTGTAACCGCATGCTTTCCCTGTTCCGGGTCAGTCAGTACCGCCATCTGAAGTTTATTCTTAGGATTTCGTCCGATATTACCGGTTATAGTACCTTTCTTCTCTGCAAAATCACCCCAAACCATCGCAACATATTCCCGACGTGTGGTCTTGTTAAAGAACTGAAGCCCAAGATCCGTCTTTGCATCCGGAGTCTTTGCCACAACCAGTAGGCCAGACGTGTCTTTATCTATTCTGTGAACAAGTCCCAGACGCGGATCATTCACATCATAATCCGGAGTGTCTTTGAAATGCCAGGCAAGAGCATTTACGAGCGTGCCGCTGTAATTACCATGTCCGGGATGAACCACAAGACCCGCCGGCTTATTTACAACCAAGAGATAAGGATCCTCATATACGATGTCGAGAGGAATATCTTCCGCTATTATTTCAAAATCATAGCGAGGACGATCCATCACCACACTGATAACATCGTTCGGCTTCACCTTATAACTTGACTTCACAGGCTTGCCGTTGGCAAGGACACAATTAGCATCGGCTGCCTGTTGCACCCTGTTGCGCGATGTTTTTTCGATTCTGTCTGTAAGGAATTTATCAACACGGATCATTTGCTGCCCCTTGTCAGCAACGAAACGGAAATGTTCATAATACTCCGTCCCCTCTTCATCTATATAAAACGAACCTTCCTCCTCTGCCATCATTCAAGATATGAAGTGTTAGTTTCCTCCTCAGATGAAGAGGTCTCTGATTCTGTCGGCTGTTCTGATTCTTCTGTCTGGTATACTTCCGGTGTTTCCTGATAATATCTCATCAGCTCAACGTTCTGAAGGGAATCCTTCACAGCGCCAAGCCTCCCGTCAGAAACTTCAAGCACGATGGTTGATGTAACGGGGATTTTCTGCATCTTACGCACCGGTTTTCCATTGGCTGTGACTTTAACGACACGGTCGGTGGTGCCAAGCACCTTTACAACCCTCACATTTTTGAAGCCAAGCTCATCCAATTTTGCCATGGCAGAACGGAAAGACTCACCTTTCATGGCAAGCTCATTGGGGCGATTGTTATCATCAAGCACGACCTCCCGCGGATGAACGGCATTTATATACAGGAATATCTTGCGTCCCGGCTTCACTATTGAATTAGCTTTAGGAAACTGCTCAATTACCCTTCCAGGTTTGATATCATCGCGATAAAGGGAATCTCGAATATCAACTTTGAAACCATGATCATGCAATATATTCACAGCTTCCGTATAAGTTTTTCCCTCCACGCCCGGAAGCTGATCACTTCTGCCATGTTTTGTGAACAATGCAATCGCCACATACACCGCGTATATCCCCAATATTGCAATAATGCAGATTATACCTATGTTCGCGAGCACAGGATGCCGGGAGATAAAGCTGCTCCCCCAGTCATATGGCATATTATTTTTATTCTTTTTCAAACCTTTTGATGTTTTTGGTCTTCAAAGTTAATAGAAATATATGAAAAAATAAAGTTTCAATACGATTCCATTTAAAAAATTATCCACATTCTCGGAAATATCAGATTTTTTTACTAATTTTGCGATTCAAAGCGAATAATTGAAAAATGCGTAAATTAATATATATTTTGCCCCTTCTTCTTCTCTTTACCTCCTGTGGGGAATACACCAAAGTTTTGAAGAGCCGCGATGTAGATTATAAATTCGACTACGCAAAAAGGGCATACGATCAGAGAAAGTTTCTTCAGGCATCCACTATCCTGAATGATATAGTCACCCCGCTACGTGGCGGTCCCAAAGGTGAGGAGGCGTTGTTTCTTCTCGCCATGTCTTATTATGAGAATAAGGACTATCCCAACTCTGCGGTATATTTCAAAACATATTACAACCGCTATCCCAAGGGCAAATATGCTGAGCTTGCGCGTTTTTACAGCGGTTACGGATATTATCTCGACTCACCTGATCCGCAGCTTGATCAGACCAATACAATCAAGGCGATTGAAGAGCTTCAGGGATTTCTTGATTATTTTCCCAAAAGCGATCGCGTCACCGTTGCGCAGAACGCCATATTCGAGATGCAAGACAAACTGACGCTTAAGGAATTACAGAATGCGCAGTTGTATTACAATCTCGGCAACTATATGGGTAACAACTATGAATCGGCGATTATAGTTTCGCAAAACGCATTGAAAGATTATCCCTATTCAAAATATAAAGAGGATTTCGAACTTTTGATTCTGAAATCCAAATTTCAGGAAGCCAAACAGAGTGTCAACGAACGCCAGGCTGACCGATATAGAGATGTTGTTGACGAATATTATTCATTCATAAACAACTATCCCGATTCAAAACACAAAAAAGAGGCTGAGACAATTTTCAAGATTGCAAGCAAACATGCAAACCTCTGAATGTGTTATCTTAATTAGTAATTTTGGAAATAAATCATAATAGAACTTATGGATTATAAGAAAACCAACGCCCCGCTCAACACGGTGACACGAGATATGATCGCCATGGCGGAGCAGACTGGAAATGTTTACGAAACAGTTTGCGTAATCGGCAAACGCGCCAATCAGATTTCAGTTGAACTCAAGAAAGAACTTGAGCGTAAGCTTCAGGAGTTTGCATCCACCGATAATCTTGAGGAAGTTTCTGAAAACCGCGAGCAGATAGAGATCTCAAGATTTTATGAGAAACTCCCGAAACCTACCCTTATAGCAACTCAGGAATATGTGGAGCACAAACTCTATTTTTCTAATCCCTTGAAAGAAAAAGATCATCTTGACGATTAATTAAGAAGAGGTGACGCCGTATACATGGCGTAACAATCATATCAAAAATATGTCAGGTGGTCGCCTGACATATTTTTTAATATATTATCAAACATGACACTGCATATATTCAATCCGGACACAGATTACGCATTGGCGTCGAACTCGGAGAACTATACCCCTCCGGTTTCTATTCTGGCAGTAAAAAGCAGCCTTATGCTCCTCCCGGCTCTATATGCAGACCGAGGCGATGCCATTCTGCTTCCCAACGACAATCCGGGGTTGCTCACACCCTTGCATCCGTTTGCTGAATTTCTTTCCACAAAAGATATCACCCTGGTTCGTCCGCGTCATCTTTCACGATTTATTGAGGAAAGGAAAGATTTGACTATCCGTCCGTGGGGATGGAACCGAACCTTATGCAAGTGGCTCTCATCATTGGGCGTGCCGGAAAGGATGATTCCATCCGCCGAAGAGATGACTGTTCTTCGCAATCTTTCTCACCGCAAACTCACAATCCCGTTCCTTTTGAATATGAAGGATATCATCAATGATGAGATCCGCATTCCCAAGGAATTTACAGCTGTGGAAGATGCATTGGAATTCTGGAATGCAAACAGACTCGATAATCATGAGGTATATTTCAAAGCTCCATGGAGCAGTTCTGGAAGAGGATTGCAGTTTACCAAAGATCTTGAAAAAAGGCATGTCGAGCCTTGGCTCAGAGGAATCATCCGCTCTCAAGGGAGCGTCATGGGTGAGATCGCCTATTCAAGAAGTCTGGATTTCGCCACTGAATGGGAATGTCAGAATGGTAAGGCAATGTTTTTAGGTGTTTCAACATTCATTACATCCGAAAGAGGGAAATACAAATCAAATGTTGTTGCTCCGCAGGAGAATATCGTGGCATATATTCTTCAGCACATAGATGTTTACGGCAACGGTAATAACCTTTCTGCAATCATCGAACGTCAGCGACTTCTTCTTGAGAATTATGTCGCGCCATATTATGATGGTCCTCTTGGCATCGATATGCTCGTGACCGGTGACCGCAATATAAATCCATGCGTGGAGATAAACCTCCGTGATACTATGGGACGGGTTGCGATAGATATACAACAGAGAATAATTTCGCAGAACGCAACTGAATTTGAGGTGAAATGCCTGCGTCATCTCACAGCCGGTGGAATATTCTCCCCGATGAGCATAATTTCAACACTCCGGGATATAGAAAGCAATTAAAATATTGACCCATGAAGATTAATATCATTGGAAGAGGAAACGTGGCAACACATCTTATCGCAGCTCTTGAGGGGAAAGTGGAAATACGGCAAGTTAATCCTCATTCTCTTGAGGGATTCGATGAAAAAGCCGACGTGACGATAATATCCGTATCTGACAACGCTATCCGCAAGGTTGCGGAAGCTCTCCCGGCAACTTCCGGCATAATTGCCCACACCTCCGGCTCAACACCAATCGATGTGCTTGATTGCAGAAAAGAAAAAACGGGAGTGTTTTATCCTCTGCAGACATTCACCAAAGGCGTTGAACTTGACTATTCAGAAATACCTTTTCTGATAGAGGCAAAAGATACAGACACCGAAAAGACACTCCTTGATCTTGCTGCAAAAATCAGCAATAATGTCAGAATTGCTGATTCAGAAAAGAGGAAAGCGCTACATGTAGCTTCCGTTTTCGCATGCAATTTTGCAAATCACCTTTGGGCTATTTCCGAAAAACTTCTGAATGATAATGGATTGGAATTTGATATAATCCGACCTCTTCTCAAGGAGACACTCCGAAAAACCGAACACCTCTCCCCTTTCGATGCCCAGACGGGTCCTGCCGTAAGACGCGACAGCAAAACAATTGATACCCATCTCTCTTTGCTCGAAAACGACAGAGAACTGATGAACATATACCAGACTCTCACCTCCTCTATAATTTCCTCACATCACAATAAATAATTCAACTTTCACAAGCGGAAAGTTGAAGTTTATAAGTTTAATAGCGCTGCGCGCAGTTTATAAGTTTATTTGTTTGATGGGAATAAATAAATGAAGACTCAGTCATATTCATATCGGATAAACTTTTAAACTTATAAACTCTTAAACTTTAAGTTGAAGCTTGCGAAACTTAAATATATAATTCAATGAGCGGAATAAACTATGACCTCGCTAAGATCAGAGGTTTCGCATTCGATGTTGATGGAGTTCTGTCTCCATCCGTGATACCGATGTCGCCGGAAGGAGAACCTCTGCGGATGGCAAACATCAAAGACGGTTACGCACTGCAACTTGCCGCAAAACTCGGTTATAAACTTGCCATCATAACGGGTGGGAACACCTTGGCTATAAAAAACAGGTTCGAGGCTCTTGGTTTCAAGGATATATTTCAGAAAGCATCCCACAAACTTGAGATATTCCAGAAATGGATGAAGGATAATGAACTAAATCCGGAGGAAGTAGTTTATTTTGGTGATGACATTCCCGATCTGAAATGCATGCGGGCAGCAGGTTTGCCATGTGCGCCACGCGATGCTACATGGGAAGCGAGAGAGACTGCCATCTATGTATCGAAATTCGATGGTGGCTATGGATGCGTACGTGACGTAGTGGAACAGGTCTTGAAAGCCAAGGGCGAATGGCTTTCAGATGCACATGCTTTCGGTTGGTAAAATAAGAAGCTGCTTAAAAATTATGTTATGCTGGAAAATCTAAATAAATATCATATTCTTTTGGCAAGCAAATCTCCGCGACGCAGAGAATTGCTGTCAGACCTGAGGATACCCTTCAGTTCAATCAATCTTGGAGGTATAGATGAATCATATCCCGAAGATATGCCCAAAACTGAAGTTCCTCAACACATAGCAAATAAAAAAGCTGACGCATATCTTGAAAACATTCACGACAACGAAATGATAATCACTGCCGACACGCTGGTGATAAAAGAAAACAAGATATACGGCAAACCCAAAAGCAGAGAAGATGCAGAACAAATGTTGAGAGAACTTTCCGGGAAAGTACATACTGTCATCACTGGGGTATGTATACTTACCATAGATCGACGCACCTCTTTCACATCAAAGACAGAAGTTAAGTTTGCAGAGCTATCAGAAGAAGACATAAACTACTATGTAGAAAACTATCTTCCTCTTGACAAAGCCGGTGCCTACGGCATCCAGGAATGGATTGGCTGCGTAGCCGTTGAATGGATAAACGGCAGCTTCTACAACGTCATGGGGCTTCCCGTCCACCGCCTCTACCAAGAACTCAAACTCTTCTAACATAAAAGGAACATTAGCTTTAAACTAATGCCCCTTTTTCTATTCGGTAAATGGTAGTATGATTCTTACAGTTCTGGTGAAACAACCGGGACCTCGCTTGATGTGGCAAGTGCTCCGGGAGCTTCATAGCGGTACTTGGCTTCCCAACCGAGAGCAGAAGCGCCAAGAACTGCTGCATCGCTTTCCTTCAATTCTGAGAGAAGGATTTTTGCTTTGCCTTTGAAGATGGGAAGAACATTTTTATCGTATGCTTCCTTAAGAGGTTTCATCAAGAGATCCCCACTCTTCGTCAGACCTCCGAAGAGTATAAATGCCTGAGGGCTGGAGAATGCAGTCATATCTGCCATTGCCTCTCCAAGTATCTTGCCTGTGTATTCAAAGATATCTTTTGCAATCTTGTCACCGGCAATGGCTGCATCATATACATCTTTTGATGTGATTTCTTCAACATCTATGTCACGGAGCAAAGATGGTTCCTGACGTATCTCGAGGAATTCACGAGCTGTGCGGGCAACACCTGTTGCCGAGCAATATGCCTCAAGACACCCTGTGCGACCACAGCCACATACACGACCATTATTGCGTTTCATGATCACGTGACCGAGCTCACCTGCAAAACCATCATGGCCATATACCAACTGACCATTGATCACGATACCGGATCCAACACCTGTTCCAAGAGTAATCATGATGAAATCCTTCATACCACGAGCCGCACCATATGTCATCTCGCCAAGAGCAGCTGCATTGGCATCGTTGGTCACCGCCACAGGAATGCCATTGAAAACACGGCTTACGGTTTCTGCCAAAGGAACCACAGGACCCCAGGGAAGATTCGGAGCACCTACTATCTCACCGGTATAATAGTTACCGTTTGGAGCACCGATACCGATGCCTTTAATTTTATCTACTGCATCATTTGCCTCAAGAAGACGCATCACAGCCTGATGAAGATCAGCAATATAATCTTCAAACTTAGCGTGTTTTTTTGTTTTAACAGAATCGCTTGCAATCACCTGACCGCGAGCGTCAACGATTCCGAACACAGTGTTCGTACCGCCCATGTCCACACCTATTACATATGGTTTGCTCATATCTGAAATTTTTTTTGTTATTATATCGCAAATATAACTAAAATATTCATGAAATTTAAGAAACTGTTTAAATTTATTACGAAAAAAATATTATAAAGAATCTTTCGGGAATTTTGAGGTTCTTTTTGGCTGCTTCCGCCAAGTTTCGGCAGTCGAAACCGACAGGTTTCTCCTTTCTCAACTCGCGGAATCACCTCAAAAATAACTCTCAAACTTCCTCGAAAATAAATTTAAACAGTTTCTTAAGAAATGGATTAAAATATTATTCAACTTTATGGCACGATATTTGTTATTTAGTTAAAGATTGCAAATTTAACTTAATCTTAAACAGCTGATTAATAGTTATTTTAGCTTCATCTTGTTTAAATAAATTATAAATCAATATATTATACTATGAATTTTAACAATTTCACTATCAAATCGCAGGAGGTTGTTCAAAAGGCTATTGATTTTACAAAGCAGTCAGGACAGCAACAGATTGAACCGGTGCATTTGTTGAAAGCCATCATCTCCGAAAGCGAAACTATAGTCAACTTTATCTTCCAGAAATTAGGAGCCAATCTGAATGGCGTCAAGATGGGTGTGGATCAGGCTATAGCAGCACTTCCCAAGGTGAGTGGCGGGGATGTGATGTTAAGCCGGGAATCTAACGATGCGCTACAGAAATCGGTAGATTTCTCCAAATCTATGGGCGATGAGTATGTTTCTGTAGAGGCAATGCTTATGGGAATCCTCAAAACCAAGTGCAAAGCTTCTCAGATACTGAAAGATAATGGCGTAACAGAGGATGGCATGAAAGCAGCCATCACTGAATTGCGCAAAGGCAACACTGTTAAAGACCAAAGTGCGGAAGAATCATATCAGGCTCTCAGCAAATATGCCATCAACCTGAATGATCGTGCCCGCAACGGAAAACTTGATCCGGTGATCGGTCGTGATGAAGAGATTCGAAGAGTGCTTCAGATATTGTCACGACGTACAAAAAACAACCCGATGCTGGTTGGTGAACCGGGAACCGGTAAAACCGCAATCGCGGAGGGTCTCGCAATGCGAATAGTTCGCGGAGACGTCCCTGAGAATCTGAAATCAAAACAAATTTTCTCTCTTGATATGGGTGCCCTCGTAGCAGGTGCAAAATACAAAGGTGAATTTGAGGAACGTCTGAAAGCCATCGTCAATGAAGTTACACAAAGTGACGGAGAGATCATCCTCTTCATTGATGAGATACACACACTTGTAGGCGCCGGCAAGGGTGAAGGCGCGATGGATGCCGCCAACATTCTTAAACCTGCCTTGGCTCGTGGTGAGTTACGGTCGATCGGAGCCACAACTCTTGATGAATATCAGAAGTACTTCGAGAAAGATAAGGCTCTTGAACGCCGCTTCCAGAAAGTTATGGTTGATGAACCTGATGAAATGTCTGCAATCTCCATCCTCCGCGGACTTAAGGAGAGATATGAAAATCATCATAAGGTCCGTATTAAAGACGAGGCAATCATTGCGGCGGTGCAGCTCAGCGTGCGTTACATCACAGACCGCTTCCTTCCTGATAAAGCAATCGACCTTATAGATGAAGCTGCATCCAAACTGCGTCTCGAAATGGATTCCCAGCCACAAGCTCTTGATGAAGCATCGCGTAAGATCAAACAGCTTGAAATCGAACGTGAGGCGATCAAACGGGAGAATGACACATATAAGCTGAAAGAGATTGATGAAGATCTCGCTAACCTCCGCGATACGGAGAAATCGCTTCGCGCAAAATGGAAAGCCGAGAAAAATGAAATCAATAAGATCCAGCAGAATAAAATCGATATCGAACAGCTGAATTACGAAGCTGATCGCGCCGAGCGTGAAGGTGATTATGCAAAAGTGGCTGAAATCCGTTATTCTCGAATCAAGCAGAAAGAAGACGAAAATAAGGAGATACAGAAGAAACTGAAAGAACTTCAGGGTGAAGGAGCTATGATCAAGGAAGAGGTTGATTCTGAAGACATCGCCGAAGTCGTGAGCAGATGGACCGGGATTCCTGTCAAGAAGATGGCTCAGAGCGAAAAAGAGAAACTTCTCCACCTTGAAGAGGAACTTCACAAGAGAGTTGTCGGTCAAGAGGATGCGATTCGCGCCGTGTCAGATGCAGTGCGTCGTTCACGCGCCGGTCTTAACGATCCTCGCAGGCCTATCGGATCATTCATATTCCTCGGAACGACCGGTGTCGGAAAAACGGAGCTTGCCAAAGCGCTTGCCGAATATCTTTTCGACGACGAAGATATGATGACACGTATCGATATGTCGGAATACATGGAGAAACATTCTGTCTCCCGCCTTGTCGGAGCTCCTCCGGGATATGTGGGTTATGAGGAAGGCGGTCAGCTCACCGAAGCTGTGAGACGCAAACCTTATAGCGTCGTGCTCTTTGATGAGATCGAGAAAGCTAATCCGGATGTATTCAACATTCTTCTGCAGGTGCTTGATGATGGTCGCCTCACCGACAACAAAGGTCGTTTCATCAACTTCAAGAACACCATAATTATCATGACATCCAACATGGGTTCTGATATTATCCGTCAGAATTTCCAGGGATTTGCAGAGAAGAAGGAGGATGAGAAAGAAGAGATAATCTCCACTACCAAGCAGGATGTCATGGACAGACTCAAACAGATTATCCGTCCTGAATTCCTCAACCGTATCGATGAGACCGTGATGTTCACTCCTCTTGACAAGAAAGAGATCCTTGAAATCGTTGACTTGCAAGTCAAGAGCGTCAAGAAGATGCTCGCATCCAACGGCATCACCCTCGATGTCACAAAAGAAGCACTCGATCTGCTTGCAGATGATGGTTACGATCCTGAGTTTGGTGCTCGTCCCGTGAAGAGAACTATTCAGAGAATGGTGCTCAACCAACTGTCGAAAGATATCCTCGCACAAAAGGTTGACCGCGAGCATCCGATCATAATTGACCGCAGTGGCGATGAACTTATATTCAAAAACTGATATTGATTTGACCGGAATTCATTGATTCCGGTCAAACATATTTGTTATCAAATGTGTTTTAATATAAACAATTCAATTTTTGCAAGCGTAAAATTGAAGTTTATAAGTTTATTACACAATGTGCAGTTTATGAGTTTATTTGTTTGATGCGAATAAATGAAAACTCTGTCATATTCGCATCTGATAAACTTTTAAACTTATAAACTCTTAAACTTTAAGTTGAAGCTTGCGAAACTTAAATTAAATAATTAAATATTATGGATAAATTTGATGATATCATAAAATCAGAAAAACCCGTTTTAATTGATTTCTTCGCAACTTGGTGCGGACCATGTAAAATGATGCATCCCGTGCTTGAGGAATTACACGATAAAGTTGGGGAAAGGGCAAGGATCATAAAAATAGACATTGACAAAAACCAGGAACTTTCCGCTATATACAATGTCCGTTCTGTGCCGACACTGATGATTTTCCAAAATGGAGAACTCAAATGGCGCACATCCGGTGTGCAATCGGTACAGGCACTTGAACAAGAACTTGAGAAATATTATTAGACCGAAACCTTAAAAATTTTCATAGCAGAGGCATCACATTCGCGGTGCCTCTTCGTTTTAATGATATGGCAAGGCAATGATTCAACTTTCGCAAGCGTAAAGTTGAAGTTTAAAAGTTTAATTGCGCTGTGTACAGTTTATGAGTTTATTTGTTTGATACGAATAAATGAGAACTCAGTCATATTCGCATCTGATAAACTTTTAAACTTATAAACTCTTAAACTTTAAGTTGAAGCTTGCGAAACTTAAATTAATGGTATGACAAGATTTTTATTATTTCTGACATTACTTCTGACAACAACATATTCCTCCGCACTGTCGGCAAAGGGTTTTGAAAATGAAAAGCTTCATTATGTTATAACATATAAATGGGGACTCATCCATAAGGATGCCGGGGACGCAACGCTGTCGCTACGCAACAACGGAACGAACTATGATCTGATGCTTGCTGCGAAGACCAAACCGTGGGCTGACAGATTCTATCAAGTGCGAGACACGCTTCTTGGCTCGATACGAATTAAGGATATGAAGGCATTGTCATATTCAAAAATAGCCCATGAAAAAGGGAAATACGGAAAAGATGTCATAACATACTCATATTCGGGGAATAAAGCAACCGGATTCTGCAAACGCTACAAAAGGAATAAAGATGGCAAAATATCGGAATCCGAAAAAACGCTGCATGCAACCGGACCGGTCTATGATATGCTTTCTGTCTTCTATTACTTAAGGCTAATAAATTATGACGACCTCCAGAAAGGACGTGTAATAAAGGCAACCGTTTTTTCAGGTTCGAAAGCTGAGACAATCACGATAAAGTCTCTTGGCAAAGAGATGATAAAACTTCGCGATAAAACCAAGCGCGAAGCATATCATATACAGTTTAATTTCACCACGGGAGGTCAGAAGAAATCAAGCGATGACATTGACACCTGGATCTCCACCGATTCCCAACACATCCCCCTCTACCTTGTCGGACAGCTTCCGGTGGGACAAGTACGAGTCTATTTTACCGGTCAATAGTGATATCGTTAGCAAAGATTCCTGAAATTTCATAGGTTTAATTCAAACTTTTATTATCTTTGCGTAATAAACTTAGAAGTTGTTTAAATCCTTAAATCAATAGACAACCATGAACGCAAACATTACATTATGCCCCAATCGAGTGGTGCAATACCTGGGAAAAGCTCCTGAAGAATTCCGCAAAGCGGATATAATACGCTTCATAAAGGAGAATGAAATCAAGATGGTTAATTTCATGTATCCTGCGGATGACAACAGGCTCAAGACTCTCAATTTTGTGATTAATTCTGAAGAGTATCTTGACTCAATACTCACATTTGGAGAACGTGTGGATGGATCAAGTCTCTTCCCCTTCATCGAGGCTGGTAACAGTGACCTCTATGTGATTCCACGCTATTCTACAGCTTTTGTAGATCCATTTGCAGAAGTTCCGACACTGACAATGCTCGCTTCATTCTTCAATAAAGAGGGGTATCCGCTCAAATCTTCTCCAGAATATACTCTTCAGAAAGCCTGCCAATCATTCCATGATGTGACGGGAATGGATTTCTATGCAATGGGAGAATTGGAGTATTATGTGATCGCAGATGATACCACACTGTTTGAAGCCACCGACCAGAAAGGGTATCATGAATCTGCACCATTCGCTAAATTCAATGATTTCAGAATGGAATGCATGTCCCTTATCGCACAAGTCGGAGGTCAGATAAAATATGGACACAACGAAGTAGGCAATTTCACCATCGACGGCAAGATTTTCGAACAGAATGAAATCGAGTTTCTCCCCATCCCGGCGCGACTTGCGGCAGACAATCTTATGCTCGCTAAATGGATAATCCGCACGCTTGCAATGAAGAAAGGTTACGATGTTACATTCGCTCCTAAGATTACCGAAGGTAAAGCCGGCAGCGGGCTCCACATTCACTTTAAAATAATGAAAGAGGGCAAGAACATGATGATAGAGAACGGAGAATTGAGCGACATCGCCAAGAAAGCCATTGTAGGTATTCTTGAGAATGCAGATGCCATTACAGCAATGGGTAATAAAGTTCCTACCAGCTATTTCCGTCTTGTCCCCCATCAGGAAGCACCCACATCCATATGCTGGGGCGATAGGAATCGTTCGGTTCTTGTTCGCGTTCCTTTGGGGTGGACAGGCAAAAACGATATGTGCTCACAGGTCAATCCTCTTGAACAACCTTCAACAACCGATCCGGAAAAACAAACTGCCGAATTGCGCAGTGCCGACTGCTCAGCAGATGTTTACCAATTAATCGCAGCAATGGTTGTTGCAGCCCGAGAAGGTTTCGAAATGGAAAACGCACTGCAAAGAGCCGAAGAACTTTACGTAAGCGTAAATATCCATTCCGATGAGAACAAAGCGAAACTGGCAGCACTGAAAGGATTGCCTGACAGTTGCGATGCATCTGCAAAGAAACTTTCTGAAAAACGAGAGGTCTTTGAAAAATATGATGTATTCTCTCCAGAAATGATCTCCGGAATCATAAAGAAACTGGAATCCTTCAAAGATACGTCGCTGCGGAAAGAAGTTTCCGGCAACCGCAAAGCAATGCTTGACCTGGTGAAGAAATATTGGCACTGCGGCTAATATATAATTAGATTTCAACTATATGTTGAATAAAAAACATTGAATAATAATGACTGAAGAGGAAAAGATTAGATACGCAAGAATGATTGCCATACCTGAAATTGGCATGAAAGGAGTGGAGAAACTAAAAAAATCTCATGTCTTCATCACTGGCTGCGGAGCCCTCGGGTCAGTGGTGGCAATGTATCTTGCAGGGGCAGGAGTCGGCAAAATAACCATTGCCGATTTTGACACTATCGACATCTCCAATCTTCAGCGTCAGCTTTTCTATACCACATCGGATGCAGGCAAGTCTAAAGCTCGCACTTTGACAAACAGATTGTCAGCTTTGAATCCGGAGTGTAATATAGAATGTATCGATTCAATAATAACTGAAGCATCAGCACCGGCATTGTTTTCACAATGCGATTTCATAATTGATGCTACAGATAACCCTGCATCCAAGTTCGTGACAGACAAGATCTGCCACGAACTTGGAAAACCTTGTTGCATCGGAGGAGTTGCAGGATTCACAGGGCAAGTGATGAGCTGGAGTCCCGGACATGTCGGCTACTCCGATATATTTTGTCCGGAAAGTGTCGATTCCGGATTCACACCCTGTTCAATAGGTGGAGTGTTAGGACCGGCTGCCGGAGTTATCGCCTGTTGTCAGGCATCGGAAACAATAAAGCATCTCACCGATGCCGGCGAGATGCTTTTCGATAAAGTATTTTTTATAGATCTCCTTACGATGCAGACCCGCTTGATTGAGGTTGCATGAAATCCTTGTCGAAATGCACATCCATCTGTGGGAAAGGGAATGAAAATCCATGCTTCGGCAATTCCGTGAAGAATCTTTCATTCATGTCAAAATACACTCCCCAATAATTGGATGAGTGAGTCCATGCCCTGACAACCAAATTTATGCTGCTATCTGCCATCTCATTCAATCCGACAAATGGTGCGCGTTCCACCTTAACCGGAATCGCGGCATTCATTTCTATATCCTCTGTGAGTGATTGATGAATAACGTCCTTACGTTTCTTTAATCTTGGAGTTATCTTCTTCCACCATCGCCGCGGTTTCTCCTCCTCGTGGGCATCTTCAAGTTCAGGATGGTTCTTGAGCTCTTTCTTGAGAGCCTGCTCTTCCCTATACTCTATATCATCCTCAACGTATCTCTTCACTATTCGCGTGTCCTCATTTATCATTTTGAGAATAGTTTCTTTAGCCGCTGCAAGATCTGTATCATAAGACAAACATACGGTCCAGTCAACTCGGCGATAACTCTCCAAAGAGAAATTGTTGATTGTTCCCGTTGATAGTCCGCCATTCGGAATGATGATTGCTTTATTGTCAACTGTATTGATAATTGTATTAAAAAGCTGTATAGATTTTACAGTTCCTGCATAACCTTGTGTCTCTATATAGTCTCCTACCTTATATGGCTTTAGAAGAAGAATCAGCACTCCTCCGGCAAAATTTTGCAATGTCCCGCTAAGTGCCATACCTATAGCGACACCGGCGGAAGCGAAGATTGCAAGAAAACTGCTTGTCTCGATTCCAAGAATTCCAATTATTGTGATGATAAGTATGAAATACAATACCATCTTTATAAGTGACAACACAAACGTAGTAAGCGAAGCATCCATTTTTCGTTTCGTCATCACATTGAGAGTCATCTTGTATAGCTTTCTTATTATGAAGCGTCCTACATAGAAAACGAGAATTGCTATAAGCAATTTAAATCCGAAACTTACAAGTCCGTTCGCTACCTTCTCAATAGCATCATCAAAACTCAATCCTTTCAATTCACTGAAAGCCTTTGCTCCCTCCTGCAGATCCGGAGCAACCGGCATCTGTGGCAGTTCTGTCTGTATCATTGGTAATTCTATTTATTTCAATAATCTATCAATAATGAATTTTCTATTCTTTCATATTCCACACTCGACCATACCAGTCAAGTTTCCTGTAATAATCATCCCTCTGAGAATTCAAATCCTCAAAATTATGGATACTTAAACCTGAAAAATTCTCTTTCACAATTGGTTTTGCCACCGGATAATTGAAATCCTTTTCTGAGGCTGCTGAAAAAACAACAAAATTATCCAGTGCCGATTTCAACCGTTCTTTAAGGATCTCTGTAGTCTCCTTAGAGCTGGCATCTGAATTGGCATCGGCATACTCCCTAAGATATTGCCCGAAATCATAATATGGTGTTGATCTGAGACGCGAGTAATTTTGCAATCCTCCTTCTGAAGGTCTATTCTTTCCCGACATGAATATATTCCGGGCAGCCTCAGCCACATCCTCTATTCTGGACATGTCCATAACTGCCACTGAAACCGATTCCGGAGTGCTTTTGCCTACGTAATATTCATATAAAGCCCGTGCTGCCCCCACTCTATCAGGTGAACTTCCGATAATTTTGGGCATTATCTTATTATAAGGAAGTCCCTCTGCCATAATTTCTGTAGGATAAGCCACAAATGTCTCACATTTATTCCTTAATTGATATGCGACCTCAATTCCAGACATGTAACAGCAATCAAACCAAATCATATCAAACTTATGATCAGGAATCGCCTCTGCAAGCTGGTCGAGATCAAGATAATCCATGCGCACTCTAACCCCGTCTTCGTATACATATTCACCTCCGTATCCGTATACTTCCGGCAATGTAACAGATATATAATCCTCCTTTGTGGAATTTTCTGAAAAGGATTTCATTGGTGAATTAACTGGGTTATTAGAATACTTGTTCGGATTTACCCATCCTAATCCATGCCCCCAGAAAAATAGGTTGGACTCAACATCAGGATAATAATCGAGAGCATCTTCAAGCACCTCTGATATTCTCTCCTTGCTTACAGAAAGAGTCGATTCATCGTATTGCTTTAGTAATGTAAACTCACATTTGCCATTTGAATTTCGCACTTCATATAAACCGGGACCATTCGAAGTATATTTATATACAAGCAGTTTATAGACATCAGCATCTATATTGCCCATAGCCTGCAGCATTTGGTTCTCGTTAGCCACAAGATCTGATGAAAGATTATTGTGATTGACTGCATAGACGATGGTCATCTGCGTGACTTCTTTCGGCTGCGGATCTGGTCTGTGTATCAGACTTGGACTCTCCCTGCAACCGCTAAGCAGGAATGTCAGGCATACTGTTAAAAATAAATATAATTGTTTCATAAAGTCTTTATTCAGGAAAACAGATAAAATTATTTAAGTTCCGCAAGTTACAATTTAAAGTTTAAGAGTTTAGAAGTTAAAGGGTTTACCCGATGCGAATATGACTGAGTTTATATTTATTCCCATCAAACAAATAAACTCATAAACTGCGCATAGTGTGGTTAAACTAATAAACTTCAACTTTACGCTTGCGAAAGTTGAGTCATACTTCCTGACTGCAAAATTAATATCTAAAATTCAATTTATCAGCCAAACGAACTAAATTTTCCTATTTTAACATATTTTATTCGTATCGAAATTGCAAATTTAATATTTTATGTTAATTTTGCATTTAAATGTTAATAACAATTAGGGAGAGATGAGCCCTTAGGTGTGTGCTAACTTTTAACTTAGGTTAGAATAAAAATTTCCAAGAGCACATTTAGCTTATTCGTGTTAAAAGTAAACATACTCTTAAACCCCAAGCGTTATTTTTTGTTAATAAAGTATGAAGAAATCTGTTATCTGGCTTTTGACAATAATAATGGCACTCACTTTCGGTGTTTTGCTCTATTTTCAGATCATGTATCTTGAAAATATGGTGAAAATGCGCGATGAGCAATTCTCAGAAGGTGTGATGCGATCTTTATATTCTACTTCTGAATTTTTGGAACGAGAAGAGACTCTTCATTTCCTTGAACAGGATATAAACATTATAGAATCAAGTTTCTATCATGATTACGCCAACACTCCTCCCGTAGAGACATCCCGCATAGAACCCTCACAAATATTTCCACCTGCAAATCAGAATGTTGCCGAAAGATATCGGAACATGCAGGAAGTGATACGTAGTCAATATCTATATCAGAAAGGATTACTTAACGAAGTCATCCTCTCTATACTTCGTGACGCAGGATCTCGACCTGTCATGGAACGAGCCGATTCAACCCTGATACGAAATTGTCTGCGCACAGAATTGGCAAACAACGGAGTAAATGTGCCCTTTGCATTCGCAATATATGGGGTCAGAGGAAATCTGATCTATTCTACCGAAGGATATAAGGATAAGGCAAAACACAATATGTACAGCATACCTCTGTTTTCAAATTCCGATACATATTATAACCTTAAAGTTCAGTTTCCTACAAAACATTCGTATATTTTTTCATCAGTCAGATTCATTATACCGACTCTGATACTCACTCTAATATTATTAATAATATTCCTGTATACCATTATTTTAGCTTTCCGTCAGAAGAAACTGACAGAAATGAAAACTGATTTTATAAACAACATGACTCATGAACTGAAGACACCCATCTCGACCATATCTCTTGCCGGACAGATGCTTTCGGATCCCTCAATCAGGAAATCACCCACTTCTCTGCAACACCTTTCCGAAGTGATCACAGAGGAGTCTAAGAGATTAAGGTTCCAGGTCGAGAAAGTGCTTCAGATGTCGGTATTTGACAATACCGGTTCTGCATTGAAATTCACTGAAGTTGATGCCAACAATATAATTGCGAATGTGGTCAACACATTTAAGATAAAAGTTGAAAAATACGGAGGTTCCCTCACGACAATGCTTGAAGCTGACAATGCGGAGATTCGAGTGGATGAAATGCAATTCACCAATGTTATATTCAATCTTCTTGACAATGCCGTGAAGTATATGGACGAAGAGCGTGAGCCACAACTGGAGATCTCAACAAAAGATATTTCCGAAACCCAACTTGAAATAAGAATCAAAGACAATGGCATCGGCATCAAGAAGGATGACCTGAAAAGGATCTTCGACAAGTTCTTCCGTGTGTCAACAGGCAACCTACATGATGTCAAGGGATTCGGACTTGGACTTGCATATGTAAAAAAGATGATAACTCTCTTCGGAGGCACAATATCGGCAGAAAGTGAATTCGGCAAAGGATCAACATTTGTAATCACCCTACCCCTTATCTCAAATAAAGAGACCTAAGGAGATACTTTGAAAACTAACATTTTCGAAGTATCTTAAAACCTATTTTTGAAAATGTTAAATAATAATGCGGAATTTTCCGATATTGTTTGTTATAGAATTAAAGAATGTGAAAAAATGGCAATCATTTAACAATTACTTTAAATGAAATAAATAAAATCTATATATGATGGACGAGAAATTGAAAATATTGCTATGTGAGGATGACGAGAACCTTGGTATGCTTCTCCGCGAGTTCCTCCAGGCTAAAGGCTTTAACGCCGACCTCTGCCCTGATGGTGAAAAAGGATACAAAACATTTCTGAAAGGGAAATACGACCTTTGTGTTCTCGATGTAATGATGCCTAAGAAAGATGGTTTTACGCTGGCGCAGGAAATACGCAATGTCAATGGAGATGTGCCTATAATTTTCCTTACCGCCAAGGCTCTGAAGGAGGATGTGCTCGAAGGTTTCAAAATTGGGGCTGACGACTATATCACCAAACCTTTCTCTATGGAAGAGCTCGTTTTCCGTATTGGGGCTATTCTCCGCAGGGTAAAAGGGAAACGCGATAAAGACATCACACTTTACAAGATTGGCAAATACACTTTCGACACTCAGAAGCAAGTGCTAATTGCTGATGACAAGACCCAAAAACTTACAACTAAGGAATCTGAGCTTCTTGCCCTCCTGTGTTCGCATGTGAATGAGATTCTTGAACGTAATTATGCATTGAAATCAATCTGGATAGACGACAATTATTTCAACGCAAGAAGTATGGATGTCTATATCACCAAACTTCGTAAATTACTCAAGGATGATCCATCCATCGAGATTATCAATATCCATGGCAAAGGATACAAGCTCATCGCTCCGGATGTTGAGGCAGAGACAGAAGCAAACGCATAACATGTTATCATAATATACAAGCAGGGGTTTCATTTTAATGAAACCCCTGCTTGTATATTATGTATTGCCATTAAATCAGACTGGCTATAGTTAGATTTCTCTCAGTTATGCCGGGATTGCGGCGCCAACTGTTAAAAAGGAATGCACCTGATTCATCACATGATGTTTTGGTGCAAAGATTATTGAGAACGATATTTTCGGGTAACACTCCCTTCTCCTGCATTCTTTTAGCATTCATGCCTTGCAAATCAAGATGAGGTCTCGATCCGGATCCGCCGGGATATGAAATATTTGATACAAAACCTTCTGCAATAAATTTATCTGCCAGTTCAGGATTCACTTCATAACACTCGCAACATATCGAAACACCAAACATTGCATGTAACATCGATACGTCGGCACCCATATCCACAATCAGGTCAATAGTTTTTGACACAATTCCACCCAAGGTGCCTTTCCAGCCGGCATGAACAACTGCCACAGCCTTGATATCCGGGGCATAAAGAATTATAGGGACACAATCGGCGGTGCGGACCCCAATAGGAAGCCCGGGTATTTGAGTTATCAAAGCATCTGTATCCTGGAACGTTTCTCTAGCGTTTGTTACTACGGCTACATTAAGCGAATGGGTCTGAACCGGAAGAATTGGATGTTTATCACCGAGAATCCTACCGGCAGAAACTAAGCCATCCGCTTTGGCACCCGTTGTAAAACAACAGATGCCTTCCGGAGAAGGCAATCTGTAGACATTATCATTCATGTCCTTCGTCATCAATGAAGAGAAATCTTCAGCGCATCATAAGCACGTGAAGCTTTTGCACGTGCTTCCTCAAGGGTATCAGCCTTTGCCAGAATCACACCCATGCGTCGATGTCCGTGAACTTCCGGTTTCCCAAAAATTCTAAGTTGCGTGCCTGGCTCTTTCAGAACCTCTTCAAGGTTATCAAATTCCACGCAATTTGAATCTCCCTCAACAACAATAGCCCGCGAAGCTGATGGTCCGTAAAACTCAATTGCCGGCACAGGGAGTCCGAGCAACGCACGAGCATGAAGTGCAAATTCCGACAGATCCTGAGATATCATTGTCACCATTCCGGTGTCGTGCGGACGAGGTGAAACCTCGCTGAATATTACCTGATCACCCTTCACAAACAATTCTACGCCGAAAATGCCATATCCTCCCAGAGCATCCGTTACTTTACGGGCTATTTCACGGGCAGATTCAATTGCAGCCTCACTCATTGGCTGAGGTTGCCAGGAATAGCGGTAATCTCCATTGACCTGGATATGACCCACCGGTTCACAATAGGTTGTTCCAGAAACACTTCTGACTGTCAGCAATGTGATCTCATAATCGAAATCCACAAAACCTTCAACTATTACTCTGCCTGCACCTGCACGACCACCCTCCTGCGCTTCTTTCCAGGCAGCGTCGATATCTTCTATGCTTTTGACTGTGCTTTGTCCGTGACCGGAAGAACTCATAACCGGCTTAACAACACAAGGTATTCCAATCTCCTCGATTGCTTTGTCAAATTCTTCACGTGTCGAAGCAAAACGATAGGGAGAAGTCGGCAATCCGAGCTCCTCGGCAGCAAGACGTCGTATTCCTTCGCGGTTCATCGTCAGCCATGCAGCACGTGCAGTCGGAGTGACATTAAATCCCTCCTTTTCAAGCTCTACAAGCACCGGAGTAGCGATAGCTTCTATTTCCGGAATAATATGATCCGGTTTTTCAAGCTCGACAATTCTGCGAAGTTCTTCACCGTCAAGCATGTTGAAAACATACGAACGATGGGCAATCTGCATAGCCGGAGCATTCGCATATTTGTCACACGCAATAACTTCTATTCCAAGACGCTGCAACTCAATCGCAACTTCTTTACCAAGTTCACCACTACCGAGCAGCATCGCCTTGCGACCTTTCGGAGTCATCACACTTCCAATTTTTGCCATACCTGTTATATATAAGGAGGATGCTGCACAATCATGGGTTATTTTGCAACAACCTCGTGAAATTTATCGCAAAATTAACAAAAAAATCTCCATAAATCAATAGTTTAAGATATGTTAAAAAGGATGTTAAAACAATCCGTAGAGCCAACCATAATAACTACCAGATGTTTAAAATTTAAATAAGTACGAAACGAAAGTTAAATTATATACATTATACTATGGAAAAAATTCTTACAAAGTCCCAGATAAAAGAAGCCCTGGAACAAACATATGCGGAATGCAAAAACATCCAAGGAGGAAAGAATGCGAATTACATTCCGTTTCTTGCCAATATCGATCCGAACTTGTTCGGAATCAGTCTCACACTTCCTGACGGCACAACATTCAGTGCCGGCGATACCGAATATAAATTTGGAGTTGAATCTGTTTCGAAAGTTCTGACGGCAATTCTCGTATTGAAACAATATGGAGCCCAAGCCGTGTTGGACCAGATCGGTGCCGATGCTACTGGTCTACCATTCAACTCCATCTTTGCGATTCTTCTTGAGAACGATCATCCCTCTACGCCATTGGTCAATGCGGGAGCAATAACAGCCTGCTCAATGGTAAAACCGGCAGGTGATTCGTGGGGAAAATGGGAAGCCATCATAAATAATTTCACAGATCTATGTGGAAGTGAATCTCAGGTGCTTGATGAACTATACAGATCTGAGTCGGAAACAAACTTCAACAACCGGTCAATAGCATGGCTCTTGAAGAACTACAACAGAATCTATGATGATGTTGACATGAGTCTGGATCTATACACTCGTCAATGTTCCATCGGAGTCACAGCTACTCAACTTGGTATATGCGCAGCCACAATCGCCAATGGTGGCGTGAATCCTGTAACAAAGAAAGAGGTCTTCGCTCGTGAACTTGCTCCCAAAATCACGACATTGATATCTTCCGTAGGTTTTTACCAAAACACTGGCGATTGGCTCTACACTTCAGGCATCCCGGCAAAAAGCGGTGTTGGTGGTGGCGTTCTTGGTGTATTGCCTGGTGTCTTTGGGGTTGCGGCATTTGCTCCTCCACTCGATGAGGCTGGCAATTCCGTTAAAGCACAGGCTGCAGTGAAAGGTATAATGCAGAAGCTCGGACTCGGCGTGTTCAACGGAGATACTATTAGAATATCTGAAACAGACTAAAAGCTGAAAAGCTGATTTATAATAGTTCCACTAAAAAATTGTTGTTATGCAAATCAAAACAGGTAAAGGGCAAATATCGCTGATGGTGGTGCTTGCCATATGGTCTCTCTCTCTTGCAGTAGACCTTCCGGGTTTGGCGGTAACCCCGATTGAGGGCAGTCTCCGCACAATATTCCCGGATGTTACGGATTTCAAGATCCAGTTGCTGACGGTCTTACCTAATCTGGTC
The DNA here is from genome assembly GCA_910585285.1 of uncultured Muribaculaceae bacterium. Classification (GTDB taxonomy): domain Bacteria; phylum Bacteroidota; class Bacteroidia; order Bacteroidales; family Muribaculaceae; genus Lepagella. The sequence goes on from CAJUDL010000027.1 coordinate 44,207, forward strand.
ATCATCCCCTTTGTGCTCCTTTCGGGAAAACTTTCCGAGACACGGCATAAAGTATTGGTAATCACTCTTGGCACAATAATGTATATCGTAGCGGGAGCGCTATCGATCTGGTCAAACAGTCTGACCATGCTTATTTGGCTCAGCTGCTTGCTCGGTGCAGGATGCGGTCTCATACTTCCGTTCTCAACCGGACTTATTGCTGACGTATTCGTTGGAAAATACCGCACAAAACAGATGGGTATCATTTCAGCAATCGGCAATATAGCTCTCGTCGGTGCAACGTTTGTTGTAGGTTTTCTCGCAGCAAAAAGCTGGCACCTTCCATTCCTTGTATATCTGATTCCTCTTGTATCACTTATTCTGATACCTTTCCTCAACAAGATTCCGAAAAGCGATTATGGAGTATCCCAGAATACGGATGATACAAAACAGGATTCTACCCATACCGCATCAACTGTTGTGCCCGCTGTGGATGCTGACGGATTCTCAACCGCCGGACAAAAAGTGAAAGGTGGCTTTTACCTTGGTCGTACAATATGGCTTCTTCTCGCATACTTCTTCTTTGTATTCGCCACTTCCGTACCTGCATACTATCTTCCGAATCTTATGCCCGACTACCATATGTCGACAGAAGATGTTTCGGTAGTGACATCAGTCTTCTACGCAGCAATGTTCCTTATCGGTCTATGCGTTACAGGAGTGATGAAGGCATTCCGTAAAACCACGTTTATCGTTGCAATAGCTCTCCTGGTTGGAGGTTTCCTTCTTTTCGTAGTGACCAAGTCTTATCCTTTGTTTATAGCTGCATATGGTATTGTAGGTCTCGGCAATGGTCTTGCACAACCGATCTTCTATATCAAAGCAACCGAACTTGTGGTTAGCGATCGTAAATCCACTTTGGCTCTTGCCTATCTGCAGGTCGCCAATTATATAGCGATATCTCTCGTGCCTGTAATCGTTGATTTCTTTGCCGATATATTCGGTCAGCAGCACAGCGACCTCTTCCCGTTCGTGCTCGTAACCGCAGCTTCCGCAATAGTCATGATATTTGTTATCATTAGAGTCAACCACTTCACGTTTGGTATCAAACCATATTATTACGAAGATGTTAAACCGGCTGCCACAACGGCAACTCAAAATTCATCTGCAAAACAGTAAAATTATAGAATTATGAATAAGCCTAAAATTTTAATAATTTACACCGGAGGAACCATCGGAATGGTGGAAACTCCGCAGGGACTCCAGCCATTTGATTTCTCGCATCTCATGGACAATGTGCCTAAACTGTCTGAACTTGGCTATCAGATAGACAGCGTTCAGTTCAAGGATCCTATCGATTCTTCAAATATGAATCCGCAGTATTGGGGCACCATTGTGAAGGATATAGCCGACAATTATGAAAACTATGATGGATTCGTTGTTCTTCACGGCACAGACACCATGGCGTATACCGCTTCTGCCCTTGCATTTATGCTGCGCAACCTAAGAAAACCGGTTGTAGTCACAGGTAGTCAGTTGCCTATTGGAGATGTGCGCGAAGACGGCACCCAAAACTTGATCTCGGCAGTGGAAGTTGCCGCTGCAAAAGATTCCGATGGAAATCCTATGATTCAGGAGGTTGTAATAGCATTCCAGGATTACATCGTGAGAGGCTGCCGCTCAACCAAGTTCACCTCTACCGGCTTCCATGCCTTCAAGAGTTTCAATTATCCGGATTTGGGCACAATCGACCTTCACATAACTTACAACACGCCATATCTTATGCGGCATGAGGAGAAGCTTCCTTTGGAACCTTTCTATGCAATGGATCCCTCTCTATTGGTTATGTGGCTGTATCCGGGTATCACAGACGATGTTGTCAAAGCTCAGCTCTCTACACCCGGTATCAAAGCTGTTGTGCTCCGCACCTTCGGAGCCGGAAATGCCCCGACTGAGAAATGGTTTCTTGATGAGATTTCCGAAGCGGTCAAACGTGGCATAATCGTTTACAATGTGACACAATGCCAGAATGGTGGAGACGAACAGAAACGTTACTATACCGGCGACATGCTTGCTGAAGCCGGCGTAATTTCCGGTTACGACATCACAGCTGAAGCCGCCATCACAAAACTCATGTATCTTCTTGGCAGCGGCATGAGTCAGGACGAGATTAAACAATATCTCGGCGTCTCTATCGTAGGTGAATTAAGCGACTGACGCGATATACCATCTATGAATATGAAACAGGACAGCCTATAAAAAACTTTAAATACCGGAGTCTTGAATTCGAATCCCACGCGGATTACCAAGAAGTCCGAACTTCAACCGTAAAACGCTGAAAATCGCTTGATTTTCAGCGTTTTACTTTTTTGCCCTATCCGGCAGAATACAACGGTTTTCGGAGCATAAGCGTGAGTAATGCGTGAGTCACCCTCTGACGGCATAGCCGACGACAACACCGTGAGCCGCCACGCCTCCCGCAGTTTTCGCAGTGAAATGTGTCCTAAACTCAGTTTTTTGTAATAATTGCAGTTATAATCGCGAAAATTTGTACCTACACCAGATTATAATCGTGTGTTTTTGTATTTAGTCATGAGAGTATTTTATATTAAGTCCAAATTTTATAGATTTATCGAGAACAAACGCAACGATAAAGTTGTATTATTAAAAGAATATGGCTATCTTTGCACTATGATTACGAAAGAACAGGTCGAGAAATTCTTAGAGGATTTTAGTCTGAAGATTAAAATCTTTGGAATCCGTTTCCGTGATGACCGCCAAAAGAACCAAAACAGTCTCGTTGAACTGGGTATAACACCTAATCAACGAATGGAGGTTATCATGAATTTGAGCTGCTATGATTATTCCGAAGGTCCAATTGTGGATGCGTTGAATAATCAAGGTGAAATGTGGGTGTTCGGCAAAGATGTAAGAGGAAATGAGATCTATATCAAGATTACTCTTGGAAAGCCTAACTCTCATACGATTTGTATTTCGTTTCATAAAGCAGAACATCCTATGTCTTACCCCTTAAAGAATAAAAACAATGGACAATAACAAATTATTACCCGGAGAAAAATACTTTCAGGAAGTAAGAACAATAACTTTCCGAAAAGAGGAGTTTTCCTATATTCACACCGGAATTATTGATAAGGAAGGTGAAATGTGGACCACGACCGAAATGGATGAGGCAAACATATTTCAGGTGTATAACCAATATCGTGTCAAGCATGGTATTCCTTTCCCTGACGAAATATCCGGAATAAGGGAACACTACGGTCTGTCGGCGGCAAAAATGGCTCAGATACTTGGTTTCGGCATAAACCAATACCGTATGTATGAAGATGGCGAGGTGCCGAGCGTATCAAATGCTCGGACAATCATCGCAGCCCGTGAAAAGGATATTTTTATGTCCTTTGTAGAGGCCTCAAAGTCCGAGATGAGTGAACAGGAATATCTACGGATTAAAAAGAGAGTAGAAGCGGCGGAAGGTGATTACAAACCAAGCGGACAACCATCGGAATACACCGGGTTCCGCTCAATGTCCTTGGATAAGATTGCAAATATCGTGCAGTGGATTATCGCCAATATAGGCTCGACTTTTGTCACCAAAATGAATAAGCTCCTGTTCTATGCTGATTTCATACATTATAAGAAGCATGGATATGGAATAACCGGTCTTACATATAAAGCTTTGCCATTCGGTCCTGTTCCAGAACATTGGGGAACATTATATAATTCTCTGTCGGGAATTGATATGGAAGAATTTGTTTCTCCGAGCGGCCAAAGTGGTATCAAACTGGAAGCAATCACAACTGGCGAGATTGTTCTAAGTGAAACTGAACTATCCACGATAGAGGCAGTATGCGAAAACTTCGGTAAAATGAACTCGGGAGAAATTTCTCAAACAAGTCATCTTGAAAAAGGCTGGATAGAAAACAAGGATAATCGTTCTGCTATATCTTATCAAGACGCCTTTGCCTTAAATTATACCTAAATCAGCGGTTTATTAACAAGAATAATCTGATATTTAACCCCAATTGTCGCATGGGACTTTCGCATATTGAACGAACTCAATATATTACTCAGAAAATATCTGAAATATGTTCGTACATTAAACTAAATAATAATATGGGGCATTTTGACACAAATCTTTTTATGGAAGATTTAGTGTTAATGCTTCTTAATACGACCTTCGGATATAAACTTGAAAATATAAACCATAAGTTTGGGAAAAATAATGTTAAAGGTATCGATTTAATTGACGAAACTAATAAAGTTTGTATTCAAATAAGTAGTAGAACAGATCTAGACAAGATAAAGCACACACTTAAAAGTGTTGCAGAAACTGAAGCTCTTCATGATTTTCATATTATCTATTTTGCATTAACAGATAAATCTCCAGAGAGGAAAGTTTCTGAATTACAGTATGGGGATAATACATTCTCATTCTTAACAGATTACTATGATTTCTCTAGTATATTAAAGACAATCAACTCAAAGCCGGACATATCATGCAAGATTTGTCACACCCTAAATAATTGGATCGGAGAAACTCCGATAAAAGAATTCGAGAAGAAATATTCAACAGCCACAACTGGGAAATTAGAAAGGTATTATCCTCGTACAGTTTCAGTACCTACAGAAAACGAGTTTAACGCGTATTTTGAAAAAGACAATTATCCCTCAGATACATTATATAATTTCGTTTCAGGGAAAGTAAGTGGCTTTGCAGATAAGAAATTATGGCTATTGGTGAGTGCCGCACAAACCGGGAAGTCCGTTGAGACAATAAACTTACTATACCAATTAAAATGTGATACCATACACTATCCAATTTATATTAAAGTTCGGGATTTTAAAGATAATAAAGATTTAGTTTTACCGTTTTATGCCCCGGTAAATAAAATGGTTTTAATTCTGGACGGATTTGATGAACTTCCAGAAACCAGACGAAATACTCTATATAATTTAGTGGTAAATCTGAGTTCGGAACACTCTGACTTAAAAATCGTTATTACATGTCGTAGGAACTATGTAAATCATAGCATGTTTGCGAATTTCCAGCGACTAAATTTAGATGACCTATCAATTGAACAAATCAAACGAATAATTGAAAAGAATGATATTGATTATATCACATTTTGCAAGGAATTAATTGCACAAAATCTATGGGAATTAGTATTTGTACCATTTTTTCTTGAATCACTTATTTCTATATATATAAACGATAAATGTTTACCTTCAAATAGACTGGATATAATTAGAACAATCGTATCACAAAGTTATGTGGCAGATGACTCAATAAATCCAGTAGCAAATATACCATCAGAAACATATGGCAATTCGATGCTAAAACAAATTGCATATGTGCTTCAGCTCTCTGAGAAAAAGGAACTTACGGAGACTGACTTGATAGACGTATTTAAATATGATAAAGATAAGATATCTCGTTGTTTAAGATTTGCCATCTTCACAAAATCAGAAGACAATAAATATAGTTTCACAAAAAATATCTTCCTTAATTATTTTGTAGTATTGACTCTATTTGAAAAGACAGCAGATGAAATTCTAAAAATAGTTGTGTTACGTGATGCTGAATTTTCTTGTATTAATCCAGCGTGGATAGATGTCTTTGAACTATTAATAGCAAGTCTTGACAGTCATACAGACATGTACCGGCAGTTAGTTGAATGGATGTCTAAGCATGATCAGCAGGGGATAATAAATTTAGACCCACGGAAATTACCAAAGCAAGTTGTCATATCAACGTTCAAAAATCTATTGATGAAATATAAACATCTGGAAATATCCGGTCCTAACGACTATAATTATAGATTTCATAGTAGATTAGCCACTCATTGTATTTATCATGAATCGTTAGAATTATTAATATCTGAGTATGAGACTACTAAAATAAGAAGTGGATATAGCTATCTCTTAGCTTCTATGATAGCTTTCCTTGATGCTGATATAATTCTAGCATCAGAGTTGTATGCGAATTTATCAAATGCTATCTTTGACAACATAAAAAAGAATGCGTATAGCAGTAATAATGAATGGTATATATACGTGCCGTTAGAGAATAATATATTTCACAATTCGAAGAATGTGGACTTCCTGATTAGTTTATATACTTCAAAGAATATAAATCTATTAAAAGCAATATTTTCCCTAATATCCAAACTTGATGATGTAGATTTATATATTGGTTTTATTTCCGAGAATTTGGAGGATTATGAAAATTATACAGATGAGAAAGGTGTCCATCATTTGATTGACCACAAAACAATGGATGTCATCTTTTCTAAAATTAAAACAATAGGAGGTTTGCAGATCGCCATTTATTCATCCATTAATAAGTGGATAAAAGGAAGAGGAGATACATCTAACGCTGAAAAAGCGGGTGAGTCATATATTAATCTTCTTGCGTCAGCTTCGCGGATTGCAGAAAATATAGCTGAGAATTATGAGGATATAATAGAAATAGTAGAAGATACTTGGCAAAAAATACTAAATAAACATATCTTCTATGGCAAGGTATTGCATACAGTATTTTATAGAGTAAAAGAATTCGTCGCAAGGTATAATGTTTCCAATAAGCCAAGTATTATTATTAAGAAGATGAGGGCTTGTTTGAATAAAGAAAACAGCAGTCGGGAAGTACGCGAATATCGTGCTATAATATCCTTATATCTAGTTTCTGAAGATATAGACAGAATTGCCTCCGAAATGGATTCAACTTATGATAATATGGTTATACTCCGATGGATTAATTCAGGTCTTAATCCAGAGGTAGATGAAAGAATAAATTTTTGGATAAGTACTAAGTTTGAACAATACATTTTTCATAATAGCATAGATTGGGAAAAGCATGAAACTGATAGCAAACAGGTATTATTTGACCATGAGTTATTCATATCTACCATTAAAAATTTATTGGAAAAATCAGGAGATACACCGGTATCCCAATATCTGGATGAATTAGATAAACGTGAGGTCCCAACTAACACATACGTGTATTGGTTCTGTCAGTCTTTTGAAGATAATATAGAATCCGAATATAGTGCCAAAGAACTTATTGTTAAAGCTCAAGACAAGCACTACTACGATCATTATCGTATAACTGTAATTGGTGGTCATAATATCTCTATCAAATTATCTCCTGCCCAACAAAAGGAACTTGAAATCGCAGTAAATAATGAAATTGAAAATGAGAATAAGTCTATAACGATAATATGCATTATGGTTGCCATGAGATATGGACTTAATCTACCTGAAAGTACTATTTTACGGAATTTGAAATATGCGGCACTAACATCTGATAATTATTCCCATTTCAATAGTGAAGAGAACTTTTTTAAGTATGCAATCAAGCATGTGGAACGTCAAAAAATTAATGTTTCCATCCAATCATTATTAGAATCCCCAGATTTTAGTGCTGACCAACAGCATCTATTGCAATTAATGACTTATGCAATCAAGGAAAGACTGTATATATGTATACAACCGATATTAAAAATCACCTGTAATCCCCAATTTTATTATTCTAATATTATTGTTGATACATTTAATAGTATTGGATCAAAAGGAGTCCATGTAATCAAGGATAATTTTAAAAGATTTCCAACGAAGTTACAAATATATTCTTTAAAGTATATCAGAGATTATGAGGATATGCAAGAGGAGATTATCTCTTGTATGATAAAGATAAGGTCAAACGAATGTGAAGAAGATAGTCGAAATGCTCTATTCTGTCTATTGTCAATGGGACAGCGAGATGCTTTACATGACCTATTAGATATATGTAATTTTAATCCAGAATTTCTGGGAGACTTCCATAATGCCCCAAGCCTTAAATACTCATCAATTGAACATCTCCCAATATTAATAGAAATACTACGCATATCAAGTGGTTTTACCGCCAGATTTAATCAATGGCCATCACAATGTATTATGGCTATAAAGAATATTGCCCTAACAAAAGAGGAAAATACTGATACAGTTATAGATGCATTACGCAGTTTAGTTTCTGAGTCATCGGATTTTTTATGGCTAAATTATCAAATCGAATCCATACAACAAGGACGTCTACAACGACATTCCAATCCTCTTTCAGTAAAAGATGCGTTCAGACTTTCAGAAGGCTAACCGCAGTTTTTTGTAGAACTCGCGGTTATAATCGCAAAAATTTGTACCTTTGTATTCTCTTAATCGTGTTTTT
>CAJUDL010000028.1 GCA_910585285.1 uncultured Muribaculaceae bacterium
CCTTCTGCCTTCCTCTCTGTTTCAAGCCATTCAGCATCCGGATCAGAGGAGACGGTTATGCCACCCCCTGCAAACATGCACCATCGTTCCTGCCCAAAGAATATGGAACGTAGGTTTACATAAAACGTGAATTCATCTTCAGATGCCATAGGTCCACAAAAGCCTCCGTAATATCCACGCTCAAAATTTTCAAGTCGGAAAATACGGTTCATTGACTCAATCTTGGGAAACCCACATAATGCAGGAGTAGGAGAGAAGTCTCTTAGAAACTCATTTAAATCAACAGAAGTGTTGGTTTCACCTTTTATCTCTGTCAGAATATGCTCAACAATTCCGGCAGCACGGGAAGATCTGGGAGAACAGACTGCATTGATCCCTCGCCTTACAAAGCAATCACAGATATATTTCTCTACTATTTCCTGCTCTTTTACATTCTTCGCGTCCCAGTCTCCGGCACTTCCCGCAGGTCGCGTGCCGGCAAGAGCATATGTATAGAGAACGTTCTCTTTATTTTTTAGCAAAATTTCCGGTGAAGCTCCAAGCCATGCTCCGGACCGAGGTGTATAGAAAAGAAAGACAAAAGAATTTGGGGAAGTGGAACAAAGGTTCTCAAAAGAAGTCTCGGCATCAATCGGGGAATTGGAACATATCACCTTTGCCGCTATAGTTTTTGAGGAATGATTACCTTGCAATTCCGAAACGATAGTTTCTACTTCATGAGAATGTTCTTCTTTGGTTGTAGATGCAGATGGAAAATCAAAGAGATGAACTGAAAAATTATCACCTTTCAATAAATTATTAAAAACAGACCACTCTGCCTTGGTTAAACCTTGAATCGTGACAGGACCATGCGAATAAAGATCGAAGGGTGCTATTACAAATCCCGGTAATAAACCATCCTTCATTTCCCCTTGAAACATGAATATGCTTGTATCTTGAGGAAATCGATATGCACAAAAACTATCAAACATTGCTAATCTATTGCTTCAGCTTCAAAATCATACAGCTGATATCCGGTGACACGCGCTTTCAGGAAATCTCCAGGTTGTGCATTGCTCCCCTTGACATAATAATTCATGTCAACTTCCGGGCTGTCCCATTGAGAACGACATATTCTTGTCTCTCCTTCAATCTCATCAACAAGAAGCAACACTTCCTTCCCAAGCATAGCCGCGTTCTTTTCTTCGTATATATCCGTCTGAATCTCCATTAATAAATCGAGCCGCCTCTGTTTCTCTTCATCAGGAATGTTGTCATCAAGATTCTTGGCAGCCCACGTGTCGTCTTCTTCGGAGTAAGCAAAAGCACCCATTCTATCAAATTTCTGTGTACGCACAAAATCCAGTAGATCCTCAAATTCCTTTTCACTTTCACCCGGGAAACCGACCATCAGAGTTGTTCTGATCTTTATATCCGGCACTCTTCTGCGCATCTCGGCAATAAGATCTTCCGTCTGTTTGCGAGAGATGTGACGACGCATATTTGTCAGGACCTTATCCGAAGCATGTTGCAATGCAATATCAATGTATTTGCACACATTGTCATGTTTAGCCATAACATCAAGGATATCAAACGGGAAATCGGAAGGATATGCATAATGCAGCCTTATCCATTCAACTCCATCGATCTCTGCCATTCTATCAATAAGCTCAGCAAGTTTATGAGAACCATAGAGATCAATCCCATAAGAAGAAAGATCCTGAGCTATTACATTAAATTCCTTTACACCTCGCGACACCAAAGATTTCGTTTCCTCAAGAATCTCTTCAATTGGTCGAGATGTATGGCGACCTGTAATAATAGGAATAGCGCAAAACGCACAAAACCTGTTGCACCCCTCTGAAATTTTCAGATAAGCAGAATGTGGGGGAGTGGTTATTTCACGTTCCCACGACTTAGGTTTAGGTAATTCTGTTAGATCCGGCAAAGTTTCAATAAAGCCATCCCAATCAAACTTACCAAGAATTATATCAATTTCAGGCAATTCCTTAATCAGATCATCGCGATACCTCTGTGTCAGACATCCCATTGCAACAATCTTCCCGATTTCTCCATCCTCCTTTAATCTGGCAAGGTCCAGAAGCATTTCAATGGATTCTTCCTTTGCATCAGCAATAAATCCACATGTATTCACCACTACATATTCACCACATGGTGATTCTGCATTATGAAAAGCTTCATATCCCTTAGTCTTCAAACGACGCATGATGCGTTCCGAATCAATCAGATTCTTCGAACACCCCATCGTTATTATGTCGACACGATTCCTAATCATCGATCAAATCACTTAAGGAATTTATTTTTATATTGCTTCGCCGAAAAGAGTCTTTACAAATTCTTTGGCGTGGAAAATCTGAATATCCTCTTTACCTTCACCGAGTCCGATGTATTTCACAGGGATTTTGAACTGATCACTGATACCGATTACCACGCCTCCCTTTGATGTGCCATCGAGTTTTGTTATGGCAAGATTGTTGACTTCCGTAGCAGCCACAAACTGACGCGCCTGCTCAAAAGCATTTTGTCCCGTTGAGCCATCAAGCACGAGAAGAATCTCTTGTGGAGCATCAGGCACCACACGCTTCATGACGTTCTTGATTTTTGTCAACTCATTCATCAGACCGACTTTATTATGAAGCCTTCCGGCGGTGTCAATGATCACGACATCTGCACCCTGAGCCTTAGCTGACGAAAGGGTGTCAAAAGCAACAGCAGCGGGATCGCTACCCATTTTCTGTTTAATAACCGGGACACCTATTCTTTCACCCCATATATCCAATTGCTCGATAGCGGCGGCGCGGAATGTATCAGCAGCTCCCAAAACAACTTTATTCCCTGCTGCCTTATATTGGTAAGCAAGTTTTCCTATAGTAGTAGTCTTCCCGACTCCATTCACGCCTACAACCATAATTACATAAGGCATATCCGATGCCGGCACATGGAAATCCTCAATTTCTTTGCCATTCTCCGGTTTTTCCAGCATGTCAGAAATTTCATCACAGAGAAGAGCCCGAAGCTCACTGCTTCCAACATATTTATCTCTTGCAACTCTATCCTGAATTCTTTCTATGATTTTCAAAGTGGTATCAACACCCACATCGCTTGTTATAAAAGCCTCCTCGAGGGCATCAAGGACATCATCGTCAACTTTGCTCTTACCTGCTACTGCACGTGTTATCTTGTTCCACACACCCTCTTTGGTTTTCTGAAGACCTTGATCAAGGGTTTCTTTCTCTTTCTTAGAAAATAGTTTGTTGAAAAATCCCATAATTCACTATAATATCGTGCGAATTTACAAAAAAAAGCTGAAATCAGCAATATTTAATTCTGAAAGTGTTAAATTTTGTTATAACTGATTATTAGCTAAAATAGAAAAGAGGTTCATCTGCAATGCAAACAAACCTCTTTTATGAATTTTTTATAATAACTAATTTTATCCCATCGGCGATGGAGCATAGCCATCCTCCAAGGCGACATAATGCTGATACGGATGGTCACAGCCCGGACATTTTGCTGGCGGTTCTGTGCCAACTACAGTATAGCCGCACACGAGACATTTCCAGGTTACCGGCTTTTCTCGTTTCCACATAGTGCCACTTTCAAGAAGGGCAAGCATATGCTGGAACCTGTCATGATGAATTTTCTCGGCGCTTGCAATAGCCTCAAAATGAGAAGCTATATCATCAAAGCCTTCCTCTTTTGCGGTCTTTGCAGCTGCATAATAAAATTCATACCCATCAACACTTTCCTCCTTTATGGAAGTTTTCAGATTAGCCGCCGTATCTCCAAGGAAACCGGCATCCACACCCGGATTACCAACCACTTCAGTATTCTTAAGCATCTTCAAGAACACCTTGGCATGATGCAATTCATTGTCGGCTGTTTCACGGAAAATCACGCCAACTGGGAAATATAATTCTTTATCAGCAATGCCAGCATAAAATGTATAGCGGGCGAATGCCTGAGTTTCGGCAAGATAGGAATTAACTACATTCTGTTCTGTCTTCGTTCCCTTGATACTTTTTTGTGTGCTCATAGTATTTAGAGTTAAAAATGAAATCTACATAATTAACATACGAACACATTAAAAGTTCAATCACGGCTCCAGACCACAATCTTACCTGATGACAAGGATTTTGATACATCAATGATACGTTGATTCGAAGATCCCCGAAACAACAGATCCGCATCCTTCAGGGTGCTAACAAAGGGGGAGTCAACAATCACATCTACATGCCTCAATATCCTGGAGAGATTAGGGTCCATGACAATCTGTTCCCAAGTAAAACCTGTATACAGCCATACATTATGGGTCAATGCATGTATACGATCTGCAAGCGCGACCATAAAATCCACATGATAGAGAGGATCTCCGCCTGATAACGTCACATCAAAATCCTCCTCTGCCACAATTTCAATAAGCTCATCTATTGACATCGGATTACCGGCATTGAAATCCCAGGATTGCGGATTATGACACCCGTCACATTCATGACAGCAGCCTGCAAAATATATTGATGTGCGAAATCCGGGACCATCCACAGTGGTGCCCCGGATTATATCAATTACGTTTACCTTATTCATGTACTACTCGGTCATGCAATTCGGCAAGCTTGCCGGAATTCCATCTGTCTGTTGTGCCAACCAGATATCCGGTTATACGTTGAATTGTTTCAAATTTAGTGCCGCATTTAGGACAATGTGTTTCATCCTGCGATGCGTTCTCGTAACCACAATTGGGGCAATGATTACGATTATGGTTTACCGAACCATATCCCATATTATATTTATCAAGAAGATCAACAATCTGCATAATCGATTCTTCATTATGCGTTGCATCTCCGTCTATTTCAACATAAAATATATGTCCGCCACCTGTCAATTCATGATAAGGAGCCTCAATTTTAGCTTTATGACGAGGGGAACAATGATAGTATACAGGCACATGATTGGAATTGGTATAATATTCTTTGTCAGTCACACCGGGTATGATTCCGAATGTCTTTCTGTCTTTCTTTGTGAACTTTCCTGACAACCCTTCAGCCGGCGTTGCAAGCACTGAATAGTTATGTCCATAAGTTTCACAATATTCATTAACACGACTTCTCATATGCTTGACAATACGCAATCCTAATGTCTGAGCCTCCTCACTTTCTCCATGGTGTTTTCCGATAAGCGCAATAAGGCATTCCGCTAGACCGATAAATCCGATTCCCAACGTGCCTTGATTGATCACTGATTCAATCGTATCGTTAGGACCAAGAGCATCAGCCCCGTTCCATAAAGCACTCATCACGAGTGGAAACTGTTTAGCCAAAGCTGTTTTTTGGAAATTGAAACGTTCATTCAGTTGCAATGCAGTAATATCAAGAACTTCGTCAAGTTTCTCAAAGAACCTTTCAATACGCTCTTCCTTATCCTGCACATTCATAAGTTCTATAGCTATGCGGACAATATTAACAGTTGAAAACGATATATTGCCTCTTCCTATTGAAGTCTTCTCTCCATATCGGTTTTCAAATACGCGTGTGCGACATCCCATTGTAGCCACCTCGTATTTGTATCTTTCAGGATCGTTGGGATTCCATTTCTCGTGGTGGTTGAATGTTGCGTCAAGATTTAAGAAATTAGGAAAGAAGCGTCGTGCCGTAACTTTGCAAGCGAGTTTATAAAGGTCATAGTTGGGATCTTCCGGCAAATAACTCACACCTCTTTTCTTCTTCCAAATCTGAATAGGGAAAATAGCTGTAGCCCCATTTCCTACACCCTCGTAAGTTGAATTAAGCAACTCTCGTATTACGCAGCGACCTTCTGCTGAAGTGTCCGTTCCATAATTAATTGATGAAAATACAACCTGATTTCCGCCGCGCGAATGAATTGTATTCATATTATGAATAAATGCCTCCATCGCTTGATGTACACGTTCAACCGTTTTATTGATTGCATGCTGCAGCAGGCGATCGTCGCCATCAAGACCATCTAAATCCTTTTTTAGAAAGTCTTTAATTTCAGCATTGTACAGGTGTCTCAGGTCTTCGTTTGTGAATTGCTCAAGATTTTTGATTTCTTCAATGAAAGAGCTCCTTACAAATGGTGCTAAATAAAAATCAAAGGCTGGAATGGCCTGCCCTCCGTGCATCTCATTTTGAGCAGTTTCAAGTGATATGCATGCGATTATACTTGCTGTCTCAATGCGTTTTGCAGGGCGAGATTCACCATGACCTGCAACAAACCCCTTCTTTAATATCCTGTCAAGAGGATGCTGCACACAGGTCAAACTTTTAGTAGGGTAGTAATCTTTATCGTGAATATGAAGATAGTTGTTTTTAACAGCGGTCTTTACATCCGGGCTTAATAGATAGTCATCCACAAACGGTTTTGTGGTCTCACTTGCAAACTTCATCATCATGCCGGCTGGAGAATCAGTATTCATATTGGCATTCTCGCGGGTGATGTCATTATTTTTCGCTTCTATAATTTCAAGGAACATGTCGCGAGTCTTGGCGCGTCTGGCAATCGAACGCTGATCGCGATAGGCTATATATCTTTTGGCGACATCCTTTCTCGCTGATTTCATCAGCTCGATTTCCACTTTATCCTGAATTTCCTCAACGGTCATCCTTTCCTTGCCACCCATCCCGATTCGGTCGGTGATTTTCTGCACTAAAGCCTCATCCTCGCCCATTTCAGTTGTGAGCATCGCCTTACGGATAGCAGCCTTGATTTTCTCTTCATTGTAGCCTACAACGCGACCATCTCTTTTTTCAACTATCTGTATCATATGTTATCTTCATTTTAGGTGATACAAAGGTATGATTATTATATGTAACGAGCAAATTATTTGATAAAATTTTGTTATTAAATTTTTATTTTGGAAAACTTTTATGGTATTTATAAATTATAATAAACTAATAATCAGCATACTAAAAATATTTTTGGAAAACTTTAGCAAAAGAAGCATGAGTATTATTATAAAAATTTGCCATAATGGTTTATATGTTGCACAACATATACTCTTTATGCCGAATATTTTGTAACTTTGTATATCGGTTTATAAAATGAATGAAATCATCAATTCTCATAATAAATTGTTATAGATTAAAACTAATGATATTTTAATATGTCGACAATCGATAAATCCAGTCTGAAAGAAGAGGCACTTAGGTATCACGAAGAGTGGACACCGGGTAAAATCGAAGTTATTCCAACAAAGCCATACGCCAACCAACACGACTTGTCGCTGGCATATTCACCAGGCGTTGCCTATCCATGCAAGGAAATCGAGGCTGACGATTCGCTTGCCTATAAATATACGGACAAGGGAAACATCGTAGCAGTCATATCCAATGGCACCGCAGTGCTTGGACTCGGAGACATCGGAGCGCTTGCCGGCAAACCCGTCATGGAAGGGAAAGCCCTTTTGTTTAAAATTTTTGCCGGAATTGATTCATTCGATATAGAGGTAAATGAAAAAGACCCCGACAAGGTTGTAGAGATCGTCAAAGCAATCAGCCCCACATTTGGAGGAATAAACCTTGAAGACATAAAAGCACCGGAATGTTTTAAAATCGAAAGCCGTCTCAAGCAGGAGTGCGATATTCCTGTAATGCACGACGACCAGCATGGCACAGCAATTATATCCGGAGCTGCCCTTATAAACGCACTCGAAGTGCAGGGGAAACAGATTGACAAAATCCAGCTTGTAATCAACGGAGCCGGCGCCGCCGCCATAAGTTGCGCCAAATTATATCTTCAACTTGGAGTGCGCCGCGAAAATGTTGTCATGTGCGATTCCAAAGGGGTGATACGTAAAGACAGGGCTGACATTAATGCTCAAAAAAGAGAGTTTGCTACCGACCGTGATATCCACACTCTTGCCGAGGCAATAATGGGTGCCGATGTTTTTCTCGGACTCAGCGTTGCTGATGCGTTGACGCCGGAGATGCTACTCACAATGGCTCCCAATCCTATTGTATTCGCACTTGCCAATCCCGAACCTGAGATTGCATATGAAGTTGCAAAAGCAACTCGCAGCGACATCATCATAGCCACAGGGCGTAGCGACTATCCCAACCAGGTAAATAACGTGCTTGGCTTCCCATATATATTCAGAGGTGCGTTAGACAGCAGGGCAACCGAAATAAACGAGCAAATGAAGCTTGAAGCATGCCGGGCAATAGCGGCACTTGCAAAAGAAGAAGTCCCGGAATCAGTAAAAGAAGCCTATGGCGGGGAAGATTTCAAATTTGGAAAGGATTACATCTTGCCTAAGCCATTCGACGAAAGGTTGCTCTTCAGGGTTGCGCCAGCCGTGGCAAAAGCTGCGATGGAAACGGGAGTTTCGCGTCATCATATAACCGATTGGGAACTTTATGAAGAGGAACTGAAAAAACGCATGGCAACGGTGAGAAGGTAAGCAATTTTAGGGCATTCTCGAAACAACTATAAAAAACGGCATAAATTTTCCGATGAAAAGGGAATATTTATGCCGTTTCAGCGTAAATATTTCACAATATTTTTGTAACTTTGCATATAAATGCGCCAGCCAAGGCACAAACATGAAGACATTAAACTAATTTTCCATAAATCATGGCAAAAGAACTAAAGAATTTCACCAAACGATCAGATAATTATTCACAGTGGTATAACGAATTGGTTGTCAAAGCTGATTTGGCTGAACAATCTGCGGTAAGAGGCTGCATGGTAATTAAACCCTATGGCTATGCAATCTGGGAAAAAATGCAGCAGAATCTTGACAGGATGTTCAAAGAGACGGGAGTTCAAAATGCATACTTCCCGCTTCTTATACCGAAATCATTTCTTTGTCGCGAGGCTGAACATGTTGAGGGATTTGCCAAAGAATGTGCGGTTGTCACTCACTACCGCCTCAAGAACGACCCAAATGGAAACGGCGTTATCGTAGATCCTGCAGCCAAGCTTGAAGAGGAACTTATAGTGCGACCCACTTCAGAAACAATTATATGGGGCACCTACAAAAACTGGATACACAGCTACAGGGATCTTCCTCTCCTCTGCAATCAGTGGGCAAATGTGATGCGTTGGGAAATGCGCACACGCATGTTCCTGCGCACGGCAGAGTTTCTATGGCAGGAAGGTCACTGTGCACACGCCACGGCTGAGGAATCTGAGGCACGCACCGTGCAAATGATAAATCTTTATGCACAATTTGCAAGAGAATACATGGCAATGCCTGTTATCATAGGTGTTAAAACAGCTAACGAAAGATTCGCAGGTGCTCTCAACACCTACACTATAGAAGCGATGATGCAGGATGGGAAGGCTCTGCAAGCAGGCACCAGCCATAACCTCGGACAAAACTTTGCTAAAGCGTTTGACGTGACATTTATCAATAAAGATAATAAACCGGAATACGTATGGGCAAACTCCTGGGGCGTATCAACACGCCTCATGGGTGCACTCATCATGACTCATTCCGATGATAACGGACTTGTCTTGCCTCCGCATCTTGCTCCTATTCAGGTTGTAATCATTCCTATCTACAAAAGTGATGAACAGCTTGCCGAAATCTCCGCAAAAGTAGCCCCGATAGTCGACGAGCTCAGAGCTCTCGGAATCAGCGTTAAATATGACGACTCGGAGAACAAACGTCCCGGTTTCAAATTTGCCGACTATGAAGTTAAGGGAGTCCCGGTTCGTTTGGCGATTGGAGCACGAGACATCGAGAACGGCACAGTAGAGGTGATGCGTCGTGACACACTTGAGAAACATGTTGCTTCTCTTGATGGTGTCGCATCATATGTGAAAGATCTTCTCGAAGATATTCAAGCCAACATATTCCAGAAAGCTCTTGAGTATCGTGATTCAATGATACGCACTGTAGACACCTACGATGAGTTCAAAGAAGAAATAGAAAAGGGAGGTTTCATTCTCGCACACTGGGACGGCACAACCGAAACAGAGGAGAAAGTAAAAGAGGAAACGAAAGCGACTATACGCTGCATACCTCTCGATGGAGACAAGACTCCCGGAAAATGTATGGTAACCGGTAAACCTTCTGTCCAACGTGTAATTTTTGCAAGATCATATTGATCGCAGCATGTAAATAATTCTATTAATAGCGAACTGATCAGCATTAATAGAAAACTAACCTGACCAATCGTTCAAACGTCTTAAAAACAGACTGAAGATGAACTTTAAAAATTTTATAGGATGCTCTCTGGCAACAATTAGTATTGTTGCCGGAGAATCATCTGCGTTTGCACTGACAATAGAAGATTATATTGCTCCCGGGAAAAATTCCCCAGTCGGAATTAAGGAGATGCGCCCCCTTGCCGACGGGCTAACGTATGCAGCAATAAGCGAAGATGGAAAGTCAATAGATATCTTTGAATACCGAACAGGTAAAAAGACTGGCACTCTTTTTAGTCTGGATCAAATCAAAGGAGACTTGAAGATTGATTCATTCGACGGATACAGCATCAGCGACAACGGTAAAAAGATACTCCTCTGGAATGATGTAAACAAGATTTATCGTCGGTCATTCACAGCTCAATATTATGTGTACGACACATTGAGATCAACTCTCAAAAGAGTATCGACCGACGGCGCACAAAGGGGAGCCGTAATGTCGCACGATGGCAGGATGGTTGCCTACACTCGCAACAACAATATATACATATCCAATCTTGATTACGACACAGACAAGCCAATCACCAAAGACGGAGAAATAAACAAAGTGATCAACGGCGTTCCGGATTGGAGCTACGAAGAGGAATTCGGCATTGTCAATACTATCAGATGGAGTGGCGACGACACATCTTTGGCGTATATCCGTTTTGATGAATCAGATGTGCCTACATATTCTTTCGATAACTATAAAAGTTTTTGTGACCCGGAACCACTGTCAGATCCTTATCCGGCGCAATATACTTATAAATATCCCCTTGCAGGATATCCAAACGTTAAAGTCAGCGTCAATGTATACAATATTGACAACAGGACAACAAAAACCATGGATATCCCCATAGAATCTTACGTTCCCTCAGTGGAATATGACGGAACAGGGACACAGCTGATGGTTATGACACTCAACAGGGATCAGAATCATCTGTGTCTTTATAAAGTAAATCCTGGTTCAACAGTAGCCAAGCTTCTTTTAGAAGAGCGTAGCCAGGCATGGTTAAATCCGTCTTCATATCAAATGGTTTCGTATGGGAAAACCTCATTTGTCATTGGGAGCGAGCGTTCAGGATATTGTCACTTGTACGAGTACGATTACAATGGCAATCAGTTGCGACAGATTTCCAAGGGAAACTGGAATGTAACGCAGTTCTATGGAAAATCTGATAAAACAGAATCTTATTATGTGCAATCAACCATAAGAGGTGCAATCAATCGCAATATAGTCAGAATCGATGCAAAAGGGGCTACGATGGCTTTAAACAATATTGATGGATTTGAATCGGCTTCTTTCAGCGCAAACATGGATTATTATGTGAGAACATACAGTAATGCACTCACTCCAACGATCTATTCTATTTGCAATTCTAAAGGAGAAATCATAAAAGAGCTTGAAAATAATTCTGCATACGCAGAAAAATATGCATCCGCACCTAAGAAAGAATTTCTGAAAGTCAAAAATGCGGTAGGAGAGGAAATGGATGCTTATATCATAAAGCCAGTAAATTTTGATTCCAATCGCAAATATCCATTGGTAATGACTCAATATAATGGTCCGGATTCTCAGGAAGTCGCCAACAAATGGAAAATGGAGGGAGTATATTACCTCGCATCTCTTGGATATATTGTAGCTGCTGTTGACGGAAGGGGCACCGGATATCGGACAAGAGAATGGGCAAATTCAGTATATCGTCATCTTGGAGAATATGAAACTGCAGATCAGATCGCAGGAACCAAATATTTTGTATCGCTTCCGTATGTAGACTCTTCGAAGGTTGCATGTTTCGGCTGGAGCTACGGGGGTTATATGACACTGATGGAACTATCTGCCTCCGATTCCCCATTTAAAGCAGGAATTGCCATGGCTCCTGTCACCGACTGGAGATACTACGATTCCATATATACAGAAAGATATATGAGCACACCTCAACAGAATGATGGCGGCTATAATAAATCATCAGCATTGACGTATACCCCCGGCATGAAGTCCCGGCTTCTCATTATGTCAGGCACCAGCGATGATAATGTGCATTTTTACAACACTCTGAAATATACATCCAAACTAAACTATGAGGGAAAAGTGTTTGACATGATGGCTCTGACCGGATTTGAACACAGTCTTGGAATGTGCAACGCAAGAGTTATGCTGTTTAAAAAGATTGCTGATTTCCTTAATACAAATGTAATGAAATAAACGGCTAAAACATACGTTGGAATTAACATACAGATGATATGCAGGATTTAGGAAAAGTCAGTAGCCTTCAGCTTTACACCTTCTGGAAAAATCTTTCAGTAGGTCTGCTTACTGTTGTCGGCGTTCTTGCATTTTCCATTATTCTGCCATTTTATTTCTCCCCGATTGTGGCATTGATTGCCGCTGCCTTTCTTTATACTTTACTCTACAACAACAAACTCAGCAAAAATTCATCGTGTATGGTAGTATCATATTCGATTTTCTTTTGTCTGATAGTTTATTCCTTTGTTAGTATTTTATTGAATATACTGTATATATGGGGATTCATATGGCTTCCTCCTGAATTTACTTTTTTTTATTATCCGTATATTCCATCCTTAATGTTATGCCCGATATGTTTTTTCACCATAATAATTATTTACCTGAGAAGCAGTAAGCTTAGGATATGCGTAGACTGCCGTCTGCAATATGGTGATTCAAGAGAACGAGGGAAGATTGGTGGGATTCTATCTTATGAGTCCCATCTTCAGCTAAAAAATTTGATGATAATATTCGGAATCTTGTCTGTTATCATCTGGGCATACTATATCTTCTTTTACATAGATACTGATGTCAACAACAGAGACTGGTATGTATTCATGTGGTTGACTATTATTGTGTTCCTGCTTGACGAAGTTTATTTTATCTTCCGGTATTATAATCTATACCTTGACATGCGCGAGAATAATGAGATTATCACGCAGGAGGAGCTTCGCGACATGACTGCAAAAACATATATCCGGTATTATGTGATTTGTAAAGATTCTGTCTTTATGAATTTCAAGACTGCGGATCCGAGAATGCCTTTCCGACCGGTGATCGATACTCCATTTTTTACAAAGCGTTCCGTAAATGGTATTACAATTCCGGAAGTAACAAACATCATAAGAAGGATGACTGGCGTTAATGATGGAGAACTACGTTTCTTCTTTGGTAGGAAAATGGTTGATATAGACAGGCATTCTTTATTACGCTATTTCTATTTTCTTGATGGCAATCCGGAAGATTATAAGGAATTAAATGTGGACGGAGAGTGGATGTTGTTTGACGACTTAAAAAAGATTTATTCTTATAATCCCGGGAATCTCGCCAATATATGTGTTTCAGACATTACCCGCCTGGCTACAATAATGCTAACACATAAGATATTTGATGAACGAGGCTTTAGAAGAAACAAACTCAAATCATATCATCCTACTTTTACTTTGAAAGAAGTAAGGGAATCACGTCTTGATTTTCAGGATGACAAATGGATTAGGATTTCACTTTTCAATTCTGACACTCCGCTGTACCGTATAAAGAGATTTTTCAGAAATCTAATTTCGGGCAAAGGTAACAAGAAAGCCAATCAATGGAATTAGATTTAGATGCTATTGCAATTGTCGGACCTACCGCAAGTGGAAAGACAAAACGTGCTGTAGATATAGCACGTTTTCTTAATGGAGAGATCATATCTGCAGATTCACGCCAAATATATAGGGGCATGACAATAGGCACAGGTAAAGATCTTTGTGAATATGGTGAGATTCCATATCATCTGATAGATATTGTGCCGGCAGGAACAAAATATAACCTTCACCGCTATCTTCAGGATTTTCATAAGGCACTGTCAGATATAAAAAATAGAAAGAAGATGCCGGTGATATGCGGGGGAACCGGAATGTATGTCGAAAATGCCCTGAATGGAATTATCATGCCGGAAGTAGAAGAGAATCCGACACTAAGAACATCGCTTGAAGGCAAGTCGATCGATGAACTTGAGGCAATATTGAGGAGCTATAAAACCTTGCATAATAAAACGGATATTGATAATTGTAAGAGGGCAATCCGAGCTATAGAAATTGAAGAGTATTATTTACAGCATCCTGAAGAGGCGGCAGCCTCAAGAAAACAATTCGCATCACCTCTGAACGCAATTGTTATTGGAATAGATATCCCTCGTGAGGAACGTAGGAAGAGAATCACTTCAAGACTAAAGTCACGTCTTGAAGAAGGTATGGTAGATGAGGTGAGAAAACTTCTTGATTCCGGAATACCTCCAGAAGATCTCATATATTATGGTCTTGAATATAAATTCGTGACAATGTATATTATAGGTAAATATACCTACGAAGAGATGTTCGTGAAACTCGAAACAGCAATTCATCAGTTTGCAAAACGCCAAATGACATGGTTCCGTGGCATGGAAAAGAGAGGCACTAAAATCAACTGGTTGCCTTGGAATCTCTCTGAATCAGATTTTGAGACAGAAGTGCGTGCCCTGATAAAAAATTAGTTATCGCCTACTTCTTGCTTCTTGGCGAGAGTATTCTTTCTCCTATATCCTTTGCTACCTGAGAACGCAAACGCATAAGCGCATTCATCTCCATCATTAATTTGCTCTCAGCTTCCGAGTCTCCTTTCCCCGAAATATCGTGAAAACGTGTAAACAGCTCTTTTAGCCTGAGATTCAGCAACTCACCTTTCCATTCAGTCATTGCCCTTGGCACAAGCACTCCCAACCTGTCTTCATCACGTTCAACAACATTATTATCACGCATATAAATGTGACTTAGCTGATGACGCTCTCGTATAAGCTCTGTAACCATGTTCCTGACTTCGCCATCTTCATGACTGGCAAGTTGTCTCCCGGGATAATCTTTAGAAAACTCTATTAATGTTTCATTACGATAGCTATCAAGTTCTTCTTCAAGCTTCTTCTCAGCTCTCTCAATTTCCATAACAGACATATCGGAAGATGCGATATTATTAATGCCGCTTTTTCTACGCTTTTCAATATCTTCATTAAGTTTTGCTGAAAAATTCTCCAGAGCCACGGCATAATCGTCTCTCATGGCTTTCAGCAACTCGAATATTTTTGCAAAAATATCGACCGAAAAAGATTGACTGTCAGCTTCGAGTTCTTCAGCTACATAATCAAGCACAGAGATTGAATATTCATCTCCTTCATCATTTTCATCTGTCATTACTGAACATAATTCAAGGAATCCATATTTTATGCAATATTCGATTACAACTCTTTCAAGAGGAAACATGGGAGATTCCGTCGGTTTGACAACATTTCTCGGCTGGTTCTCTTTTTCAGAAACTGTGTTTATTGGAGAAGATACAGATTGCTTAGATTCTTCCTGTTCATTATTACCCGCAGCATTGGGAATCTGAGTAGGGAAGTCTCTTTTCGTTCTTTCACGTTTCCATTTATCTACAAGTTCTCCTCTTACACGAGCTACTGACTTCGCTATCGTATCTTCCTGGAGTCCTAATATTGAGGCACATTCCTGAATATAAACATCACGCGAAATCGGATCAGGTATATGTGCAATTGACTGGACCACACTATTTACAGCATCTATCCGTCTTTGCGGATCTTTACGAATATCAGCCAAAAGGACCTGAGCTTTGAATCGAATGATATCGGTTTCATGTTCATCTACATATTTACGAAACTCTTCCGGCGTATGCTTTCGGGCAAAAGAATCGGGATCATCACCATCCGGCAACAATAAAACCTTAACTTTCATTTTATGCCCCAACAACATATCTATCCCTCGTAACGATGCTTTTATTCCGGCAGCATCACCATCATAGATCAATGTGATGTTTTCAGTGAAACGATGAATCAAGGCTATCTGACCATCCGTAAGGGCAGTTCCGGAAGATGCCACAGTATTCCGCATTCCGGATTGCCACATCCCGATAACATCAAGATAGCCCTCTACCAGAAAACACTTGTCTTCTTTTACGATATCTGCACGGGCTTGATAAATTCCATATAGTTCGTTACTTTTCTTATAGACTATAGATTCCGGAGAATTGATATATTTAGCTGGACCACCCTTTAGATCCCTTCCACCAAACGCAATAACTTTTCCTGCTGAATTAATTATAGGAAATATTACACGACCGCGAAACCTATCATATTCACGACCTTCTTTGGAAGTACCGACAAGACCAAGATTTTTAAGTGTGTCAATATTGTATCCGGCATTTTTTGCAGCAGAAGTCAATGCACTTCCCTTATCAAGGGCATAACCAAGATGAAACTTTTTGACAGCTTCTTCAGTTACACCTCTTCCATATAAATAACTTAATCCGATGTCTCTGCCTTCTTCAGTGTCGAAAATATCTTTCTCCATCTTGAGCATTGCCCACTCATTAGCAACGAGCATAGACTCTCGTTCAGACTGTTCGGCACGCTCTTCATCAGTCAGTTCTCTCTCCTGGACCTCTATGCCATACTTACGGGCAAGATGCAACAGCGCATCATGATAGGAGAGACCCTCTTTCTCCATCACGAAATTCACAGGAGATCCGCCTTTCTTGCAAGAGAAGCAGAAACAGAAATTTTTACGTTTATTTACAGAAAAAGATGGGGTCCGTTCGTTATGAAACGGACAGAGTCCCATGTAATTGGCGCCACGACGGGTTAGGTGCACATAGTCACTTACAACCTCAACAATATCCGCAGCATCCTTAATTTTCTGAGCGGTGATTGGATCTATCAATTATTTTTGCTGTTATTTTATGAATTTCTTCATTTGTTGATAATCTCGTGGGGACAAGAGGAAGACGCAATTCATTCTCAATCATTCCCATTGCATTGAGCGTGCATTTCACACCTGCAGGATTTCCATCCACAAAAAGGAGATTAAAAAGTTCTGTAAATTCAAAATGAATCGGGAGAGCATCTTTATAATTCCCCTTAAGACAGAGCCTCACCATTTTACCGAATTCAGCCGGGAATGCATTGCCTATAACTGAAATTACACCGACAGCACCAAGCGTCATTAGAGGATACGTGATTGAATCATCACCCGATACAACCTGAAAACTTTCAGGCTTATTCTTTATGATCTCTTCAATCTGACAAAAATTTCCGGATGCTTCCTTGACTCCAATAACATTATTCACTTCTCTGGCTATTCTGAGTGTAGTCGCAGCCGTCATATTCACACCTGTGCGCCCCGGAACGTTATAAAGTATTACGGGAAGGGGAGAGGCTTCTGCAATAGCCTTATAGTGACAAAATATACCTTCCTGCGACGGTTTGTTATAAAAGGGCACAACGGAAAGTATCGCAGAAAAACCCTTGAAATCACCTTTTTGTAACTCTTCAACCAGTGACATGGTGTTATTACCGCCAAGACCAAGAACCAACGGCACTCTTCCAGCCACTTTTTCTATCACAAATTTACGAATAAGCTGCTTTTCCTCCGGGAAGAGAGATGGTGTCTCACCAGTTGTGCCAAGCACCACAATATAATCCACTTTCCCATTGATAAGATGTTCGATTATATTACCCAGGGCATCGAAATCAACAGATTTATCTTGTTTAAACGGAGTAATCATCGCCACTCCTAATCCTTTTAGGTCAAATGCTGCCATAAACTCAAAAATTGACTTTTGAAATGCAAATTTAATGAATTTGTTTATCTTCTCCGAATTTATAGTTGTTATTATACAACTAAAATACGCCTATAAGTGTTAAAAAATGTAGATTACACTATATTCATCAACTAACTATGGAACTTAAAACAACGATAAAAACAGGTTGGCAAAAATTCTGGATTGATATAAAATCATATTTCAATGTTGCAGAAGACCTTGAACCGCAACTTGATGCCGAACAAAATATACGTAGCGGCGTGTCCTTCAAGGGTTCTCAACTGATCGTGCTCATATTTGCTATATTCATAGCTTCTCTTGGATTGAACACCAACAGTATACCGGTGATTATTGGTGCCATGCTTATATCCCCGCTCATGGGACCTATTATCGGAATGGGACTGGCTATCGGCATTCAAGATTTTGCATTGCTGAAAAGAGGATTAAAAAATATAATGGCTGCAATGTTGGGATCAATCATCGCGTCTGCGATATACTTCCTTATTTCGCCACAATATGAGGGCTCAAGCCAATTACTTGCCCGAACCTCTCCATCTATATACGACGTTTTCGTCGCCTTATTCGGTGGGGCGGCAGGAATCTTAAGTATAGCTTGTAAAAACAAAGGACAAGTAATGCCAGGAGTCGCCATTGCCACATCACTGATGCCTCCGTTATGCACGGCTGGATATGGACTTGCAACCCTTCAAATGAGGTTTTTCTTTGGAGCGCTATATCTCTTCCTCACAAACATGGTTTTCATTCTTTTCGCAACATGGATTGGCGTGAAACTGCTACGCTACAAGAAAGTAATATACAACAATGAGAATAAAGCAAGAAGAATACAAAGAATTGTATATTGCGTGGTTGGCGTTACAGTAGCTGTGTCAGCCTATCTAACCTTAAATATGATAAGGACTACTATCTTCATAAATGAAGCAACTAATTTTGTTGAGACAGAAATGGTCTTTCCCAATACACAAGTGCTTAATCATAAGGAATATGTTAATAATGGCAAACGATATATCGATGTCACACTTATAGGAGCCGCGCTTCCAAAAGATTCTCTCCAATTGGCGATGATGAACAAACTGGATTCTGTGGGGCTCGGAGGAACTGTATTGAATATAAAGCAAGGATTTTCAATTGCCAATTCCAACAAAGAAATGAATTCCGAACAAAATTTCGGACAATTCTATAAACTCATGCAGTCTGAAATAGCAAACAGACAGAACGAAATTGACTCCCTTAAGGCTCTGGTATCTCTTCATAAACAATTTTCAGATGAAAGCATCAGAATATCACCGGAAGTCAAAGTCCTGTTTCCCTCAATCAAAGACATTGCTCTTTCACATATGGTTGCGACACAAGTGGGTGGTAATGCGACAGATACGGTAAGCATGCTGTTTGTGAATGCCCCTGCAGGACTAACTATTAAAGAGAGAGAAAAACTTACAGAATACATAGAGGTAAGATTAAAACGGAAAAATATTCATCTTACAATGAACCCGTCAAATTTCCCATGGCCTTCTTCTTCCGCAAAATGACATCCTTGTTCAGAATAATAAGATGCGAATGAATGCGTTAAAAAGTTATGAGGATGATAAAAGCCATATTGATTGCGGTTACAGGTGCTCTGCACGCATTTCCTGCATGTGCACTTAATGTTGAATTTGTCGGAAACACCCATCAGGTAATTAATGATCGTCCTGAAGCATCGACCGGTCTAAATGCGGTGTACACGGTATATGACATCAATGAAATATCCGCAATAAATATTACGGACGCAAATTCGCTCTCGGATTTAAAAGTTCAGATATATAGCAATCTCGGTGGTGGATATGCTGTTGACCAACCATTTTCGATCTCGGGAAATTATGCTGTGATTTCCAATCCCAAAGGAGATATGGGATATATTATCGATGATGGGGTCAGCAAGTATTGTTTCTGGATTGTAAATTATGCTGATAAACATTTTGACATATCTTCTGTAGAACCATATCCGGAACAAGATTGTGATATGACGCGGATATCTGTGACCGGAATAGGAGAACCAATAAGATATTATTCTATCAATGGACGTCAATGCCAACTTGATAGAGGCATAAAAGCAAGATTTCACACTCTTGAATGGAACTCTGATACAAAGGCATATTCTGATGTTGAGAAAGTAGCCGAATTCGAATACCTTCAGAACCCTCTTACAATCCGGCCACCTTTTTATTGCAACACTACTGTGACAATATCTGGAGACAGATTCTTAAAGATCTGGGGATTGGAAAAAACACTTGAATCTTCTTCAATTGCAGCAAACGGGTTGGATGTAAATACCGAGGCTGTGCAAACAAACCTTTCGGACGAGGAAGACAGCTCAAACATGATTAAAAGCGATGGCACGATGCTTGGAGGATCAGCTCCCGCAGATTTTACATTTTATGCATACACCACCGATGCCATAATACACTATGAATGGCAGCTGGCGGAAGATCCTGAATTCGAATATATAAAATATCGTTTCAACGAACAAGACCTGAATTACACATTTGATCAGGAAGGTAAATATTATGTAAGATTCATAGGAAGCAATG
Organism: uncultured Muribaculaceae bacterium; assembly: GCA_910585285.1. Taxonomy (GTDB): domain Bacteria; phylum Bacteroidota; class Bacteroidia; order Bacteroidales; family Muribaculaceae; genus Lepagella. The sequence goes on from CAJUDL010000028.1 coordinate 20,368, forward strand.
CCGACGGAAGTTGTGAAGCGATAGGGGAGACATATGAGATTGGCATCGGGGCTTCCGATTTAAGAATACCCAATGCATTCTCCCCCGACGGAGATGGGGTCAATGACGTGTGGAAAGTTGGATATCGCTCTCTTACAGAGTTTAAATGCTGGATATTTGATCGGAACGGGCAGCAATTATTTTATTTTGATCGTCCTGAACTTGGTTGGGATGGTAAACACAGAGGAAAATATGTCAGTCCCGGGGTATATTATTATGTTATTGAAGCAAAGGGAGCTGATGGCAAAAAATATAAGAAAGGGGGAGATATCAATATCTTAAGATATCGTAAAATTGGCAATACCACTGGCGGATCGGTGGAATAATGGCACGCTTTTTGTTGTAATTATATCGGTTGTTCGAGACACATAATGAAGTTGTTTAGACCTCTTCATTATGTCACGGTCATGATAATTATATAATTTGCTTGACAAATGGATCAAAGTATCAATAATATAACAGCCTCTGAGTCGGTTGATGTTTACGGCGCTCGGGTTCACAACTTAAAAAACATCGATGTCACAATCCCTCACAATTCATTAAGCGTCATCACTGGATTAAGCGGTAGCGGAAAATCTTCGCTTGCCTTTGATACAATTTTCGCGGAAGGGCAGCGCCGATATATTGAAACCTTCTCATCCTATGCCCGCAACATGCTGGGATCACTTGAGCGTCCTGATGTTGACAAAATCACAGGATTGAGTCCTGTAATAAGTATCGAACAGAAGACCGTCAACAAAAATCCACGAAGCACAATCGGCACCACGACCGAAATCTATGATTTCTTTCGTCTCCTTTTTGCACGTATGGGAGAGGCAAGAAGCTATCTTTCCGGTGCTCCCATGGTGAAATACACAAAAGATAAGATTGTGGATTTAATTGTGGACCAGTATGACGGCAAAAAAATATATGTCCTTGCTCCGCTCGTTAAAAACCGTAAAGGTCATTATAAGGAATTATTTGAGAATTTACGAAAGAAAGGTTACCTTTACGTTCGAGTAGACGGGGAATTGACCGAACTTGCCTACGGTATGAAACTCAACAGATATCAGAACCATTCTGTAGAATTGGTGGTTGACAGACTTAAAGCGTCTTCATCCGACATGCAGCGGCTCCGTTCAACTGTTGAATCCGCCTTGAAACAAGGAGACAAGCAGATGATGGTTATGGATATGGAATCAGGTGAAATACGCCATTACAGCCAGCATCTCATGGATCCTGAAACAGGTTTGTCATACCCCGAACCGGCACCACATAATTTCTCTTTTAATTCGCCACAGGGTGCCTGCCGACGCTGCAAGGGATTGGGATTCGTATCAATCGTTGATGAATCTAAAGTAATTCCCGACAAAAAGAAATCAATATATGATGGAGCGATAGAACCCCTCGGAAGATATAAAAATTCTCTTATATTCTGGCAGATTGAGGCGATATGCAAACAGTATGGCTTCGACTTGAAGACTCCAGTAGAGAAACTTCCCGAAGAGGCTATTCACGATATTCTTGATGGCACGGATGCGCGTCTTGATATCAAAAACGAGACTATGTCAACATCCCATTATTCCGCCTCTTATGATGGCTTGGTTAAATATATCGAAATGCAACAGGATGAGGATGCCGGAGCCGATGCCAACAAATGGAGTGGCAAATTCTTTTCTCGTTCTGTTTGTCCGGAATGTAAAGGAAGTCGCCTCAACAAGATATCCCTGAATTTCTTTATCGATGGAAAAAGCATTGCGGATGTTGCGAGAATGGATATATCCGATCTTTATGAATGGACTAAAGGTCTGGAAGATAGACTTGACAAAGGGAAAAGGGTAGTGGCTGAAGAAATCCTTAAGGAAATCCGCAGCCGACTCAAGTTTCTGCTTGACGTAGGACTCGATTATCTATCACTTAATCGAGATAGCGCAAGCCTCAGTGGAGGTGAAAGTCAGCGTATACGCCTTGCCACTCAGATTGGATCGCAACTCGTGAATGTTCTCTATATCCTTGATGAACCATCAATCGGTCTGCATCAAAGAGATAATGTGCGCCTTATCAATAGTCTTAAGCAGCTTCGCGACAACGGGAATTCAATCATTGTCGTGGAGCATGACAAAGATATAATGAAAGAAGCAGACTATATCGTTGATATAGGACCAGGAGCCGGTAGACATGGGGGAGAGGTAATGTTCCAGGGAACTCCAACACAGCTTTTGGAAACTCAAACGCTCACCGCGTCTTATCTTAACGGAGACAAAGAGATTAAAGTCCCCGAATCAAGGCGTAAAGGAAACGGGAAATTCCTTGAGATAAAAGGAGCCAACGGTCATAATCTTAAAAATGTTGATTTAAAGCTCCCATTAGGTAAATTCGTATGTGTGACCGGTGTCAGCGGAAGTGGCAAATCTTCACTTATAAATGGCACTCTGCATCCTCTTTTAAGTAAGAAGTTTTACAGGTCGATGCAGGAACCGTTGCCATATAAATCGGTAGAAGGTATCGAGTATATAGATAAGGTTGTGACTGTTGACCAATCGCCGTTGGGCAAATCACCGAGATCCAATCCCGCAACATACACAGGTGTTTTTGCAGACATCAGAAAGCTATTTGTCGAGCTACCTGACTCAAAATTAAGAGGATATAAGCCCGGAAGATTTTCTTTTAATGTGTCTGGAGGAAGATGCGAGACATGCAAAGGTAATGGTTATCGCACAATTGAGATGAATTTCTTGCCGGATGTTCTTGTACCGTGTGAAGAGTGTCACGGTAAAAGATACAACAGAGAGACTCTTGAAGTGAGATACAAAGGAAAATCTATTTCTGATGTGTTGGAAATGACTGTGAATCAAGCCGTAGAATTCTTTGAGAACGTACCTGTGATTCTTAAGAAAATCAAAGTGCTTCAGGATATTGGATTAGGATACATCAAACTCGGTCAGCCCTCAAGCACGCTGAGTGGCGGTGAAAACCAACGTGTCAAGCTGGCGACAGAACTCGCCAAGAAAGATACCGGCAAAACGCTTTTCATACTTGATGAGCCAACAACCGGTCTGCATTTCGAGGATATACGCGTTTTGATGAAAGTTATAAACAAGCTTGTGGATAAGGGCAACACAATGGTTGTTATTGAGCATAATCTGGATGTTGTGAAATGTGCAGACTGGATAATTGATCTCGGTCCCGGTGGTGGTCGTGAAGGCGGTCAGATAATCGCTGAAGGCACACCGGAAGACTTCATCAAGAAAGAGACTCCAACGTCTCAATTCTTAAAGCAGGAACTTATTTCGAGCGCGACTCGACAATGACAACTTATAGAATAGGTTAGAATAGGTGAAATTAAACATTACTAATTTAACATTAAACATTATTAAGCGATAAACCCTATTATTGGAATATTTTACACATAATCGCTATTATGTTAAATAGAATCGCAATTATTTCAGTATTTCTTCTATCTTCTAAAATACGCTAAACCGAATATATAATGCGTTTAATTATCCGGCTCGATATGAACATAAATAATCATATCGCGCTCAAATGATCTGTGTAGTTCGGTCTCTACATCGTTGGCAATCTCGTGCGCCATTCTTACAGTAATATCAGGATCAACATGGACATTCACATCTACAATATATGAATGCCCGTTTCTGCGACAGCGTAAATTATGCACCTTCTTAACTCCGGGCACGTTTCCTATTATCTCAAGAATCGAATTAATTTGATTCTGAGGCAAAGATATCTCCAGAAGTTCCTGTATAGATGGTTTGGCAATCTGTAATGCCGAGATTCCGATAAACACAGCAATTATGACGGAAGCAATCGGATCAAGCACTCTCCAGTTATCTCCAAGGAAAAATGATAATGATACGCCAATAAGAGTCGCCACAGAGGAAATGGCATCGCTTCGATGATGCCATGCATTGGCTATTAAAGCACTGGAATCAACTTTTCTGCCTACATTAATTGTATATCTGTAACAAAATTCCTTCGAAAGTATTGAAACCAAAGCAATTATAATTGTCCAAACATCCGGTCGTGGCAAAATCTTACCATTCACAGCCTGCATAATTGTAGCTATACCTTCAACACCTATATATATAGCGACGAGCATAAGAATCATGCCAATTAAGACAGATGCAACTGTTTCATATTTGCCATGTCCGTATGGATGATCTTTATCTGCCTTTTTATATGCTATCCCAATGAAAAAAAGTACGATGAAATCGGTAATAAAATCGCTTAGTGAATGATAGCCGTCTGCCACGAGTGCATCACTATGTCCCCAATATCCGAAAAATAACTTTAAAGCAACAAGAACGGCATTGATCCAGAATCCAACCAATGTCACTTTCCTTATTAGGGAGACCTCTCCCCTTTTTGTCATTATTTTTTCGGATTTCACCATTAATAGTTGTTACATAAAAATAACAAAAAAAGCAGAGGTTTTATCTCTGCTTTTAGTTGCCTTGGAAAGACTCGAACTCTCACAAACGGAACCAGAATCCGGTGTGCTACCATTACACCACAAGGCATTGTTTCATGTCTTTGGGATCACTTTCCCTTTTTGACGTTGCAAAATTAGTGTTTTATTTTGAATTGACCAAATTTTCAATAAACTTTTTTCAAAAAATTTTAAATCATTCAGTGATTATGCGGCGTGCACCTACATATCTCCCGAGGTAATATCCCTCAAAATCACTAACTTTCACTCCTTTGATGCTCGCATGAATGAATTTAAAATTTCCTGTAGCATTGTCAGCACTTACCACAATTCCAACATGACCCACATTTTTACCGCTTCTTCTGCTGGTGAAGAATACAAGATCGCCTTTCCTGAGGTCTTGGCGATCAACACTGGTTCCTTCCGTGTATTGTGTGCGAGATGAGGGACTGATGGAATAGCCGAACTGACGATAAACGAAACTCGTGAAACCAGAGCAATCAAATGCTCTTGGCCCTTTTGCACCATGCACATAAGGACGTCCTATGTATCGATGAGCTTCCGTAAGCAAATCGGAAATCATTTGCGACGATTCTTCAGACAGACCGGAAACCTCTCGCTTTGAAATATCCTCTTTGAGCATATTGGTGATAACACTTCTATCCATTCGGGATTTTGCATTTGCCAATTGCTCACTATGTATTTTATGATGTGCGGACAGAGCTTTCTTTGAAGTCTGGGCGTTTGCAATAACACCACATGAGAATATGAGAGCTGCCGCTATGATAGTCTTAATTTTCATGATAAGATTAGCGCATCTTCAGATCAAAACGACCTACTGTATGCGAATTTTGTTACTGTTTGTTGCAAAATTAATGTTTTTTATTGAGAATCCAAAATATTAATATGCTGTATTTCAAAAATTAAACAATATTAGTATTCAGCACAGATTTAAGGTTAATGTGCACAAATTTGCATAAACTCCATATTTTTATTAAATTCGCCATATGCAAAACTGCATAAAACTTTAAGCTTAACTTTAAATTCTTATTATTAATGTACTCAAAATCAACAATCACACTTTTATCATTTCTCTGTGTGGCAACAACGGCATTTGCCAAAGACAGAATGACAGTCAATCCAGACGCAGTGAATACCGGCACCATCCTGCACGCTTGGAGTTGGAATTTCCCGGAAATTGCCAACAACATGAAGGACATTGCAGCGTCCGGGTTCACGATGGTGCAGACATCTCCCGTGCAGCATTGCTATGAGCCGGAAGGTAGTGGCAAAAAGATTTTCGACGATAATGTCACCGAAGGAAACTGGTATTATTATTACCAACCTACAGATTGGAAAATAGGTAACAATATCGTCGGCACCCGAGCGCAGATGCAACAGATGATGGATTCTGCGGCAAAATATAATATTCAAGTAATCGTGGATGTGCTTCCCAACCATACAGCTTTCGATGTAGATGCAGTAAGCGATGATTTCTACAAGGCAGTAGGAGGGAAAGACAAGATGTTTCATTCCAAGGGTCTTACGCCTATAAATAATTATGGAGACCGCGATCAATGCACGCTATGGGCGATGGGAGGACTTCCGGATGTAAACACTGAAAATCCTGATTTTCAAAAATACTACTTGCAATTTGTAAACGATCTGTTGTCGCTTGGTGTAAGAGGATTCCGTTATGACACAGCCAAACATATCGGCGTGCATTCTGATCCCGTTGACGTTGCAGCTGGCGTCAAAGAGAATGATTTCTGGGATGTTGTCACCGGACGCAAAAGCGTCAAGGGTGTAAAACTTTCGATGCCTTATGATTCTCTATTTGTATATGGAGAAGTCCTGCAAGACAAAGGTGTGCCCGAAGCGGAATATGCCGATTACATGGGTCAGACCGCTTCCAGTTACGGACATGTTATTCGCGAGATGCTTGAGAAAAGATCCGCAAATGGTCTTGACATAAAAAGCTATCATCATCAGGCTGCCCCTGAATTTCTGACAACCTGGGTTGAAAGTCACGACACTTATGCCAATGCACATGAATCCGCCCATCTTACAGATGCTCAGATCAGACAGGGGTGGGTATTTCTGACAGCGCGCCAGAATGGGACTCCCCTCTTTTTCAGCCGTCCCGCAGGCTCGACTCGTCAAAATTACTGGGGTAACAATGTTCTCGGTGCGCGCGGCAATGATGAGTTCAAACATCCTGAAGTTGTTGCGGTAAATAAATTCCGAACAGCAATGGCAGGACAGAAAGAATCTGTAGGGATATCCGACAATGGTCAGGTTCTGCTCGTTAACCGTGGCAAAAAAGGAGCTGCAATTGTCAATATCGGCACACTGTCAAACGTCGTTGATCTTCCCACTACCCTTCCGAACGGCACATACAAAGACAAAGTATATGGGAAAGAATTTAAAGTAAAGAATGGCAGACTCCGCGGTCTTGCTGCGCCCGAAAGGTCTTATATCATACAGAAATAAGTTATAATACAGGTCTTGGAAAAGGGTTCGCAAAAGCGAACCCTTTTCTTTGCATCAATGTTATATAATATGGTGCGAAAGAAAATTCATTTTATATACTTGGCACGGTTTTTGTACTATACCAATTAGAAATTATTTTAAAATAACCTTTATAAAGATATTAATTATGAGTATCAGACCATTGGCAGATCGCGTTCTTATTGAACCAACTGCTGCTGAAGAAGTTACCATGGGCGGAATCATCATTCCCGATTCAGCTAAAGAAAAACCGCTTAAAGGAAAAGTCCTTGCTGTAGGCAACGGCACAAAAGATGAGCCAATGCAGCTCAAAGCCGGAGACACAGTGCTTTATGGCAAATATGCCGGTACTGAAATCGAATTTGAAGGTGCAAAGTATCTTATGATGCGCCAGAACGATGTTCTCGCAATTATTGACTAATAAAGACAATTAAAATATCCAATCATGGCAAAAGATATAAAATTCAATATAAAGGCTCGCGAAGAGCTTAAAAAAGGTGTTGACGCTCTTGCCGACGCCGTCAAAGTTACTCTTGGTCCCAAGGGTCGTAATGTTATTATCGAAAAGAAATTCGGTGCACCTCACATCACAAAGGATGGTGTGACCGTGGCTCGCGAAATTGAACTCGAAGATCCTTTCCAGAACATGGGTGCGCAACTCGTTAAAGAAGTAGCATCCAAAACCGGCGACCAGGCTGGTGATGGCACAACAACTGCTACAGTACTTGCTCAGGCAATCGTAAATGTGGGTCTCAAGAATGTAGCCGCAGGTGCCAATCCTATGGATCTTAAACGAGGAATCGACAAAGCAGTGTCTGTTGTTGTTGAAGGAATCAAGGCTCAGAGCCAGGAAGTAGATGACGATATTAGCAAGATTGAAAATGTTGCTCGTATTTCTGCAAACAATGACGAGGAAATAGGTCGTCTGATCGCAGAAGCCATGCAGAAAGTAAAGAAAGAGGGCGTAATAACTGTAGAGGAAGCCAAAGGTACTGAAACAACTGTCGATGTGGTTGAAGGCATGCAGTTTGACCGTGGCTATATTTCTCCCTATTTCGTTACCAACAGCGAAAAAATGGAGTGCGAGATGGACTCCCCCTATATTCTTCTTTACGACAAGAAGATATCCAACCTTAAAGACATGCTCCCAATTCTCGAAGCTGTCGCTCAATCTGGTCGTCCCTTGCTTATCATTGCCGAGGATGTTGACAACGAGGCTCTTGCAACTTTGGTAGTTAACCGTCTTCGCGGATCTCTTAAGATATGTGCTGTCAAGGCTCCAGGTTTTGGTGATCGTAGAAAAGAGATGCTTGAGGATATTGCAATCCTCACAGGTGGAACAGTCATTAGTGAGGTCAAAGGCATGCAGCTTGCTCAGGCAAGTGTCAATGATCTTGGAACGGCAGAAAAAGTAACTGTCAACAAAGACAACACAATCATTGTGAACGGAGCCGGTTCGAAGGGAGCAATTGCAAATCGCGTAAACCAGATCAAAGCCCAGATTGAAACCACCACCTCAAACTATGATAAAGAGAAACTTCAGGAGCGTCTTGCAAAACTTGCAGGTGGTGTGGCAGTACTCTACATCGGTGCCCCCTCAGAGGTTGAGATGAAAGAGAAGAAAGATCGTGTAGATGATGCTCTTTCCGCAACACGTGCAGCGATAGCTGAAGGTATTGTTCCCGGTGGAGGCGTTGCATATATCCGTTGTCTCAAGGCTCTTGAAGAACTCAAAGGTTCTAACGAGGATGAAAACACAGGTATTGCAATAATTCGTCGCGCTATCGAAGAGCCGATGCGCCAGATCATGAACAACGCGGGCGTTGAAGGCGCTGTTATTCTTCAGAAAGTAAAAGATGGAGAAGGAGACTTCGGTTATAACGCTCGCACTGATACTTTTGAGAATTTCTTCTCTACGGGTGTTATCGATCCTGCCAAGGTTACTCGTGTTGCTCTTGAGAATGCTTCCAGCATAGCCGGCATGTTCCTTACAACAGAATGTGTCATCGCAGATAAGAAAGAGGAAACTCCTGCACCTCCGATGGCAGCTCCCGGCATGGGTGGAATGGGCGGCATGATGTGATTTTATATTAAAATATTATCTAAAAGAGCAGGTGATTTTCTCATCTGCTTTTTTTTATTTAATTTTGTAACTCAACAAGAGTTAATTATGATTTCAATAAATGGTTTAGGTGTTGAGTTCTCAGCACGTCCACTTTTCACTGATATAAGTTTCGTTATCAACAAAACCGACAAGATTGCTTTGGTTGGTAAGAATGGTGCAGGCAAATCAACTCTTCTCAAGATTCTTGCAGGCATCCAGGCTCCAACCTCCGGGAGTGTCTCCAAACCCAACGAGATTACCATTGGCTATCTTCCGCAACAAATGAAACTTGCGGATTCTACCTCACTTATAGACGAAACAAAAAAAGCATTCTCAGATCTCATTGACATACGCAAAGAGATTGATGAAATCAATAAACAGCTTCTGGAACGTCAGGATTATGAATCTGAAGAATACGCAAAACTCCTTTTGCGTCTCGAATATCTCAACGAAAGAGTCGCGATTGAAGGTGTCGACAATATGGAAGCGGAAATCGAAAGGACTCTTACAGGTCTTGGATTTTCTAAAAATGACTTCAATCGCCCCACTTCAGAATTTTCAGGAGGCTGGAGAATGAGAATCGAACTTGCCAAGATTCTTTTGAAACGCCCCGATGTACTGCTACTTGACGAGCCTACAAACCACCTTGACATCGAATCGATTCAATGGCTTGAGCAGTTTATGCAAACAAAAGCAAAGGCTGTGGTGCTTGTGAGTCATGACCGTGCGTTTCTTGATAATGTCACCAGACGAACCATCGAGATTTCTTGTGGTCGGTCTTACGATTATAAAGTAAGCTACTCTCAGTTTGTGGATCTACGCAAAGAAAGAGTAGAGCAACAGATGCGAGCCTATGAGAATCAACAGAAACAGATTGCCGATATAAAGGATTTTATCGAAAGATTCAGATACAAGGCAACAAAAGCTGTGCAAGTGCAGAGCCGCATTAAACAACTCGAAAAGATTGTGCCGATTGAAGTAGATGAGGTTGACAATTCGCATCTCAGATTGAAGTTTCCGCCGGCTTTCAGATCTGGTGATTTCCCCTTGATTCTTGAAGATGTAGGTAAAGCGTATGGAGACCATCAGGTATTCGATCACGCCGAATTCACCATAAGAAGAGGAGAAAAGGTTGCATTTGTTGGTAAAAACGGAGAAGGAAAGTCCACTCTGGTTAAATGCATCATGGGCGAAATCCCGTTCACAGGCAATCTCAAGATCGGTCATAATATCAAGATCGGTTATTTCGCACAGAATCAAGCCCAACTGCTTGATGAGAATCTAACTGTTTTTGAGACCATTGACAATGTAGCTACAGGAGATATCCGCACAAAGATTCGTGATATCCTTGGTGCTTTTATGTTTGGAGGAGAAGATATTGATAAAAAAGTGAAAGTCCTGTCCGGCGGTGAGAAAACACGTCTGGCAATGATCAAACTCCTGCTCGAACCGGTTAACTTCTTGATTCTTGATGAGCCCACCAATCACCTTGACATGAAAACCAAGGATATCCTTAAAGAAGCCATAAAGGATTTTGACGGGACTGTAATAATAGTCAGCCATGACAGATATTTTCTTGATGGTCTCGTTGAGAAGGTTTATGAGTTCGGTGGTGGTAAAGTAAAAGAGAACTTAGGCGGAATCTATGATTTCTTGAGGAAGAAAAACATAGAACATCTGTCGGAACTTGAACTTTCAAAATCACCTTCTGCAAAAGAAAAGAAACAGGATTCTGCCAACAACACCCCTTCCGCCCCACCGGTAAATACAGATGCATCAGAAAAGACAGAACGAAAGTTAAGTTATGCGGAACAGAAGGAACGTGCCCGCATGATATCCAAAGCTGAAAAAAATGTCAAAAAAGCTGAAGAAGATATTGCAGTCTTGGAAATGAAACAGAAAGAACTTGAAGACAAGATTTCTTCAGGAGATACATCGAGCGAAACCCTTGAAGCCTATGCCAAAGCCGGGAAAGATATGGAAAACGCTATGTCTGTATGGGAATTGGCACAAATGGATCTTGATGAAATCAAAACCAAGTATGAGTAAAAGATGAACTTATGATGGAAGACATATATAATAACAACATGAATATCAGAAAATTTATAATGTGCGCAATTGCTGGCGCTCCCTTTCTCTCTTTCGCCGGTGTGCAATCCAAACATGGCATTGAGAAGGCAAACCTTGACTTGGAAACAGACCCGCGTCAGGACTTCTATATGTATGCCTGCGGAGGATGGATGAAAAACAATCCGCTCGGTGCTGAATTCTCAAGGTTCGGAACTTTCGATCAGCTGAGAGAGAATGCTAAGAATCAATTAAAGGATCTGATTCTTAATCTGGCAGAAAATCCTGAAGCTAAAATAAAAGGAACCAATGCACAGAAAGTCAGCGATCTCTATGCTTTAGGAATGGACAGTGTCAGGCTCAATCGCGATGGTTCTGCTCCTTTAATGCCTATGATTAAAAAAATCAACGACATGAAAGCCGAAGATTTTACATCGACCCTGGCATGGCTACACAATGGACTCGGGGGCACATTCTTTGGCACCGGTGTCGGAGCCGATGCAAAAAATGCAGATATGAATATCATGCATATCGGAGAACCCGGACTTGGATTGGGAGATCGTGATTATTATCTTGAACGGAATGAAACCAACGACAAGATAATGGCGGCATACGAAAAATATGTGAAGCGCATGATGGAACTTGTTGGTTACGACAAGGATGCGTGCCAACGCGTATGGGAGAATGTGATTGCAATAGAAACTGAAATTGCCAAAAACAAGAAGACCCGTGAAGAGCGACGTAATCCACAACTCCGTTACAATATGCAATCAATGGAGGAGATAAAGAAAAACTATCCCAACATTGACTGGGAAGGTTATTTCAAAGCTCTTGGACTCCCCAAAGTTAGCAAGGCAAACATTTCTTCCCTAAAATACATGGAATTTATCAATGAATATCTTCCCAAACTGACTCTTCAGCAGATTAAAGACCTCATGACAGTTGATCTCATAACCTCTTCTTCTAATCTGCTGAGCGATGATTTCCAGCAAGCCAATTTTGAGATGTTTGATCATACAATGTCTGGTATTGAACAGATGGAACCTCGATGGAAACGCGTTATGACAATCCCGAACTCAATGTTTGGGGAAGCTGTGGGCGAATTGTATGTTGATAAGTATTTCCCAGAGGAAAACAAGATTTATATGAAAGAGCTTGTGGAAAACCTTCGCAAAGCACTTGGCAAGCATATTGATGATCTCAGCTGGATGTCTGATGAAACCAAAGCCAAAGCAAGGGAAAAACTCTCTACTTTCACAGTTAAGATTGGTTATCCCGATAAATGGAAGGACTATTCAGGTATTCAGATTGATCCTTCAAAAACCTATCTTGAAAATGTAAGTGAAGCGTCAAGATGGTATGCGCAAGACAATTATCAGAAACTTGGCAAACCTGTTGACAAGGATGAATGGCATATGACTCCACAGACCGTAAATGCCTATTACAACCCAACAACAAACGAGATCTGTTTTCCTGCCGGAATTCTTCAAGCCCCCTATTTCGATCTCTCGGCAGATGATGCGCAAAATTATGGAGCTATAGGAGTTGTTATCGGACATGAAATGACTCATGGATTTGATGATTCCGGAAGACAATTCGATAAAAACGGAAATATGGCAGACTGGTGGAGTCCTGAGGATACTGAGAAATTCACAGCTTTGGCAGACAAACTTGTTGCTCAATTTGATGCCGTTGAAGTTGCACCGGGAGTTCATGCAAACGGACGTTTCACGCTGGGTGAGAATATCGCGGATCAAGGTGGTTTAAGAGTAGCTTTGACAGCATATCTTGATTCCATGGAAGGGAAAGAGATGAAAGAAATTGATGGCATCTCACCTCTTCAGCGCTTCTATCTCGCTTACGCAAATGTTTGGGCTAATAATATCCGTGATGAAGAAGTCCTCTCACGCACAAAAACTGACCCTCATTCTCTTGGCGAGAATCGTGTAAACGTTACTCTTAGAAACTTACAGCCATTCTTTGACGCTTTCAATATAAAAGAAGGCGACAAAATGTTCCGGCCGGTTTCAGAACGAGTGGTGATTTGGTAAAGACCTCAGGAAACTGTTTAAAATAAGTAAGTAAGAAAAATTAATGCACATATAAAACGCAGTTATTTTTGAGATGTTTTTGCCGCGTAAAGAAGGAGCATATAGGCATATGCGACTGAATTACAAGGTGAAAACAGCCAAAAAGAACAAGTTTTATAGTGCAAGATTTCATTACTTACATATATCGGTTAATTTTTCTTACTTACTTATATTAAAATGTTCGGATTGATAGGATACCCATTGGGACATTCGTTTTCTGCAAAATATTTTGCAGAAAAATTCAAAAGAGAGAATCTGGATGAACAGTATTGTCTTTTCCCTTTGAAAAGAATTGAAGAATTAGACAGCCTTATTTCAGAGAACATTGGTCTCAAGGGATTAAATGTAACCATACCTTACAAAGAGACCGTTATAACCTATCTTGACGAACTGTCGCCCGATGCTTCGGCAATCGGTGCGGTAAATGTAATTAGAGTATTTAAATCAAATAATGGGGAGAAGCCATGTCTCAGAGGTTATAACACCGATTGGGAAGGTTTCTCCCTTTCTCTTTCTCCATTGCTGACAGGCAATGAGAAAAATGCTCTTGTTCTTGGCACGGGTGGTGCCTCAAAAGCAGTGGTGTACGCACTTTCAAAACTTGGCATAAAATCTCAACTCATTTCGAGAAAAAAGCGAGATGGTGTGCTAACCTATGAAGATCTCAACAAATCAATCATTGAAGAAAATTTATTGATTATAAACGCCACCCCGCTCGGTATGTTCCCCAATACTCAATCTGCGCCTATGATACCGTATGAGTATCTGACCTCTCGCCATATTTGCTATGATTTGGTTTACAATCCACTCGAGACCGAATTCATGAAACGGTGTGCGGCTATGGGTGCAACGACAAAAAACGGACTCAAAATGCTTCACCTACAAGCTGACTTATCGTGGAAGATCTGGAACGAACACTGAATTCCAATACACTCGCTGTTCCGGCAATCTCCGTAGCCACAGGAATAGTTATTTCCTCATTTATAGGAAATGGCTTTATCGTGGGGTTTATTTTGTTACTTATAGCTGTCGCCATCTATATTGCAATCTTATATTCCGGCAAGGATCCAATTAAAGCATATCGATTCAGATTATTCCATTATTCATGGCTTGCTCTGGCATTTATAGGAACAGGGATAATATTTGCTGAAATTCATAAACCGGATACTCTTTCAGTTGATAATAAAAAAGCGGAATCAATTTTCGGTACCGTCAAAGATATTTCCGAGAAAGCATCAGGAGACTTACTCACGCTTGATGTTCACAAAATTTGCTGGTCAACGGCACATACAAATGATTTCAGCAATCTTACAATCAATGTTAAATGCATAGGCTCAGACGCAGGATGCTCTATTGGCGACAATATAGTATTTCCAGCCACAATCCGATCTATTGAGGACAATCCTAACTCATTCTCTTCTGGATATAAGAGAATAATGAATTCTAAGGGGATATTTTATACCTGTAATGTATATGACGGAAATATCAAGGTTGAAGATCACAATTCTTCCATTATGTCTCTTTCGCGCAAGATACGCAACAATCTTGAAGTCTATATCGAGAATACTCATTTGTCGAAAGATACCCAGAATTTTTTGATTACAGTGCTTCTTGGAGATCGAAATTATCTCGACTCTTCAACCCGAGACATATTTGCAGATGCTGGAGTTGCTCATGTTCTCGCACTCAGCGGTATGCATATGGCTATCATCGGAGGTATTTTTCTGTTTCTGCTTTTCCCATTTAATTTCGTCGGCAGATATAAGATACGCTTTTTATTGGCTGCGGCGATGCTGTGGGTATATGCTTTTATAACCGGGATGGCTCCATCAACTGTAAGAGCTTGCATTATGGTTTCGTTTGCTACAATCGCAATAATTCTTGAACGTAAACGATATGTTTTCAACTCTCTTTTTGCTGCGACCCTGATAATTCTTCTCTTCTCGCCTCTCACTTTATTTGACATAGGTTTTCAACTCAGTTTTGTGTGTGTCGCATCTCTTGCTGCATTTGCATCGCATGTCAATCCTTTCGATCATAAGACTAATCCAAAGTCATATAGAATAGCGGCAATATTCGCAGCCACCATGGTTGCCACATTAGGAAGCTGGATAATTACTGCATATTACTTCAAATCGTTCCCCCTGGCATTTATTCCCGCGAATATTCTTATACTTCCCATCCTGCCTTTCTATATTGCCCTTGCCCTGATACATCTTTTGCTTGCACATTGTGGAGTTGATTTGTATTTTATGAGTTGGATTCTCGACTCGACGTTTGAGGGATTAAAAATTTTCTTGAAATGGATAGGCAGTGGGAATGTAATTCATCCGGACATTAGTTATGAAACATTAATCTTGTGGATCACTGGATTAACACTGGCAGGTCTATTCTTAAATGTGAAACGATGGAAACCATTAATGGTTTCGGGAATAACACTGATGATAATCTCAGTGTTGATTATACCCCTTCAAGCCGATAGAATACCTGATGATAGTTTCATAATTACCAACAATTATCGCAATGTTGCCATAAATATCAAGAAAGGAAATGAAGAGGAACAGGTTATAATGGATAAAGGTAAGATATCCAGTACAAATATCGGCAAGTCATCAATCATAACAATCGATTGCAACCTTCCGGAAACAATTACCCCCTGCAAATGCGATTATCTCGTAATTGCAGGAGGCTATAAAGGTAATATAATGGATGTTTCCAAGATATTCAAACCTTCAAGAATTGTGATTCATCCCTCGGTCAGGCGCAAAAGAGAAAACTCTTATATCAATGAAGCCCGGGATCTTGGAATTGATTGTCATTCAATAAGACATGACAAACCATTGAAGGTTATTATCTGATGCGATCGACAGATCGAAGCATCTTCTGATCTGCATTTATACGGCTGTATGCCATCACGAGTGCTATTACAGCAATCACCGGGGCAATGATCAATGAAGACCAACTTACCGAAATTCCATCAAATGTGCAATAACCATAGCCACAACCTATCGACACAGCAGCAAGTATAAAGAGAATCCCGATAAGACATAATGTTTTCTGCAAACGCAAATTCTTGAAAAGAAATATATCGATCAATGGGATAATGGCACACATCAATGATACGATGAAGAATGACCAGGTGTGCATATAATATCCGGATGCCGCTCCATTGGTAGTCTCACCCTCGATACAAAATCCGAGAGTTGTGAAATTTAAAGTATAATCCGAAAGCTGGATCTGACCAAGGGAGAGAAATGAAAATGTGGCCATTGCCACAGCCGCAACTAACAGCAGCACTGATTGCCAACGTTGAATAACCATATTTGTCTATTTCTTAATTAATCTATAAATAAATGTGTAAACTGCGCATTGAAATATTAAACCACAACTTTACGCTTGCGAAAGTTTAATAATATAACACAAAATTAATACATTTTAATCATATCGCAATATGGAAGTGCTTTAATTATTCAACTTTCGCAAGCGAAAAGTTGAAGTTTATAAGTTTAATTGCGCAGTGCGCAGTTTATGAGTTTATTTGTTTGATGCGAATAAATGAAAACTAAGTCATGTTCGCATCTGATAAACTTTTAAACTTATAAACTCTTAAACTTTAAGTTGAAGCTTGCGAAACTTAAATGAATTATTGATTAAAATTTTTTGGCGTGAAATTTGTTAATTATTTACAGACTTTGAATAAAACGGTGTCAGATTAGACATCTTGACTTATATAAATATGACATTAGAATCTTTAAAAGACAAAATATCAGAGGTTAAAAGATACCTTGATGAGAATCGCGTGATCGAAAGTTTCGATTTTCTTGAGAAAATATCGCAAGAAGAGGGAAATTTCCAGGCATCCGATAGCCTGAAAAGCCTGAGACAGACCTACGGATACATGATACATTATCTTATTGAAGGTCTGGATGATCCCACCCGCCAGGATGTTTATGACTCTACAGTCAGATCTCTTCGCGAGATTTGTGACAACTTGCTGATAGATAAGCTTTCAATTGAAAGTCCTTCTTTGTATTATTCAACTTCAAGAATATGCAAACACAGAAACAACTCTTTTGATAATATCTGGCACCGCATCATAGAAATAGATGCCAACATAGATCTGGCACTTGCTGCCGATTCTGTCCCTGAAAGTCTTTATGTTGATAAAGACAATCTCATGCACCAACTTTTTGATATTGTATGGACTGAAAGGAATAACAAAGAGCTGTGCGCTGCTCTCACAGATAAAGTGAATTTACCGTCAACAGAAAAGTCTTTGGCTCTATATCTTATATCCGCATTGACTCTGTCCCTTCTGGGAGTGTATGATAGAGACAAAATGCTTTCTCTTATTGAAATCTATGAGAATGCTCTTTCTGAAGAAATAGCTGCACATTCTCTTGTTGGGATCGTCATGGCATTGAGAAGGCATAGCAAACGCATATATAGTGATAAAAATGTGCTTAATCGTTTGAAACTTTGGCAGGATTCTCTTGTTACTTACAGTCGTCTTCGCGGGGTTATTAAGGAAATCATCCGTACTCGCGACACAGACCGTGTGGCAGCAAAAATGCGAGATGAAGTAATACCGGAACTCATGAAAATGCGACCCGACATGCTTAAAAAAATGAGGGATTCCGCAATGGATTTTGAATCCGGAATGCTTGAAAATAATCCCGAATGGGAAGAAATGCTTGAGAAAAACGGATTGGCTGATAAAATGCGTGAGCTGACTGAAATGCAAAGTGAGGGCGCGGATCTAATGATGGTGACGTTTTCCAATCTAAAAGGTTTCCCATTTTTCAATGGAGTCAGCGCATGGTTCATGCCCTTTGATATGAACAATCCGGCTATAAAGATGGACAAAGAGAGCCGCAAACCTCTTGAAACGGTGTTTTCATTAGGTTCAGGCATGTGTGATTCCGATAAATATTCTCTCGTGTTCGCTTTCTCTGCAATGCCTGAACAGCAAAGAAAAATGATGTTGGGACAATTCGAGCAGCAACTCTCGCAAATGATGGAGAATGCTTCCGACCGACTTGAAAAACAATCTAACCCGGAATTTAATGCCGCAGCCGTTGTATTTATCAGAGAATTATACCGATTCTTCCGTCTGTTTAGAAGAAAAGAGGAATTCGATGATCCATTTAAGGATCCGTTCAACTTCCTGGAGCTGCCTGTAATTGGAGAAATGATGGCTGATGAGGAAATTATCACGATTATCGGTGAGTTTTATTTCAAACGTGGATATTATGATGAAGCGTTGGAACTTTTTAAAGCCATCGAAGATTCTAAAAAGGATGATCCATCCTACTGGGAAAAGGTTGGATTCGCTTATCAATCGCTAAAACAATACGACAAAGCGCTGGAGGCTTATCATAAATCTGAACTTCTTGGAGAACCGGGTCAGTGGCTTCTTAAGAAACTTGCATTTATAAACAAAAAATTAGGTAACTACAGGGAAGCGGCAGAGTATTATTCAAAATCCCTGTCAAGCGATCCCGACAACGTGTCGCTGATAATGAATACCGGTAATGCGTTGTCGGAGTCAGGAGATCTCCAGGGAGCGCTCCACTCTTATTATCATGCCAATTATATAAACCCGGACAATCCTAAAATATGGAAAGCCATAGCATGGACAGAGTTCTTGGCGGCCAATTTGAATAAAAGTACATCATATTATGATAAGATTCTTTTATCCTCTTCTGAACCAATAGACTTTCTGAACGCCGGTCATGTCAAATTAGCTTCAAAAAAAATAAAGGAAGCAATATCCTTATATAAAAAATCTGCCGAAAACAATATTAAGGATTTTGAAGCGTCATTCCTGGCAGATACCGACACTTTAAGCAATGCTGGTATCGACAAATTAACTCAGCATCTCATACTCGACTCAATCAAACTGAATCATATACAAGAATAAAATAAAAAAGAGAGCTCTATGAGCTCTCTTTTTTATTTTATGTAAATTGGTAAATTATCTGAACAATTCACTCTCAATTGCTTCTAATGCCTCTGACAATTCTTTTGAATAAGGAAGCCTGTCAGTAATTGAGGATATACCGTGAAGCACAGTTGCATGCTTTCTGTTAAGTTTACTTCCGATTGCAGGTGATGAAAGCTGTGTGTGTTTATGCGACAAATACATTATCATCTGACGCGCATCAGCAATATCCCTTAATCTACTTTGAGAAAAAATTGCATCTGGATTGAGATTAAAATATTCTGCCGTGGTCTCGACAATCATATCAAAATTGATTGGCTTGCGTTCCGGTTTCTTTACCACATGGCTCATCACTTCTTTTGCCAACTCCACTGACAAGGGTGCATTCTTAACGATTGCACGTGTTAGAAGACCATTCACTATGGTTTCAAGTTCGCGAACAGATCCATCAATTTCGGATGCAATAGTATCAATCACATCCTCAGAAAGACCCAAACCATTCTTTTTCGATTTAAATTCAAGTATTTTCTTTCTAAGCTGATAGTCGGGATTCGGCAACGGTTCAACCACCCCCCATTTAAAACGGTCTATAAGACGATCCGCTATACCGTCAAGCTCCATAGGCGGACGATCGCAGGTGAAGATGATGTTCTTACGATTGCGCTGCAAATGATTGAATATGGGGAATAATGCTTCTGCCGTTCCAGTTTTATTAGACAATTCCTGAAGATCATCAAAAAGGATGACATCCATCATCTGAAACCAGTTAATGAAACCAGGCACATCTTTTTTGATTGTGGCTTGCGCATATAAATTCTGAAAATGCTTCATGGGCACGAACAGAACTTTCGCGTTAGGATTGCGTTCTTTGATTCTTATTCCGATAGCCTGAATCAAGTGTGTTTTTCCCACGCCCACATTTCCATATAAAAAGAACGGATTAAATTCGGGCTTGCCAGGATTATCAGCAATATATTCAGCAATTGTTACAGGAAGCCTATTGCTCTCCCCTATGCAATAATTCTCAAAATTCAACGAATAATTTAACTGAGGATCAAAATCTACCTCACGTTTTTCAATCGGAACATTAGTATACGATCTAACAACCTTATTCTTTATAATATGAGATTGCTGAGGACTCTCAAGTCTTACCTTGGCATTTTTGTCGTTTGACACAACATCAACTTCATAGGTAAGCCGGATCTGCTGACCGAAAATTCGTTTAAGGGCTTTAGAGAGTATATCATAGAAATCGTCTTCATATTTCTCATAATAAAATTGAGACGGAAGACGCAGGGTGAGACAGTTGTCGGCAAATGCAATAGGCTTAGCACATGCAAACCATGTGTTAAAGCGATCTAAACCGATATTATCTTTTATCAGTTCAAGGCATTTGTTCCATTTATTTTGAAAGTCCATCTCCATTATCTCTCAGATTGGACTACAAAATAATAACAAAATTTCCACAAAAAAAAATGATGTTTTGTTTGCAATTTATCATTAATTTATACGATATTGAATATCAACACATTGCACAAAAGTCCATAAAATTGCATATTCAATAGCATCCATACTGCCATATATTATTGATATATAGCAAATTGGCACTATCATTTTCGATAGTGCCAATTTTAACATTCAAGTCGAAATTCTTTTAAAACCGCGCATTATAGATTTATAAAAATAATATTCTTATTTATAATCAGTCTAAATAAGCGGGAATGATAAACTATTCTATAAAAGTTTTATACTTATATAGCGTTTAGGATTTTTCTTTATATCCACAATCAGAGAATCAACATCGGCTGCAACCCTATTAAGCTTATTATACAATTCAGGATCATTCATAAGCATACCTAATGTTGAATTTGGATCATTAAGTTGATTAGAGAATTTTGTAAGATTGTCTGTCAATGCGTTCACATTCTCTACAGTAGTGTTAAGAGGAAGTGACTTCAGCTGTGCAGACAAAACGCCAAGATTAGAAGTGACGGTATCAAGCCCATGGCTGATAGATTTCACATTTCTCATAACAATCGGAAGATCCTTATTTATTGTAGAATTCAATCCATCTGTAGCATTCAAGACATTCCCCGTAATCCCGTCAAGTCTTTGAATTGACGAAATCAATGCGGGATCACCAGCAAGTTTATTAAGATTATAGAGAAGAGAATCAACACGTGGTAGAATCTGATTTATTGCTGGCATAATATCTTCGCTGAGAGAAGACATCAAATCAGAAGTCTCAATTGATTCAATATCACCTCCTACAGGAATTTTCTCTGCACTTTTACCTAATTTTATAGCAATAAAATTACCGCTCATAAGTGTCGATCCCATGGTGGCCCTTGAATCTACAGGAATCCGAAGATTCTTATTCAATGCAAGCAATACCTTGATTTTCCCTGGGTTCTCATAATCAAACTGGATCTCACGGACTTGACCGACTTTATATCCATCCACTGTTACTGGTGATGAAATCTCAAGACCGGCAACATTATCATACGATGCATAATAAAAATTGGCAGGACTAAAAAGATTGATACCTTTTAAATAGTCGATTCCGAAAATCAGAATGACAATCGCGGCAATCACACAAATTCCAATAATAAACTCTTTGTTAAATATTTTTTTCATAACCTTTTAATTTCGAATTGATTCAACCTGATCATCATTTCTGACTTTTTATTATGAAAGCGTCTGGAATTTTTTCTTTTACGATCTTAAGCAGATTTTCCATTTCATTTCTGTTCTCGCTTTCACCATAAGTATATTTATATAGATTGTTCTCTTTAAAAGACTTCACGGGAGTCAGACCGCAAAATCTTGGATTGTTTTGTTTCAAAATATCCGAGCTGGCGAGAATCTGAATCTTATACACTGTTTTGAGTTTCTCAACCTTCGAATGGTATCCAGAAATGGATTTATGTTTCTTCAGTGCAGTAACAGAGTTCACATCACCATCAGCAAGACCTGTTGAGCCATCTGAATTTAAAACTACAGTTTTGTTATTATAAATTCTCGTGGATTTTTTATTCTGTTTTTTATTCTGCTTTTTCTTATCAGATTTTTTTTTCTTTTTCCCTTTAGCTTCTTCAGACACACTTTCATCAGCTGCTATCACTGGTTCAGCTTCTTTAATTTCAACTACCGCCATGCGTTCATCTTCACGATGCAATGGAATGACAGCTGTCTCAACATTTCTTATTGCAGAAGCTTTCTTTGCTGCTTCCGAACGTCTTCTACGCTTTGTAAATGCGGAAGCAGGTTGTGATGATTTTTTATTTTCAATCTTCTTTTCAATAGGTTGTGAAGACGAAATCAGAGGTGTTGATGCCTGTAGGTCTGATTCTTTCTTGTCTGCTGCCTCAACATGCTCAGCGGCTGCTTTATCACCTTTTTTATTACCGATATATTTATCAACAGCCTTATATAAAGCTTCAGCAAGCTGATTCTGCCCCTTCTCAGATCCCATGTATACTGCCGAGTTTGGATTACAGATAAAATCAAGCTCCACAAGGACGGATGGCATCGAAGTTGCCCATAACACCCAGAACCCCGCCTGTTTCACACCTCTGTCTCCTCTTGCAGCCTCTTTTACGAGATTCTTTTGCGCGAGATCTGCAAACTTGAGACTCTGACCAAGATTCTTTTTTTGAGCCATCTCAAAAATAATATACGATTCATCTTTTGAAGGATCAAAGCCGCTATATTTCTGCTCAAAATTCTTTTCCAGCTCAATAACCGAGTTTTCTCTACGCGCCACTTGAAGGTTGCTCTGATCCTTATGAAGACCGAGGGCATAGACTGAAGCTCCGTTGACTTTCTTTCTATTGGGGTTTGTCTTATCTACAGAATTAGTATGAATGGAAATAAAAAGATTCCCTTTATTATCATTTGCGATTTTAGCACGGTCCTGAAGTGTGATGTAGGAATCATTGTCTCTGGTCATTACAACCTTAACATTTTTCATTCCTTTCTTAATCTTGGCAGCAAGTTTTTTTGCAACTCCAAGGTTTATATCCTTCTCTTTTACATTATTATCAACAGCGCCGGCATCATGCCCCCCATGTCCCGGATCAATAACCAAAACAAACTCGTCACCTTTCTTTGGTGCATCATGAGCCTGTATATTCACAGTTGGGAATATACTAAAGATTGATAGAATCGAAATTAATGATAATATACGTAGATTGCTTTTAAAATTCATTTTCACAAAATTTATCTGCAAATATATCTCTTTTTTCGCAGCCTGAAAAAATATTTAAATTTTGTTAACGCAATTTTTTTACTTCTCATATTGCTCTGCCGCACGTTTTTGAAAAATGATCGCTAATTATTAAATTTGTAGAAAATTTAGAATATATTATGACAGATTATAGTGAATTTGAAAATTCTGCGAGTCCGTTCTTCCGTTTTATTTCAGATAATGAAAAGGTTGACGGCAATCAGCTGCTTCTCAAATATCACAATAAAGAACTGCCCTTCCCTCTGGATTTTGCAATAACCCAAATAATTTGCAGACGAAAAACATTATCAAAACTATCCTATTTCCTTAATTTCCAACAATTTCTTTTCCCCGATTCCATTTCTTCTGAACAAGCATCAGATGAAAGAGTCGCGGAATATCATGCAGCTTTAGCAGGATCCGGTAAAATCGTGGTAGATATGACCGCCGGTCTGGGCATAGATGCCTTGTCAATCGCAATGCGAGGAAACAAGGTGACAGCATGCGATATAGATGCGAACAAATCAGAAGCGTTGCGACATAATGCAAAAATTCTAAATACCAATAATATTACGGCTATCAATATTGACAGCATTGAGTTTCTGACATCTCTTGATTCTAAGGTTGATATCATATTCATTGATCCGGCAAGACGTGATGCAAATAATCGACGCATGTATTCTTTTGCCGACTGCACGCCCGATGTTGTCAAATTAATGCCCCTTATGCTTGAGAAGGCTGACAGGATTTTTATAAAATCATCTCCTCTTCTCGATATTTCTCAGATTATAAAAGAAATACCCGAAACGACATATATCCACATCGTTTGTGTAAAAAGTGAATGCAAAGAGGTATTAGTAGAAATAGTCAAGGGAATTTCATTTCAGGGAATAAGAATAATTGACCTTGATGACTCGGGGATTATTTCAGATATTTTGTTTGAGAAAGAAGAATTGGCAGTCACTGATACATCCATTGCATCATCCGATGATTTAAAAATAGGAAGTTTTCTTTATGAGCCTAATGCCGGATTAATGAAATTACGCTCAGCAGGTGCTCTATGTTCCCGCTTCGCTGGTATTAAACATGTAGCACCTAATACGTCCTTGTTTATCTCTGAAAAATTTTATCCTGATTTCCCCGGAAGAGTTTTGCATATTGAGGAATTCCCTGATAAGACGGCTTTAAAAAAACTAAAAAATCAACGATACTGCGTGTCGGCGAGGAATTATCCCATAGAGGCTGAAAGCTTACGAAAGAAGTTAAGAGTAAAAGAAGGTATCGATAAATTCATTTACGCTTTCAGGGCAACGGCTGCAAATACGAATGCAATCTGTATCGCCTCGAAACTTAAAAAAACAGAGCGGATCTTTTAAAAGACACGCTCTGTTTTGATTATGAAGTTGTCTAAGCAACTTCTATATGTTGAAATCTTATTTCTTTATTATTCCGTCACGCTCCATCAAAGCATCAACAGTTGGCTTTTTGCCTCTGAACTCAACATACAACTCCATTGGATCAACAGTATCGCCAGCCTGAAGCATCTTTCTGAATTTTGCTGCTGTCTTAGGATTAAATATACCGGTTTCCTTAAATGCAGCAAAAGCATCGGCATCAAGCGATTCTGCCCATTTATATCCATAATATCCGGCTGCATAACCTCCGGAAAATATATGTCCGAATGAGGGAGATGTCATGCATCCCTCGATTGCTTCGAAACACCGCACTGGATTCTGAGCGTTTTTCTCAAATTCTTCAAGATCGGCAGACGCTCTCAACGGAGTTTCAATTGTATGATAAGCCATATCGAGATATCCGAAACCAAGCTGACGCATACAAGCGTATGCAGCTCCGAATTGAGATGATTTTAAGAATTTATTTATCAATTCCTGAGGCATCTTCTTACCGGTCTTGTAATGTTTCGCAAATCCATCGAGATACTCCTTCTCCGTGAGATAGTTTTCATTGAATTGAGAGAAAAGTTCCACAAAATCATGGTCGACATTAGTACCGCTTAATGATGCATATTTTGCTTCCGAAGAAAGTCCATGAAGAGCATGACCGAATTCGTGAAGGAAGGTCTCAACTTCATATGGAGTCAGAAGAACTGCATTGTTGCCTACCGGTTTAGAGAAGTTGCAGACAATCGAAATCAAAGGAATCTCTTTGTTTCCCTCATCATCCTTTGTCTCACCACGGAATTCTGTCATCCATGCGCCTGGGCTTTTGCCATCGCGATAGAAAAAGTCGGCATAAAGTATTCCGAGGAGTTTGCCATCTTTCTCGTAAACTTCATAAACTTTAACATCAGGATGATACTTATCAATATTCTTTGTTTCTTTGAATTTGTATCCATAGAGTTTAGTGGCGAGACCAAACACCCCGTTTATGGTATTATTCAACTCAAAATAAGGCTTCATGTCCTCATCATTGAAAGCATAACGCTCATTCTTGAGTTTATCTGACCAATAAGAATAATCCCAAGCTGTAAGCTGAAAATCACTGCCTTCTTTCTGTCTCGCAAAATCTTGTATCTCCTTCAGTTCAGCTTTCATCGGCTCCGTGTAAGCATTGCGAAGGTTCTCAAGGAACTCAGTAACCGCCTCCGGAGTCTTTGCCATGGTGTTCTGAAGCTGGTATTCAGCAAAATTCTTTTTACCCATCAGATTGGCAAGCTCAAGTCTGACATTGGCGATATCTCGAAGAATAGCTGTATTATCATATTTACCACCATTATTACGACTGTTGAATAATCTGTATAAACGTTCACGCAGGTCTCTGCGATCGGAATATTTCATGAAAGGTTGATAAGATGGTGCAAAAACAGTGACCAGGTACATTGATTCATCATCATCCTTACCATCTTGAGCCAAGGCATCTTTTGCTGCGGCTCTGTATGATTCTACAACAGATTCAGGGATCCCTGAAAGATCCGATTTCTTCAGCCACATCCTGCGGGATGGCTCTTTCATTGCATTCGAAACATTCTGACCATACTTCACTGTAAGTTCAGACAGTTCTGAATTCAATTTGCGGAATTTTTCACGATCCGCACCCTTAAGATCAGCACCTGAAAGAATGAAGCCGAGATATGTCTTATCTATAAGTCTTAGATCTTCAGGGGTAAGACTTGTATCTTTATCCTTATTTTCATATACTTGCTTAACACGATCCCATAACCGTTCGTTAAGCATGATATTCGATGAATGCTCCGACAATGCCGGGGTAACTCTTGCAAGAACATCCATAATTTCAGGATCTCCCGAAGCACTTTCCAGGTTGCTCAAAGCAAGAAGAGATCTATTGAGAACCTGACCACTTCTGTCGAGAGCTACTATGGTATTTTCGAAAGTAGGCACACTTCGTTGATTGGTAATCGCATCTATCTCTTGATTCTGCAATTTAATTCCTTCAAGAACGCCTTCTTCAAACTGAGCCGGAGTCAATTTAGATAATGGCATCGTGCCAAAAGGCAATTTCGAGCCGTCAATCAATGGATTTGATACAGAGCCGACAGCCGAGGCTGCAAATGTAACCATTGTCAACGCCGTTAATGATCTGATAAAATAATTCATATTATACCTATATTTTTTAGTTCCTATTGTGAATAGTGCAAAAAGCGCACCAATACATTTGCAAATATACAAATTATTCCTTTCTCCAATTTGATTTTCTTCTAATTTTATGTAATTTTGTTTTTGGAATAGAGGTCGTTTAATCATGCTCATAAAGTATAAATTCAAAATGAAACAAAAGCAGAGGATAATCCTTTCAATTTTTCTTGCAATTGCCCAAATCGGCCTGGGTATTTTACAATTGATATTTTATGAAGGGTTGCACGAAATATTTATAGGCATTTTCTTCATTGTTTTTGGATTATGTAACTTTATCTCACTTCCGAAATTGCATAAAACATTATAACATACAATAAATTATGGATACTAAACAAGTCTCAAAGGTATATTTCTGTCCGCGCATCACGGCCGACAATCTCGTCAAAGTCTATCAATCCCTTGGACGTGAGGCAAAAGGCAGAGTGGCAGCAAAACTCTCCACCGGAGAAGCCGGCAATCCCAATCATCTCAGCACAGATGTAATCAAAAAACTTATACATCTCACCGAGGCAACAATCGTGGAATGCAACACTGCCTATGAGGGACGCAGATGCAATGCCGCAGACCATCTCCAGACTGCCGCTGAACATGGATTCACCGCAATTGCCGAGGTAGACATAATGGATGCAAATGGTGAGATATCTCTTCCGGTAAGAAACGGCAAACACCTTAAAGAGAATTTCATCGGTAAAAACTGGAAAGATTACGACTTTACCATGGTTCTCTCCCACTTCAAAGGACACCCCATGGCTGGTTTCGGAGGAGCATTAAAGAATGTTGCCATTGGCATGGCTTCTTCTGCCGGTAAGGCATGGATTCATACTGCCGGAAAATCAAAAGATGTTCCAGTAGACTGGGAAAATGTTCCGCCACAGGAAGATTTTCTTGAATCAATGGCAGAAGCATGCGAATCTGTATTTGACAAAGCGGGAGACAATATCCTTTTTATTAATGTTGCCAATAACCTCTCTGTTGATTGCGATTGTGTTGCAGAACCAGAATCAGTCAAAATGGAAGACATAGGCATCCTGGCTTCTCTCGATCCAGTGGCATTGGATCGCGCATGCGTAGACATGGTTTACAACTCACCTGATCCCGGCAAATCACATCTGATTGAGCGTATGGAATCACGCAATGCAATGCATATCCTTGACTATGCTGAGAAATTAGGTCTTGGTTCTCAGAAATATGAAATTATTAATGTAGAACCTGTTGGAGTTGATGCTGCATTCTGATATTGATTCTCCCGTGATATTGATGTGTGGAATCAGTGGATCGGGCAAAACATATTTTTCAAAAAAACTTGAAGAGAAAGGCTATAAACGCCTTTCTCTTGATGAACATATCTGGAGCCTTTATGGCTCTGGATTTTCATCATTTCCATCCGAACGCAGAAAGCTGGTTTTTATGCAGGCTGCTAAAGAGATGGATCAACAACTTGCCGAATCTATTGATAAAGGTGAAAAAGTTGTATTGGACTCTACGATGTGTAAGAGAATAAAACGCGAAAGAACTCTGGCTCTTTGTCGCGAGCATGGCGTAGAACCAATCTTCATCTACCTTGAAACCCCTCTCCCACTCCTCAGCGAACGTCTCTCCCGACGTAGAGGCACAGGACCCAACGATCAGATTGTGTCTCCCGAAGACCTCTCCTCTTTCTATTCCAATTTTGAGCCGCCGCTATCATCCGAACCACATATAGTTGCTACAAATCTTATGTAATTGTTGGAATAAAGATGAATCCCCGTACATAAATAGTTTAAACAACTTTATAATATATCCCTAAAATAATACAAAACCATAAATCGTTAAACTAAAAATATTAAACCCTCAAATTATGAATCTTCCATATTACTCTTATCTTCCAATCGTAGCAGGAATAATCGGTGGCATTATTGGAGGCTACTACTATAGAAAGTATAAAAAAAGCCAACAAAATAAAGAAAAACGCCCATAATGACAAATCTTTTACATCTACCTTGGTACTATTTAATCTTGTACCTTGTTGTAGGAATGCTTATTCTTTGGATTTTTGACAAGTACCAATTTATAAAATCCAAGTCGTTACGTTACTTCATTGTTATGGGTATCTACACCCTCATTTTTTGGATAATTTACGACCTCATCGTTGCTTCATAATATTAATTATTCAACTTCCGCAAGCGCAAAGCAGAAGTTTATAAGTTAAATACGCAAATGCTTTTATGAATCACCTATTTCGACTTCTTGCAATTGTAATATATACTTTACTCCCGTGGAATATTTCTTATGGCAATGTTTTTAACACTTCTAAATCTTTCGATTTATTATGTGTGCCTCAATATATCGACCATATTAAAGATGATACACGGTTTGCAGAACTATTTTCTGATTCCGTCTTTATCGCCAATATTTTCGAAGTAAATTCTAATTGCAGTGCTTCAAAACTTTGCAATCTTTATTCTGAAATACACGGGGATAACGACGATATTACAAAATGCCTGTTCACAATTCAACATTTGGATAGCCTTGCTCGCGATGTCGAATGGGCGAAAGGCATCCTTTCTGTTCAACCTCAACTGTCGTATATCTGTCAGAAATTGGTTGAATATGGGTATTCAGATTATTGGGACAATACGATTTATCCCAACTTGAAATCACATATTGACAATTATAATCTGAATAAGGATTTACTTAATAACATAAATCAAAGCCTTATCGAGTTTTTCTTACCTGAATCTCTGCCGGAAACCCAATCCAAAA
>CAJUDL010000029.1 GCA_910585285.1 uncultured Muribaculaceae bacterium
GCTTTAAATTCATGAAGGATTGGCACTGCAACCACACCGGAAGTGAGACATGCCAAAAGGATGACAACCCAGTTGGACGAATTTTTGCCACAAATAGCCACCCTATCTCCCTTCTTCACTCCTGCTGCCTTGAACATTATATGAAGCTTGGCAATTGTTTCCGCAACATCTTTATATTGATAATTGATTCCACCCATATCGGATAGAGCCATACTTTCCCAATTTTTCTTTATCGACTGCTCTATAAGCAGGTTCAATGATTCTTTTCTGTCTTTCATATATAATTATAACGGATAATTTGTCTAACGAGGATTCCTTCTGACTGGTTTCCTTCTTAAAAATCAACAATCTGCAAGAACTTAATGTTCTAAAAGTTGCTCAAGTCGTGCGCGTATCTGAGCCACACTCTCCCCTCGACTTACAATCACACCATCAGGACCAATTAGCATGTGATGAGGAATACCGGAGAATCCATATATATCATAAGGCACACGCTGGGTATTATAAACTACGTGCCATGGGAGTTCATGCTTGGCAACCATAGCGGAAGTATCATCTGTCTTGTCTCGGACTGCAACACCTACAATATCAAATCCATTATCATGATAATCGGCATAGAGTTGCTTCATATCCGGCAATTCCTTGATGCAATAAGGACACCAGCTTGCCCAGAAATCAACCAATGTGTAGTTACCCGGCTTGATATATCTGGAAAGACTTATTTTGCCACCCTTCTCAGTCTCTCCTCCGAAATCAGTATATTTCATTCCGGGCGAGGTCTGGGCACGATGACGAGCAAATTCTTCATAATATTTCACCCTCTTCATATTTCTGAATCCATCCGACGTGAGATTCAAGAAACTGTCTACACGCTGAGGATCCGCATACTTAAGCCATTCCACTCCAAAATATGCACCAATCGGATTTTCCTTATTCTCGTTATATGCATTCTCAGCATATTCAAGATAAAGATTCATGTCATCAAGATTCTCTATGGAATCAAGAGTGGAAAGCATTGACGAAAATTTCTCATTGAGAGGCGTACCCGAGGGCACATTCATCGAATCGCACAACACAGCATTTCCCTCTTCCATAATGTAATATGCCCGGATACGTCCATCAATTACAATCTGCGTAAAAAGCGGGAAACTTATGGAATCACTTTCCGAAGATATGAAAGATGCCTTGCCATCAGTAATCACCGAAGACATCAGAATTGTGGAATCTGAAAAATTCATCACCTCCACTGTCTTTCCCTCATATTTATCAGAGAAATTCATCTCTATCTTGCTCTCTTTCCGACAGGCTGCAAACGATATGGCAAGTGCCGAACATATCATTGTAAATATAGCTTTTTTCATGCAATTCATTTTATAGGATTTATAATAAAGGTGGAGATCATTTCTCCACCATGATACGAAGCACAAGACGATCTGTCTCCTGCATCGCTTCCCTTCCTATGGAAGTAAGATTACATATGGTCTTGTCAATATCATCGCTGATGATTCCTTCACTTGACGATACGCATTTACCGTTCATGGCAAGCATGGCAGACATAACGGATGTCGAAACACCTGATGAAATCTTCATAGAGCAGGCTGGTTTTGCTCCATCACATATCATACCGGTGAGGTTCGCCACCATGTTCTTTATTGCTGCACAAACCTGATTGAAATCGCCACCCATAAGATAAACAAGACCGGCAGATGCACCGGTGGACGCCACTACGCATCCGCACAATGCGGAGAGTCTTCCAAGACTCTGCTTGATATAGATACTTGTGAGATGACTGAGCACAAGCGCACGAATGGTCTGTTCTTCCGTTGCATTGATATCATTCGCAAAACTCACCACTGGCATTGTGGCAGTAATACCCTGATTACCACTCCCGGAATTGGACATTACTGCAATAGGGGCACCACCCATGCGGGCATCACAGGCAGCAGAAGTCAACGCCATTATATGCTCCATCGGCGAATCGCCGATCAGGCCATGACCTCGATTCATCGTTGCACCAAGAGCATGTCCGAACGTTCCTTTCATTCCCAGCTCGGCTGCTGCGCTGTTTAATCGTTTTGCCTCAAGAATAAACCTTATGTCATCAATAGGTGCTTCCATTGCAAACCGATATACCGTCTCTGCGTCAAGACGGATATCTTCATTTAAGTCGGCATCTGCATCAGAAGATTGACCTTTGTCAAGTAGAATTTTCCCATTATCATCCAATAATATAAAATTCTGATGTGATCCCGAAATCACGGCTCTGGCATACTTATCTTCACTCTCGGCTTTGACGTCGATATGAAGATTCGACACAGCATCCTGACAATGATTTATTGAAATCCGATTTTCCGAGATATATCGTCGACCCGCCTCAACAGCTGAGTCGTCAACATCCTTGAGGACTTCAAGCCCATATTCAGACTTCCCAATCAAAGCCCCAAGAGCTACAGCTATGGGCAGACCAATCATTCCAGTGCCGGGGATGCCGACACCCATAGCGTTCTTTATAATATTCCCACTTAGAGAAAGCGTTATTTTTTCCGGGAGCGTTCCAAGCATCTCCGTGGCTTTTGCCACCGCAAGCGACACAGCTGCCGGCTCTGTACAACCTATAGCCGGCACTACCTCTCTCTTAATAAGCGTTATTATCGCATTAATTTTCTCCTTCTCCATCACTTGATATTTTTATAAAGGAAGCTGCCCATTGCGGCTCTGCTCCACTTTTTTATTTCTCCAGCAATTACGACAAACGGAAATATAACGGTCATTACCCCCTATCTCCACCTGATCGCCTTCTGTTATTATTTCTCCGCGAGAATCTATGCGGGCATTCACAATTGTCTTACGCCCGCAGTTACATGTGGATTTGATCTCATCAATAGTGTCAGCAATCTCAAACAAACGTCGAGAGCCCTCAAAAAGATGGGTCTTGAAGTCGGTGCGAAGACCATAACATATCACATTGATCCCATATGTATCAACTACACATGCAAGCTGGTCAACCTGCTCTTCGGCAAGAAACTGAGCTTCATCCACAAGTATCCATTCAGGAAGACGATGCGTAGTCTCTGCCATTTCCCGCATCATTGCAAAGAGGTCAGTGTCTCGGTAAATCCACTGACATTCACGTTCTATGCCTATACGGCTCCGAATCACGTTCTTTTTCTCACGGGTATCAATAGACGGCTTAAAGCACATGTATGACATGCCACGCTCTTCAAAATTATATGCTGTGGTAAGCAACATGGCAGTTTTAGCCGAGCCCATGGTGCCGTACCTGAAATATAGTTTTCCTAATCTTTTCATGATATTGCGAATTTAATAAAATATCCTCATGTATCAAAGTTTTTGACGAATGTTGTTAAACATTTGATCGTAAATCATTGTTAATTATACAAAAAGGAGATTTCACTATGGCAGATGTTAAAGTAATATCCGTGAACCCGGGAAAAAGCACTACAGGTGCACTCAATTTCGAGTTTATCGAGAAAGTTGCCCGCACCTGCAAACCCGTTGGCAAAGTGATACATAGCCAACGGATTAAAGCAATATGCAATTCAGTATTCGGAATAAACAAGTCTACAACTAACGTTGGATCAACAAAATTACTCTTGATCAGAACCATTACCGCTGCATTTTTTATAACCCTCGGCGTTTTAAATCTTGATATCAACTCCTTATCGTTATCGACTGAATTCAATATCCATTTATTCAACATAGTGATCGGAGGAATGATTCTGTTGGGATTCTTCGCCCGAATTGCTTCTATTTGCGGATTTATCCTTTATGCATCCTTGGCAGCGTTACCTTTGTTCGGCGTCTCCTCCTCATTTTTATCTCTTTCCACTGCCACACCTGACATCACGGCAATATCACAATCATTGATATTTCTTTTCCTCGCAATCACAGGACCTGGGCGATATTGTATCGATCAATTACTTAGGAACTGGATTTTCCGGATTGCCAAACGCAAAGCAGCAAAACGTGCGGAAAGAAAAAACCTCCGCGAAGCAGAGGTTAGAATGAGTTATAAAGCCTGGAAAGAGGCTGAATGATGTTTAATGACCATATGTCTTGCAGTAGGCTTTCAAGCTGCATTCCAGACAATCCGGTCTGCGGGCTTTACAAACGTACCTTCCGTGAAGAATCAACCAGTGATGTGCGGTAGATATCAAATCCTCGGGAATATATTTCACCAGAGTCCTTTCTGTTTCCAATGGTGTCTTTGAATTGTTTGTCAATCCAAGACGGTTACTCACACGAAACACGTGGGTATCGACCGCCATCGCGGCTTTATTCCACACCACTGCAAGCATCACGTTTGCTGTCTTGCGACCGACACCGGGCAATTTCATAAGGTTGTCGATATCAGTAGGCATTTCCCCACCGAATTCTTCGGTCAGGACGCGAGCCGCACGAATGAGGTGTTTCGACTTGTTGTTGGGAAACGTCACACTTTTGATATATTCAAACACCTCTTCTTCATTGGCAGCGGCGAGTGATTCGGGATCAGGGAAACGCTCGAAAAGAGCCGGTGTCACCATATTGATTCTCTTGTCGGTGCATTGAGCCGAAAGTATAACTGCCAATAAAAGATGAAACGGAGTGTCATAATGCAACTCCGTTTTAGGTTCGGGCATAATCTCCTTGAAAATAGAGATTATGCCTTCATATCTTTGTTTAATTGTCATCTTGCCGATTCAAATTCTCGAAGAAAACGCACATCATTTTCACTGAACATGCGAAGATCCTTCACTTTATATTTAAGGTTTGTGATACGTTCGATACCCATGCCAAAAGCATAACCGGAATATACTTTCGAGTCTATTCCACAAGCTTCGAGCACATTGGGATCGACCATGCCGCAACCCAGTATTTCCACCCAACCGGTGCCTTTACAGAATGCGCACCCTTTTCCACCACATATATCACAGGATATATCCATCTCCGCTGACGGTTCGGTGAAGGGAAAGTATGAGGGACGAAGGCGTATCTTGGTTTCCGGTCCGAACATCTGGCGAGCAAAACCAAGAAGCACTTGCTTAAGATCGGCAAATGAAACGTTCTTATCAATGTAGAGACCTTCTACCTGATGAAAGAAACAATGGGCACGCGCAGAGATTGCTTCATTGCGATATACACGCCCCGGACAAACGATACGAATCGGCGGCTGCGTCTTCTCCATAACGCGTGTCTGCACAGATGACGTGTGCGTGCGGAGAAGAATGTCCATCGGATTGCGGGAAATGAAGAAAGTGTCCTGCATGTCCCGAGCGGGATGATCCGGTGGGAAATTAAGCGATTCGAAAACATGC
This sequence comes from uncultured Muribaculaceae bacterium, assembly GCA_910585285.1. Lineage (GTDB taxonomy): Bacteria > Bacteroidota > Bacteroidia > Bacteroidales > Muribaculaceae > Lepagella. Next base: position 5,319 of record CAJUDL010000029.1, read on the forward strand.
CAGTCGTCTTCAATCTCCGGTCCCTCCGCAATCGTGAAACCCATACCTGCAAAAATGCGAAGCATCTCGTTTTTCACAATCGACAATGGATGACGGGTGCCAAGTTCATAAGGAGTTGCAGTGCGCGTGAGATCAAGAGATTCTGCATCAGCATCACCTGCCGTAGCAAAACTGTCTTTGAGAGAAGCAATTTTCTCTGTTGCAAAATTTTTAAGCTCGTTGATCTTCTGACCGAGCTCTCGCTTCATTTCTGCGGGAACAGTGCGAAAATCCACCATTAACTGCGAGATACTCCCTTTTTTGCTCAGATATTTTATGCGCAACTCCTCTACCTCTTGAAGATTGGAAGCGACAGCTGCGCTGATTTCTTCTTTTAATGCGTTAATCTTTTCAAGCATATTGTTCAGCTTAATTAATTTAACCGCAAATTTACAAAATTTTATCGGATTTTTGAAAAATAAGCATCATTGTTGTTATATTTGTATAGAATTAGTCATATTTACCTAATTTTAAACATTCCCATACTAATAACTAAATAGGTTAAATAATTTATGGAAAAGGAAAAAACATGTTCTACCGGTTCGGGTTGCCCGATTGTTTCCAAAGTATTACCTGCTTTATTGATTGCAGTTGGTATAACGTTGCTCGGCATTTTTATCCGCAACGGACTTGGAGGAATATCTTCCAACCAAAGAGTTGTAACCGTAAGAGGTTTATGCGAGCGAGAATTTGAAGCCAATAAAGTGACGTGGCCTATTGTATCCAAAGCCATGGGCAATGACCTGACAGTGCTTTACAGTCAGATTGAAACCACTAACAACGCCATAACCAACTTTTTGAAATCCAATGGTATTCCGGAAACAGAGTATTCTGTCAACGCTCCCCAAGTAAATGACCTTCAGGCTGACAGATATGGAAACCAGACTGTCCCCTATCGCTATATCGTCACCACCGTTGTCGTCGTCACCTCCTCGCAGGTGAAAAAGATCAACGAATTAATGGAGAAACAAACGCAGCTCATGCAACAGGGAATTGCCGTCGTTGCCGGCGACTACAACTATCAGACTCTTTATGAATTCACCGATCTCAACAAAGTGAAACCGGCGATGATAGCTGAAGCAACTAAAAACGCACGCGAGGCAGCCAACAAATTTGCAGAAGATTCTGAAAGCCGACTTGGCAAGATAAAGACCGCATCCCAAGGTCAGTTCTCCATCGAGGACCGCGACCAATACACCCCCTATATCAAGCGCGTCCGCGTCGTCTCCTCTATTCAATACTACCTCAAAGACTAACTCTGATGTCCGGACAACTCCGGACATCAGTTAAAATATCACAATCATCCCATAATTATAGTCTTTTTAATCGTATAAGAGAGGAGGAATATTCTGACCCCATGCTTAGCCGGAGACCATTCTCCATAAGATAGCGTCCAGAATATTTCTCACCATCCGCCACCTGTCTGCCAACACCGGGATAGATGTTGAGTTCTTCCACTGAGTAAATCGCATCAGGATCAAGAGCCACAAGCCTGAATCTCGGAATTACCTGGTTCTGATAATGTTTCATCTTATATGCGAAAAGAATAGCCTCGGAGCCATCTGCTGAGAGATATTCCATCGACGCCATGCCACTATCACCGTATGGAGACAACAGACGATACTGCTCGCCATTCTGGATCAGAGGTCTGATTTCTTTATAGTTGGCTATGGCTTTGCGTGCGAAATCCCGCTCAGTTTCAGTCATGGCAGATGGAAGCATCTCCATTCCAAGTCTACCAGACATGGCAACATCAAACCTGAATTTCATAGGAATTATTCTGCCGGTCTGATGCGATGGAGAAGCACTGACATGCTGCCCCATAACATGCGGAGGATAAAACATCGATGCGCCCCACTGGATAAAGACTCGCTGCCATGCATCTGTATTATCCGACACCCAGAATTCATCGAAATAAGGCATAAGTCCATAATTATAACGACCTCCGCCTCCTCCGCAATTTTGGATAGCCACGTCCGGATGTTTGGCTCGAATGCGTTTAAGAGCATCTGTCAGTCCTTTGTGATAATCAAAATATATGTTTGTCTGACGGTCTGCAGGAAGACTCGAAGACCCGTAATTAAGCAGAAAAGTGTTGCAGTCCCATTTAAGATATGCAATCTCCGGATGTCCGGAGAGAAGTGAATCGACTAAATTCACCACAAAATCCCTCACTTCTGGATTGGTCATGTCAAGAATCATCTGTGTGCCACCTCTACCATAACGCAATGGCCGCCCACCGGCACGAAGCACCCAGTCCGGATGTGTCTCATACAGCTTTGACCGCACGTTTGTAAACTCAGGTTCAATCCAGAGACCGAATTTCATGCCCTTGTCTTGTGTGGTCTTTATAAGTCCTTCGATGCCGTGGGGCAGCTTACGCCTGTCAGTGCGCCAGTCGCCCAAGGATGAATTGTCTACATTTCGGGGATATTTGTCTCCGAACCATCCGTCATCGAGAACAAATAGTTCTCCTCCGAGCGCACTCCAGTCGTTTACCATCTTCTCGATCACCGGTTCCTTGATATTAAGATATACACCCTCCCATGAATTAAGAAGGATGTCGCGGGGACGATCTGTACGATAAACCTTTCCCTCTGTTTTTGCCCATGAATGGAAATTTCTGCTCACACCGCCCTTTCCGTTGCGGGAATATGTATAAGCTACGCGAGGTAGCACAAGTACGGAGTCTGGGTCAAGCACATAGCCTGATGGTTCAGCCAATACTCCTGCAAAAAATCTGTGTACGCGCCGGCTCTCCGTATCGAAACGTAACGAAAAGTTCCCGCTCCATTCAAGAGCCGCCCCTATAGTCCTACCCTTGTTCTCACAGGGCTTTCCGTCGAGAGAAATCATAACTTCCGGTCGGGCGTAATGGCTACTCCTCGCCCCGTCAGTTGTCTTGATCTGCAACATTCCCGGACGTAAGGGTTCCTCTACGAGAGTAGCCTCGGAAGCCCAATCTCCATGCAGCCGGCTTAACCATACATCTCCCTGCTCTATGGGAAGAAACGAAGAGTCGAACCGATGAAGCCTTACCGCTCCTTCCTCTCCATTCTTCACTTCGACCCAGGATTCTATCACATCCGATCCCTCATATGGCTTATAACGCAATTTCACACTGACAGGGAAAAGCCTGTCAGCCATATTGATATCCACGCTACCGTCCGGGCGGCGGTCTATTCCAGTCACCTTAAGATCAAGCGTCTGGTTTCCGTCGGCATGTTCCATCTGCATGGCATATGGTGCTCCGTCGGAAGTCCCGAATACCGGATATCCATAAAGTACTATCGAAGGATCCTTCTCGCGCAGCAGCCTGTCTTGATCAATCCTGTCAAGTCTTGGACCGTAATACACGAATTTAAGCGTATCCCCCTCTACTCTTTCGAGAAGCATGAGCGTGTTGGAGGTTTCAATGGATATTTCCTCTGAAAACGCAAAGAATTGCACTCCCTGTAAAAAAACTACGGATAAAATAGTTTTTATAAGTTTCATAATTACGTTGTTAAACTAATTTCAGAATGTTTTAATTTCATAGTCTACTGCTGATGTGATAAGATCCCGTCAGTTTAGACTTATTAGAATTCATCAATGCACTCTTTCCCATCAAGCCACGCTATCATATTGAGCACCAAGAAATTCCAATTCATGAATCCCGGATTCAACACCGGTTCTCCCGAAAACGGATCGTAATATTCATGCAGTTTCCCGAACTTTTCAAAATCACGACCCAGCAAGACAACTGTTTTTTCTGCCAACTCCCTGGCATCGTCAACATATCCGTAATTAACCAAGCCTCTCCATACAAACCAATTGGCACATATCCATATGGGTCCCTGCCAGCTGGACGGATTTCCTGACGGGCGCACATTGAACATCTTTTCCTGCGGAGATAATGTGAAGACTCCCCATGGTGAATTAAACAAATCTGTGTTTCTATAATTGCGCGTTACCATCTCCTTCGCATGTTCATCACTTGTCATCCCTGCCCACATGGGCAGAAAACCGCTCCAGACGCTGAACCTCTGCAAAAGACAATCGTAACTTCTCGGAGAACCCTGATGTAAAATAAAACCTGATGTTTCCGGTTTGGATACCGGCAGCAAATTTAAATCACAGCTATAATAAAAACCATCCCGCGGATCCCAACAATGCTTCTCTATGCAACCTTTCAACTCATCGGCATCATTATCATAAGAAATCGCTGCCTTTTCCAACTTCAACTGACGACATATGTACGCCATTGCTTTCAGCTCCTTATACATCATTACATTAAGGAATATGGACGCAGAGCTGTTACGCGGACGATAGAAAGTCGAGGGATCATTATCCACACCTATCATGGTATCATCGTTCCAATAGAGCAGACCAGTGTTTTTATCTCGCTTATACTGCATATAGTGGTTTATAAAGAATGATAATTTCAACAAATCATTACGAATCCACTCTGCTTCGCCGTTCATTTTCTTTACTATAAACGCTACATGCTGAGCCAGACAGGGTTTATGTATGTTCTGTTCATAGACATTACACCCTTGAAGAAGCTCCCCTCGAGAAGGAGAGTCCGGAGTGATGGTTATGGGCACAAAACCCTCCGCGCCGCAATATTCAAGCCAATTTGATATACAGCCTTTCTCGTATTCTATACATTTAAGCTTATCCTTATCGTTTCCACATTCACTTAAAATTTGATTCAATGCAATGTCTGTCAGCCATGAATCCCAATCCCATAGACTCTCCAGATATGATGCGCTTCCGGGAACAATATAAGGATATTTTAGCCTGCCGCGGGATTCTCGATACATATCATTTTTTATTTTCAGTATATTATCCCTACATATTTTCTTGTATTTCTCAACATCCCTATTCTTAAATTCCTTTGTTACATTCTTTTCATCATTAATAGGTGCATCAGCAGATACTGCAGCCTCAGAAAATAGTGTGAAGAAAGGATACCCGGAAATAACCACCCCAAATATTAAACCCGTTAATATTCTATGCTTCATATTCTTTATTATTTCATTATATTCAAAAATTTGAACGCATGTTGGAACACACCGGCTGTCCACCCCATGAATTCGCCGGGCATCGGATACTCGTTCTTTACATTCACCGAACCTTCGGCGACATTGTATTTTTCCCATAATTGCCCCGTAGCATTGTAAATGTCCACAATGCTGTCCACATATTTCTTTGCGATACGTTTCGCATCATCCTCGCGACCGATACGATCAAGAGCCATATAGGCGGCATATTGACATGCCGACCATCCATTCGGAGCATCCCACTGGTATATCCCCTTCGCTTTAGTCGGATCACAGGTATACATGCCGTGCGGAGCCTCCAGACAACGCAACAGCACTTCGGATCCATTAGTTGATATTCCAAGCCATATCGGCCACCATGAGGCGGCACTGACAACCGGACTCATGCGTGAATTCACATAATCATAGTCATACATCACTCCGGTTGTCTGGTCGGTCATCAGTTCTCTCATCAGCTTCAGACGTTTGTTGGCGCGTTTCTCCCATTTCTTCTTATCGTTGCCGTAACGTTGCATAAATGATTCATAGGCATAGAGCAGCGAATTCAAGTCTACCGGACAGTAATCCATGCACTGGCGCTCGAAACGTGGATTAAAATCCCATCCGCTTTCTGCCTCTGCAAGGAGATGAGCACCTTTTTTTTGTCTCTCCTCTGACGACATAGCAACCGAAGAATTTTCTCCTACCCGATGCGCCAATCCGTTATAAAAATCAACAAGTTCCTCACTGGTGGCTGAATGTCCATAGCTGTTGAGACCACATGGGGTGATGCGTTCTTTCATCCAGAAATCATATTCACGCTCTACAGCTGGGAGCGTCTGTCGTAGAAAATCGCTGTCTCCAGTTGCCTTATAATAGTCTTCCAGCATCAAGGCAAGGTAAGGAGGCTGGCTTCTATTAAGCAAATCACGGTGAGTCGCATTTGGCATATATCCAAAACGCGATACCATGGCGGCTATATCCACGATATTATTGCGCGCCTGCTGGAAATCCCCATCAATAAGCAGCCCAAGATTGGTAAAATACGTATCCCAGTAAAACATATTCTGGAATCCATTGCGGATGCAGGGCACGCTATAGGGAAAAGGCAATCCTATGTTGCCGAGTGTGTCACTGGGGGTTGTGCGCACGGTTTTGGAAATCGTCAGCTTGATGTGGGAGCTGAGTTCCGACGCGTCAATTGCAGAGACCTGCAAGGGAAACAGCATCAACGCGGTTGACACGATATGAATCAGTTTCATAAATACATCAGAATCATTAGTTTTAACAATTTTCTTAATTTGGTCAGAGAGCGATACAGAAGATTCATTGAGCTTTGTGGATTAATATCCAGTATATCCGAAATCTCTTTATGAGACAGGTCCCGCACATAATGAAGATATAGTGCCATACGCTGATTGGCGTTAAGCTCCTTAAGAACCATCATCAGACGTTTGCGTTCGTTAACTTCCTCATCGGAGATACCTTCACTTTCGAATTGCAGGAATTCTTCAAGATCCACAAACTGCGGATTCAAATCTTCCAGACTTATCTTTTGTTCGTGATTACGCATGAAATCAAACAACTGATTACGCAGTGATATCAGTAGATACGAACGCAAAAGCCGGGTTGACCCGAGAATGGAAGGATGACACAACAGCCTTAAAAACATATCCTGTATGCAGTCTCTTACCACCTCGGCATCATCGCAATATTTAAGTCCGAAATTGAGCATAAGAGGGTAATACCTGCTGTAAATAGCCTGCATTGCCTCCTTATCACCTTGTGATGCAAGTTTGCACAGTATTTCGTCGGATGAGTCCAATATCAAAGGTATCAAATTTAAAGCGGTTCTATTATCAGAGTGAGGATGTGAGTTTATATGTGCCTGAACCGTATTGTTTTGTCACATATGAGCCGGAGGAGGCGGGCAGACACACCTCTGCCGTTGTGTTTGGTGGGATTGTGAATGTCCATTCAAGTTTTCCTCCGGCAATACGCCATGAGCTTGCGATCCTTCCGTAAACACTTTCATATGTAGCTGACGCGTGGCTCATTCCATCTGGTATTACCGGACATAGGCGGATTTTTCCAAAACCTTTCTCCATCGGATTTATTCCGGCGAGCATACGATATTCCCAGATGAGGAGGTCGCCGAGAAGCATCACATGATTGCCGGAATTCATGTCAGGCGCAGCGGTGTTGCCGTTCCATAATTCCCAGATGGTCGTGGCTCCCTGCTCCACCATATATCCCCACGACGGATAAGTGCGGTTGGAGGCTATCGTATAAGCCAGATCCGCATGACCGTTTTCAGTCAGTCCTCGCATCAGATGCTGTATGCCTATGACTCCGACACACACGTGGCTATCATATTCTTTCTTTATCTTGTCAGCGATGTTCCCTACAACCCTTGCGCGTTCTTCAACGGGAGTCATCCCGAATCTCAGCGCAATCAGGTTGCCAGTCACTGTATTGTTGCCGTAAAAACCTCCCTTCTGATTGAAGAATTTGCGGTTGAAAGCACAGCGCACAGAATCCGCTTCGATTGCATATTGCTCCTTGTCTTCAGAGTGACCTGCGATCTCGGCGAATCGTTGCATGAGGTTAAGCGCATAAAAGAGATGTGATGTAGCGAGAATAGGTTTAGGAGTTATGCGTGCGGAATCAGATGAATGAATAAGCTCAAGAGATTCCGGAGGAAGACACCAGTCTCCATATTCATCACGCTCTATTACCCAGTCTTTCATATACCGGTTCTTCATACGCTCTATCCATGCTTTCATCGAAGCGTAATGATCTTTTATAGGCCTATTGTCACCATATTGCGACTCAAGCATATCCGCTGTGGTAAGATACGCCAGAGGCCATGTCATGTTATCGGAATATACGTCCCAGTAGTCAGGGCATATATCCGGTATGCCACCCCCTTTTCTTTGACACGATTCTATGTCGTCAAGCCATTTGCGGTACAAGCCGTAATTACCAAACGGAAAAGCTTCTCCATACATCCCGGTAGTGCGGTCTCCCAGCCAGGGCAAACGTTCATCACGCTGTGGACAATCCGTCGGAAAACCTCGGTAATTACTGCGTATGCCTCGGATCGCATTATCATAAACCATGTTCATGACGGAATCGGAACAGCTGAAAGTTCCGGTCTGTGGCATGTCGTCATAAATTACCCAACCTATGAACTCGTTGGGAGACGGAGGATATGAAAGCCCTGTTATCTCAGCATACCGGAAGCCATGATATGTGAATGTCGGATGCCATATTTCCTCTCCTGTGGCACCGCATATATAAATATCACAAGGTTTGGCTGTGCGTAGATTGGTGATATAAAGGGATCCGTCCGGATTTAAGGTTTCTGCAAAACGGACTTTTATACTATCGCCTCTCTGCTGCATGCCACGAATCTTGATATTCAGCGTGCCTACCATGTTCTCCCCCATGTCTATGACGTAAGTTCCGGGATGTATCTCGGTCACGCTTTTCGCAAGCACGCCTTCCTTTACGGCAATACCGGGATTCAGTTGATATTTCAGTCTGCCTCCGGGACCACCTGTAAGATTGGCTTTGGTCCAATGACTTTCATCAAAACCATTGCAGTTCCAGCCGTCCATAGCCATACGTCTGTCGTAGATTTCACCATCATACTCACTATTGGCGCGGATTGGTCCTTGGTTTGTCACGCTCCATGTCGAATCCGAGACTACAGTCTGTCTGTGACCATCAGCATATTCGATCTCCAGACGCGCAAACAACCTCGGAAATCCGAACCATCTCACACTTGGCATTCTCTCAGGACAGAACCGTCCATTGCCAAGCACAACACCGAGTGTATTGGGTCTGCCGCTACGGATATCGGAGGTGACATCATGGGCATTGTAGAGCACAAGTTTGTCATATCGTGTCGGAGCTTGAAGCATTACATTCTCAGAAACTTTATGTCCGTTTAGCCAAGGCTCATACATGCCGAGACCTGCTATATAAAGCACGGCATGACGTATCTGAGAGGCATCCGTGATAAATTCCTTTCTCAAATATCTTGCAGGGATGGCCTGGGTTATGTCATCGCCATGCATCTCTCCGCCGATCCATTCTGCTCCCCATTCTGATTCGCCACCATAAATACCTGTTTGCCAGTATGAAGGAATACTCCACGCTGATGAGCCACTTTCGGAAACTGTCTGCACTTTCCACCAATAACGCGTCATCGGTTGTAGTTCCGAGCCTTCGAAAGGGACTAACAGCGACTGTCGGGACTTCACTGTCCCCGAATCCCATACATCCCCTTTGTCTGCCGCAAGTTTCTCGGCAGAGGATGATACAAGTATTCTATAGCTCTTCTGCATCACGTTCTTTTCATCGGTCGAGAGTTTCCAACTGAATCGTGGTGTTTTCTCTTCAAGACCTAATGGAGCCTCCATCATCTCTACAGTCAGTGCTTCCGGCCTAACATATGCATTCGCTGCCGTGACTACCAACGCCATAAGGATATTTACCAGTTGTCGTCTCATATTTTGTTTTTTAAAGATACCCACTTTTATTTCATTTTATTTAGACCGTTTTTAGAAACTGCCCGTAATGTATCATAATAAAGCTTCATAAAATAACCGCCTACAACCGAACGAGCCCGAAATGCCTTGTCTGTAGCGTGCTCGGTATAATGTTTTGCTTTCGGACGGTCAGTCCAATACCAGTCGGTCATTGGTATTCTGTCTTCGGTCTCGCTGATGAATTTATGCAGAGGACTAATGATTTTGAGAAATTCCTCGTGTGTCGAAGCCATCGTGGCAACCCATATCAGCCAGTCTGACTTCGTGTATGCCTCCCGACTGTCGAGGGGCACACCATATCTATTCAGTTTTGAAAGATACCATTGCGTCTCCTTCTCGTAGACCTTTTCCGGAAAGAGATCGAAACCGAGCACTTTGTCCCATACAAGATTATACTTGAGCGACCATGTGCCGGGACAGTCGAACGCAAGACGAAATTTTTCTCCGTCATCGGCAAGAGCCACCCAGCGTCGGGCAAGAGCCCGAGCTCGCGTCATCCACAGTTTACCTGCTTCATAGTCACCTGTCAGAGTTGAAAGATACCCAAATGATGCCATTCCGAGGATAGCTTTCGCCGAGAGGTTCACATTATGCGCGAGATGACCGGCGAAATCATCAGTGCACAACTGGTTTTCCGGATCAAAACCATTCTGTTGAAGATATTCCGCCCACTGTTTCAATACCGGCATATGAGGCTTTGCATAATCTGGATTGCCCTCACGTTGCGCTATCGCGGCACAAAGAATAAGCATATTGCCGCTTTCCTCCACAGGCATGTCTCCGCCATAGTTCTGACCATTGGCATGAGGATAGCGACCTACGTCATGGGCAGCAAAGGGTTTATTCCAGTCCGGACCCTCACAATATTCAAATACAGGATTCATCATCCCCTTCAACAGTTCCGGATTATACATCAGGAAAAGCGGTGCCGACGGATACGTGAGATCCACTGTGCCTACCGAACCGTTGCTGAAGTTTTCTTTGGAAAGATACAGCAGCTTTCCTTCAGGCGATTGAAGAAGCTTATGCGCATGGACACTCTGCCTGTACGCAAGAGCAACAAGATCTGCATACTCCTTCCCACCAGATTTTTCAGCGTCAGTCATCATTTTGGAGTCAAAATCACGGCAACGCCGTCTCAGCTCGGGAAGTTCGGCGGCTGCCTTACCTAACTGCGAGAGTATCGTTGTATCCCCATTACGATTCCAATAGGGACGCAGTCGCTTGCCGAAATATATCATCGAATATATGTCGTCATACCCGAGGAGCATATAACCCTCGCCTTTTTTTACCTTACCTAATGTTCCGCTATACCCTACGGAATATTTGTCCGCATGTACAGAGGCATCTTTCTCCGGACCTCCAAGATAAAAATACCCCCAGTCTATCCGCAGGTCATCACCCCATTTTTCAAGCACAGGCTGCGCTTTTGTCCCGATTTTACCGAAAACGAGTCCATCTGAGCCTACAACCTCAGCATCCATCTCTTCTCCACCGAGATTGCATGCCCATTCCTGAGCGGCATCGAGACTGATGGAGACATCATGCTTCTTGCCGTCAATGCTCTCCATACTATATAGGAGATAACCTACCGGTCGCGAAATAAGCTCAAGATTATCGGGTAAAAGCGGGGCAAGAAATTCAAGATGCAGAACCATCGGTCCGCATTCCATTTCATAACGTGTGGAAAGAGGAGTGAGGGAAACGCTTCTTTGTTTAGCTGCCTTGATGCTGACTTCCGGCATATATTCCACAATAACACCGATGTCAAGCGTACCGTAATTTCCTGCCTTATGCGAAGCATGCGCGGCTACTATATTAGATTTGTAAAGTGCGGATGCGGGAAGAAGAATCTTCTTGTGCAAAGCACCTGAACCGGAGGAAGAACTCTCAGCCACCTTCTTACCGTTGACATAAATTTCAGCGTCATCGAAATATGTCACATCGAGCCATACTTTCGCTGATTCAGGAAGTGTATTCAGTTCAAACTCGCGGCGAAGCCACACGTCTCCCTCTACCTCCGTTCCGGCATCTGGAACCCATGTGTCGTGCCGTTTTATAACTGTGCTGAACGGAGCGTTTCCGGTTTTCCAGGATGAGTCATCAAATCCGACAGTCTGCCAGTCGATTCCCGGATCAGTCGTCGAATAGCGGCAACTCCAGGACTGCTGCTCCGAATGCGGGGCTATGACTTCCATTCTGCCTCTTTCCATGCCTAAGAACCTGTAGGGAATTCCATCAACTGTCAAGATTCCCGTCATCGGCATTTCATGTCCAGTCCAATGCACGGGATTTGCAGCGTTCAACGTATCCGTTGCCATCCATACGCTGGTATAAGGATCAATCGATACAAGCGGCCATGCCGGCGCAGATGTCACCGAGGCCTCCAAAGACACCGATGCCAATCCGGCTATCACGATAATTCCCCAAATTGTCATTTGTCTCTTCATCCCTGTCATCTTTTTGGAACCAGAGAATACATTTTACCAGCCGGAACAGTCAGGCTCACAGCCCCTTTCTTCACGGGAACTGTCGTCACATATGTGTCTCCCTCGGGAGCGATGGAGAATATATCGGCTTTCCTGACCCCCTTCCAGGAGGGAGGAAGCTGCCAGATACGATTTGTAAAACCATTTTCTGAATATGCTATCAGCTCCTTGCCTTTCACCCATACCGGAGCGATCAGCATATCGTTGCCGGAGCGTATTACGCGCCCGTCCTCAGTCAGGGTCATGGTCTTGGCATCAGCGACAAGATTTCCGGAATATACCACCTTCTTGTTTTCAGAGTCATAAGATTCTATCTTTCGGGAACCGAAAAGCATATACGGAAGCGTCTGTGTGCAGAATTCCTTTGTAAAGGCATCCCATCCAAGATTCAGATGAAAAGTGTCTTCCGCATGGGCATTGTCACCAAAAAGGAAACCGACTTCGGGCCACGGATTCGTGGAAAGAGCACCACTCACTCCACCACCACTGAGTGAAAGTCCTGTGGCGGCACGCATTTCAGCGGGCATGTCGTTCCACCATGCCGCGGGCTGAAGACCGATCATTGGATCGCGCCCGTTCCAACACACAAGTTCGGCGGTGACGTCCACCCCTTTGTCACGCATATAGCGCAGCACTTTACGCATCGTCTCCTCCTGCATCTCTTTCGTCACACCGTGCCATGGCGAAGGATTGGACAGAAATGCATCGAAATGAATTGTTCCGGCATCTGCGATATCAAGTTTATCCACAACTTTATCAAGACGGTCCTGTAGATCTCCCCCTTTCCATTCGGCATAAGTGTTTATCCAATACATCGGATAACCCTGGAGCTCACCGGGAGACATGAACTTCCCGTTCTCGTCCCGGCATATATACCCTTTGCGGACATATTCATTCCAGGATGGCGCATTCGTATACGCATCTCCTATCAACAGATGCACCGACACGGTGGTGTTATATTTCTTCGCCTCTGCCCGCAACCAGCGGTAACTTTCCAGAGCCGTAGAATCACAAGGACGTTTAAGAGCTTCGTTCATCACCGAAAAATCGGGATAACGATCATCATGGCCGTCAAATTGCCACCCGACAAGATACACAATCTTGGGTATTCCGCGACTGATATGATCAATGCCCTTTATGACCTCCAACGCCTGTTCGTAATTCATTAGTATATTTGTAGTCTGCTCCTCCCTGTTGGGATCAGACATATAGAATTTCATCAGCATTGTCTTGGAGTAGTCATGCATATAAGGACGCTCAGGCTGATGCGTCACGGTCCAGTCATATTTTTCACCGGAAGGCTCTACACCCCGCATTGACAATGGTGACAAGACTGATGCCACAGCAATGGCGGTGAATATTTTATTTAGAATCATATATATTGCTTATGTTTGTTTATACTGCTTATGTTTAGTTTGCGGATATGACGGCCATTCTTCCGGAAGAAAGAGAGAATGTGACGGAGTTGTTAGTAACGGGCAACGTAACCGGATCTCCGACACCGTTCTCGTCAAGAGGACACATTGTCACTTCTGTCACCCCTGCCCAGTCTGCGGGAAGAACCCACCTCCTTCCGTTATATCCATTGGCAGAATAGGCAATTATCTCACGACGATCCTTAACCCACAGTGCGGGGATAAACACATTGTTGCGGTCGCGTAATGTCATGTTACCCTGGGTCACGGTCTGTCTTCCATAATCAGCCGTAAGTCCGTCGCTATATATCACACGTTTGGCATCCGCCTGATACTCTACAACCGTGTGACGGTTGTAATACATATACGGCAATGTCATGAGGCAGAAATCACTTTTCAATTCCTCCCATACAGCTCTTTTGCCGATTCCGTTGTATGTAATCGCATCAAGCGTTGTCTCTGCCATCATATTGTCTCCGAAAAGGAAAGCCGCCTCCGGATTTGCATTCCAGGAGAACTGACCCGACCTGCCTCCCGCCGACAGGGATGCAGGAATCGCAGCCCTCTCGTGACAGGTGAGATCATTCCACCATGCCCCTGCCTGCAGACCGATGTAGGTATCGTTACGAGTCGTGCCATGCCAGAATTCTCCCGTGACATCTATCCCCTTGTCGCGCAGATAACGTATCACCTTGCGACATACCTCCTCAGCCATATCATATGTGACATCAAGATAAACATTCTCGTGGGGCTGGAAAGCATCAATATGTATTGTCTTCACATCCTGAATGCGGCACAAGTCAACCACCCGGTCAAGACGCTTCTGCAGCCACCCTTTTTTCCACTCGGTATAGTTGTCAACATAATACATCGGCTGACCGTTGAGAATACCCGGACTTACGAAATCTCCATTCGCGTCACGGCAAATGAATCCATTCTTCACATAATCATGCCATAAGGGAGAATCAGTATAAGCATCGCTTATCAACGTATGGATAGACACTATGGTGTTATATCTCGATGCCTGCTCGCGAAGCCAAAAGAAACTGTCTGCGGCGGTGGCATCTTCCGGACGTTTCAACGTTTCGTTAAACTCATCCATCGCTGGGTACTTGCAGTCATGCCCCTCATACTGCCATCCCACAAGATAGACTACCTTCGGAAGTCCACGGGAGATGGCATCAAGTCCCTTTATGTATTCAAGGGCATCATCATAACTGAGAAAAACCTGCGAGCCGCCCTTCCTGTCAGGACTGGCAAGATGAAACTTCATCATCATCATCTGCGAATAGTCGAGCATATAAGGACGCTCTGGTTGCATGGTCTGGGTATAGTCGTATGGCTCACCCGACACGGTGTCCTCCACATCTGGCAATTCTACGGTATTCTCTTTCACGGGGAGATTGACATCGTCATCGCAGGCAACGGCAAGGATGCCGACGGCAGCGGTGAGGATAATATTTGTTAACTTGGATTTCATTGGTTTTCAATCGATTGGTTTTCCATCTATTTTCAATACTTGCTCAAGATAAACCTCATGGATCTTGGTTCGGTCGCCGGGTGTCGTGCCAAAGGCAGCAGGATGACACACAATTTTGAGATAACGAGAGAAAATGCGGTTGTTCAGCACAATCTCCGGCACGGTTACACTATATCTGCCAGTTGCAGAAGGAATCGGCTCTATCCCTGTGAGCGAACCGAGCTTCACCCATTCGATGGTATTGTCATATTCGCGAAGTCTGTTGTGAAGTGCAATATATGCGTCATTGACATGATTCGGATCACCGTAATTGCCTGTGGCGTTCAATAAGCCTCGGTCTGTTGAACTTAATTCCGGATTGAGAGCAGATGTCCCCGTCACATAAAAGTCTACAGACACAGGCATGGTATCCCAAAATGTTCCTCCCGTCACTCCGAGCTGCACTTCAACCTTTGAAATCAGGCTTGCTGCCCCGAGGTCGATCACAACATAGGGATTACCCAAATTCTGAGAATTCGGGAAACCGTCGTTGATATATCCCATCCAGCCTTCTCCGTCGTCGGAGCCGTCATACATGAATTCGAATTTTCCGAAAGGCATCGCTATCGTACCATATGCTATCTGCCAGCTCTCTTTCGTGTTAAGCGGAGATTTCTCATATTCATGATAGCCAAGAGTTATAAGCGACACCTCTCTGTTCACGCCCAGATATCCGTCGTGTGATACAAGCTTCACAGGAACTACCCATACCGCAGCTGGATACTGCTCGCTTATGGCATTGAACTTATCCATATCGATCAGGCAGGCATGGCTGTAGAACTCATCTTTTGCTCCGATTGTGCCCTTCGGCTCTATTGTCACACAATCCGAGGGAACAACCCTGTAATCGATTCCTTCGGGGTTTCCGTAATTTTCATCGACATATTCCTGACTCAAGATCTCAAATCCGACATTGACATCTATTTCACCGGATTTCTGCACATCAATAGTGAAAGATGCCTGTTCCTCATTCGCGGGGAGAGTCACCGTCTGACGCTCATTGATAAACGACACAACCGCCGGCTTCACAGAGCAATGCATTATTATCTCATCGGAAGACGAATTCACAGAATCGGCAACGGCGGTAAGCCTTACGGGCAGCACGAATTCTTTCCCCTTGTTTTCATCTTTCATCATTTCAGCATATATACGGGGCGCATCAAACGTAACCTGTGCGCCAAGTCCCGACCTCCCCGCCGGGATACGCAGTCTGTAATCAGTCACCCTGTACATATCTGCAGACAGCACCTTGTAATTGAATCCCTGCCGCTCATTGTATTCCACATCCACATACTCCTGCGTCTCCACCTCAAACAAAGCGTCTACAGCACGGTCTATATGGATTCCTCCCTTAAGCACATTCATGGTGTAGACATGAGCCCGCTCAGCTACCGACATCTCGACATCTACATTGCCGGCATTCTTGAAAGACAGTATCTTGTCATATTCCTCCGGAACCAGATCATCATAGTCATTGATATCGTTACATCCGGGAGCGAAAGCCACCGCGACTGCCGCGAAGAGCAATGTCTTTATATTATTTCTCATTTTCATTGGTCTTGTTAGAAATTGTTTCTTTTCTTTTACCATTCATAGCCGTTTAGTATCCCTGAGACTGGACGAGCTGGGGATTGTTGTATATCTCGCTTGATGGAATAGGCAGCAGATACATCCTGTCGCTCCACTGGAACGGTTGATCAACTTTCGTGCGTCTATTGAATTCCTCGAATGTCGGATCTTTCTTCTCCACTGCATTCAGACCCTCGCGGACACCGCTTTTAAACACCTGTGGAGCTATCATCCACCGGCGTGCGTCATAATAGCGGTGACCTTCGGCAAACAGCTCGACGTATCTCTCATTCCTAATCCAGTCGGTAAGTGACATCAGAGAGAAATCGGCTGTCGTCACATCCCTGACTCCGGCGCGTTTGCGCACTACGTTGAGACTTACAAGCGCGTCCTTTTCATTTCCAAGCGCAGCATCACACTCTGCAAGATTCAGATATAACTCTGAAAGCCTTATCAACTGTGCAGGAACCATCCGCGAGTTTAGCGCACCATCAGGACGCCACGCGATGTTAGGCTGACACCATTTCTTGAGATAATAGCCGGTCTGGTTGTTATCGCGGTTGAACATGTCAGGATTATAGCCATGCACTGTCGAGACACGTGTCTGTACGATGAGTGGCTGACCGTTGTAAAGAAGAGAGCTGAATTCATCACCATCGAACGATAGCCACGCATAGAAACGAGGTTCTCTGCCATCATTGAGATTGATGATATCCTCTCTTCCCTGATAACCGGCAGAGGTGAACCATGTATTGACCGGCTTACTGCTGTCATGCATCGGTATCACTCCGGAGGCGGTATAAAAATGCTCTACAGCGTAAAGCAACGGTGACATTGCACAGATTCCGCCCATGGCTCCCCCACTGTTCGAGGTTATCACATTGTGAGGAAAAGCATCAAACGGCCAATGGATATATTTTGACGGATCTGCAATCACTCCCCATATAACCTCCCGGTTACCATCGGTCTCTGCTGATGACATGAGATAACGCATCTGCATCACCTTCTTCTTGAAATCATCGCTGACTCCAGGGATATCGGGTAATGGCACATCCTGACTCTGACGCAGGTTTTCGGATATTTCTATTCCAAAAAGCGACCTGTTGCCTTTTCCAAGTGCAAGATCTATCGCCTCCTGAGTCGCAATACGTGCACGCTCCCATTTCTTCGGATCGTATGCATGACTCACAAGCTCATATCCGTATCCGGGTGTAACATATCGAGTGTTCCTCCAATTGGAGTCAGGGAACGAACCATTCCAAAGTGGAGACGCAGCATACAGGAGCACTCGCGATTTCAATGCCTTGCATATGGTGGATGATGCTCGACCCAGATCATTGCTATCTACAGTTGCGGGCAACACTGCAGCCGCCTCATCAAGCCACCCTACAATTTTGTCTACACAAAAATCAAAATGCGATCGTCCGGGAAGCTGGTCCTTGGATGTGTCTGTCGGATAATAGTGATCGATGATGGGTATCGGTCCGTATGCCTCAAGCAAACGGAAATGATAATAGGCTTTAAGAAACTTTATCTCCGCGCTCCATCGCTCACGGTCAGACAACGTCACTCCCTTAGGACTGGTCTCTGACAATATCTTTTCAAAAAGGTTGCATTGTCCGAGAGCATTATACATCAGAGTCCATGGCAGCTGGAAAATGCCAAGATTGCTCTGATATGTCGATGACAACTGATCCCAGCTCGCAACCTGTCCCAAACGACCCCACAGCAACGGATTTACATACTCATCTGCAGAAGCTTCGAGTCCCCCAAGCGTGTTGAGAGGTATCGAGATGCCTGCTGTAGAATAGCAGGAATAAAGGAAATCGATAGCATCCGACTTGTCTTTCATCGTGTCGGAGAGATCTGCCGTCTCGGGTGGCACGACATCCAGATAATTACATCCGCTCGCCCCGACCACAAGGCATACTGTCAGAAACGTTCTTACTATATATGATTGTATCTTCTTCATTGATTCCAAACTTAGAAATTGAACTGAGCGCCTATGTTGAAAGTGCGCGACAAGGGATATGAACTGTATGACAACTCCGGATCCCAGTATTTGAATGGACTCCACACCGCGAGATTGTCACCGCTAAAATATACCCTCACGAATTTATATGTATATCCGAGCTCGAGGCTTTTGAAACGCAGGAACGATCCGTTGCGCATCCAGTAGCTGCTTTCTACGAGATTGCCTGCTACCTGAGGATTGGAGACACCAAGACGCGGATACGCGGCATTAGGATTCGGATTGGTCTCTGACCAGTGATCTTCGGCAATGAAGCTCATGAGGTTGCGGTCCTGATTGCCGTCATCCGAGCAAAATGGCGCTATTCCGTTGACCATCAGCGTGCGGTTGCCGGATCCGTTGAAGAATACTCCTAAATCCCAGTTACGCCACACCACATTGACTCCGAATCCATACTGCAATCTGGGCACAGTGCCAAATTTAGAAAGCATCACGCGGTCATCGGAATTGATTATACCGTCTCCGTTCACGTCACGATATTTGATATCACCTGGCATTGTGGTGGATCCGAGTCCAAGCTGATTGGCATGGTTGTCGATCTCTGCCTGATTCGAAAAGAGTCCGTCAGCAATATAGCCGTACGTTGCTGACAACGGTTTGCCGGTAAGCGTCTGCCATACATATGGATAATCCGGCTCGTCATTATACACATATTTATTCGCGGTGTAAGTAAGATTTCCCCTCACATCCACACTCAAATCCGGCATAAGTTGCTTGCGCCAGTTCACGCTCAATTCGACACCGTGGTTGCTGACTTTTCCGACATTACCCCATGGCACAGCACTGTCATATCCCAGCATGATGGGCCAGGAGGAACGTTTCTGCAGGATACGGTCACGATGGTCGGTGAAAAAATCGAATGTGACATCTACCTGGTTGAATAACCGCAAGTCAAGACCGATATCAAATTTCTTGGCTCGCTCCCATCCTGCATTCTCGACAGCGTATTTCAGGAAGCCGGGACCGCGTTTGGTAGTCTCGTTGCCAACATATGGTCCGGTGGAAAAATATCCACCGCCACCTATTGCAACTTCATTTTTGTAAAGGAAATGGGCAGCTCCTGCCAACAGACCAGTTTCATCCGAACCGACAAGACCGTATGAGCCGCGTATCTTCAGATGATCCACCACATTACTAAGTGATTCCCAAAACTTTTCGTTACTTACTACCCATCCCAATGACACTGCGGGGAACAATTCGAAACGTTTCCCTTTGGCAAGACGTTCCGTACCATTGTAACCGAAATTAGCCTCTATAAGATAGCGATAATCATAGTTATATGTAACGCGACCGGACAACCCTTGGTTGCGCTGGGGAAGCACATCGTTTCTGTATTCACGCTGCATATACATGAGAAGAGCACTGACATCATGAGGACCGAACTTTCTCGAATAGTTGAGTCTTGCATCAAGATAGAATGTGCGGTCATTGAATCGGTTGATATTGCCTTGCGCTATATAGTCCGTACCCTTGCGAAGCATACGGGTGATAAAAAAATCCTTGTCGGAAAGATCCCAAGTGTTGCCCATTACCTCGTAGTAATAGGGCTCTATTGTGTTGACGTAATCCGATGTGGCATAACTTTTAAGATTCACAAGCACGGTGGCGCTCAGTCCCTCGGTGATGAAATCGAGCTGCTGTGTACCGCGCAAGGATGCGCTGATAGTGGAATAGGTGCTTTCTCCATACGTGCTCATCATCTGGGCGTACGGATTCACGTTAAGCCTGTCTGCCGTCTGGTATGAGTTACCGAAACGCAGATGGTCGTCGCCATCTTCAGCAGGAAAGACAGCCGGGAAAGACACGGGATTTGCGTTGTATACGGAATTGAATATATTCGTCATATTCATGCCGGGTCCTTTTCTATTGCCGAACTGAGCATTCAGATGCATAAGGATAGTGGTGCTCGGTGTTGGCTTATAGCTCAGATTGTTCTGAAATATATAGTTCCAATCATTGATGTTTGCATCAAATGAATATGTCTTGGGGACCTTCAGCATTCCGGAATCATGATTTACCTGAAGACCCATGTAATAAGTCACTTTCGAGCCACCGCCCGTGAGATTGACGTTGGCACGCTGGTTCATGGTTTTTGACTTGAACATAAGGTCATACCAGTCGACATTAGGGTAAACGTAAGGGTTTATGTTATTGCGTGTGTTTTCAATAGTCTGTGCTGAATATCGTGGAGCAGCAGTTGCGGTGCGAGTGGTCAGAGCTTCGTTATAAAGTGTCATCCACGTGGGACCGTCAACATATTCGACCCTGTTGACGGGCTGCAGAAAAGAACATTCAAGCGAAACGTTAATCTTCGCACGGGTATTCTCCATACCTTTCTTTGTTGTGATGATCATAACACCATTGGCACCGCGTGCACCATAAATGGCAGTGGCAGAAGCATCCTTCAGAATTGAAAAGCTCTCGATCGATTCTGCCGGAAGACGGTTAAGATCGGAAGAAGATATCTCCACATCGTCAAGCAATATGAGAGGGGTGGCACGTCCACCGAATGTGCCGACACCTCTGATATAGAATTCTGATACGGATCCCGGCTCGCCCGATGTTGTGGACGATATCACTCCCGCCAGCTTGCCGGCAAAATTGCTCGTAAGCGATGATGACGGAGCCTTGAGTTCAAGACCCTTGACAGAAGTTACAGAACCGGTCACCGAAATCTTCGACTGTTTGCCGGCACCTACAACCACTACCTCACTGAGCATCTGATCATCGGAAGAAAGCGCAACATTAAGCACACCGAGATCCCCTACCGTCAAGGTCTGAGGCGTATAACCGACATACGAGAATGTCAGCTCCTGATTCGACTTGACTTCAATTTTGTAATTGCCGTCAATGTCGGTCATCACACCGGTTTTACCGTTTTTAACCGCTACCGTGACACCAATCAGGGGCTCCCCGGTCACGGCATCCGTCACGACTCCCGTAATTGTGTGTGTAAGGCATCTTTTTTATCTGTCTTGGGCTTCTCCTTAGCGGTTCCTTTCCTAAGGGCTATCTGACGGTTAGTGACATCCCATTCTATGTCCGTGCCATCGAACATGCGTTCGAGAACGCTTTCAACCGAACCCTTGCTTACATTGACACTTACCTTGCGACCAAGATCCATGAGTCCGCGCTTATACACGAACACATAACCATAGTCTTTTTCTATCGCAGCAATCACGTCTCGCAAAGGAGCGTCCTTGACGCGAATACTGACCTGTTGCGGTGCCGCGGCACTTGCCGCCAGCGACACAGCCATGACCATCAGCGCAATGAAAAAGCGTCTGATGTCTCGTTTATGATGTTTACAGTTCACAAGTAATTTAAGTTTTAATGCTGTTAAGTTGTTTTATGTAAATCTCAATATATGTCAATGGTAATGGACAATATATTTCGAATCACCATCTTCTTCAAATATTATAGGCAGGAAAAATGATATTGAGCTGAGGATGGACTCCAGACCTCCCGACATATCCAGTTTCCCGGATAAATATATCCCACTCAGATCCGTGTCAGTATCAAATCGCTTTCCGTAGTATAGGTTAAGGCGTTTAAGCACTGTCTCTATAGATTCATTGTCGACAACGAGTAAGTTTTTTGTCCAGCTGATTCGAGATGCCACGTCTCCATTATGTGGTGCCGACAGAACCCCTGACCGGTCAGCAGATATAAGCTGACCAGGCACAAGTTTCTGACGCGATGAGGCGTTGCTGACTGACACAGCTCCCTCGGCAAGAGCCACCTCCGACTGCTTTTCACAGGGATACGCAAACACATTGAACTTGGTGCCTGTAACTTCGACATTCATTCTCGCGGTCTTGACAATGAACGGCATGGTCTTGTCGGTCTTAACTTCAAGATATGCCTCTCCATCAAGATATATTTCCCTGCGCTCACCCTCGAATTTAGCCGGATACACCACACGGCTGTTTGAATTGATCCAGATTCGGGATCCGTCGGAAAGTGTCAGATCAGACCTGCACCCGTAAGGCACTATCAGCTGATTGTAATCATCGTCATCATCCCGGCTAACAGCAACCCGCTCATGGTTGAGCGACAGGTTACCGTCAGCATCATGATTCACGATCGCCTCTTCACTCCGCGCCTGAACCTCACTGCCGTCAGGCATAACAATAGTCACCTCCGAAGCTCCGTTCACCCCATACGATGGTTGGGTGCGGAGAGCATAGACCTCTATATTCTCTCTGGATGAATGCGAGCCAGATTGCTCCGACAACAACAGCCACATACCAACCGGAATCATAGCTGCTGCCGCCGCCCCGGAAATTACAAGATTGCGTCTGCGCCTTTTAATGCGTGCATAACGTCTCTCTATTACTTCCCAGTTTCTCACGACCTCCTCTGATGTCGGCTCTTTGTCATGGGTCAATATAAACCGCTTGAGTGCATGTATGACCTTTAATGTTGTACCCATTGCAAAAACTAATGAAAAAACAATCTTTTTTTACCTTCTTATTTTACCCGCGCTGTTTTACTTTACAGCCTCACCATTGCGTGCTGTCACTTCTTTCACAAATAGTTCAGTGAGCTTAACCCTGTCGCCACCAAGCACAGATGCCTCCTCTGCACTGAAAGGCGTAATTACAAGCTTAATGTAACGTGATCGGTATTCGGCTGCGAGACCACTCTCGTCAAGCTCGAAATTATATGCTTTATTCCCCCATTCAGATGTCAGCGCACCGAGACTTACCTCACCGATCTTTGTCCAATTAACAGCTGCATCCGAAGTCTTCATATTGGTCCAAAGTGTGCGGAAGTCCTCGCTGTTAGCCCAAGAGTCGCCATTGGGGTCTGCACGACAATAAAGCTGATTCAGTTGTCCATCGGTGATGACCCCTCCAAGATCTGTGGCATCCGTGACAAAGAACTCAACTTTCTTTGGCAACACATCATGAAACGAAACCTGCACACCTGCTCCGGCAATCCATTTCTCACTGCCGAGATCAACAACCGTAAAAGGAATACCAAGGTTCGGTGAATTTGGCATTCCGTCGATTACGTAGGTGAACACACCATTGGCAGCATCGAGATTGCCATCGAAGAGAGCGTCATATGATCCGAAAGGCATCGAACAGAATCCGTAAGCTATTCCCCATGCGCTCTTGTCAGTAATCTCTTTTACAGTGAATGGATCAGCCCCTTCCTCAGGATTTCCCGATATCTCATCGCCGTCACCCCAGGGATTGACATTTACATCGTCATCCATTGAAACACCCTGCTTGTCGATCGTGAGATTGACAGTAGTAACGTAACCGCTTTGGGGAGTAAACGCCTTATATTTCCAACTGTAAAGTATGCCTGCTACCTTGAATCTCACTTCAATATCGGAGGTTTGAGGAACCGCAATAAATTCGTAGACTGCATTACGTGTCGAAGCATCGAAACTCTCGGAATATGGAATGATCGTTGCCGCCTCTCCGTTGCCGTCAAGGGCAAGAGCCGCGTTGTCGCGTGTACCGTCCCATGTGTCGAAATCAAGAAGGGCATTGACCTTCAGTCCATCCACAGTTATTTCACTCACTGGATTCGACTGATCTGCCTGCGCATAAAATTCAGGATACTGAACATTGAGTATCACTTTGCCGAACATGTGGTTCATCGCTACGGCTATCTTTCCATCCGCGGTAAGATCCCTGTCAGGAACAAACGAGCCGTTTTTCATCGCGATGAAATCTGAAGATTCAACCCCAGCCTCTGTCGACTGGTCTGTCTCGACATCTACCTCTATTTTTGAGCGGCTGTTAATGTCATCGGCACGATAAGGTGCATAGGCAATAACGGATGACGCGGCGGAACGACTTGCCCAATACATCGCGGAGCCGTCTGCCGTGTTCCATTCGCTTCCGTTTTTAGTCATCTCCTTGTGATAGGAGGTCTGCTGATCATCGGTTCCGATGATCAGCCCGAAACTTCTGAGATTTTCCGTAGTGTAACCGGCGCGCGTGCGCTCGTTTACTGCGGTCGTAACATGGATTTCGTTGGATTCAGACATATCAAGTCCGTTCTCTTTCTCACTGCTGCATGATACCACGCCCAAAATCACTGGCAATGACATCATCGCGTAAACATATTTTCTCATGATGAATTCTTATGTGGTTAATCGTATCATTAAAATAAGCCTATACCTATCTCTCCGATCTGTCTCATTTTGTCTGGTCGAATTTGGAGGCTACGGTATCCGGATCATCATCAACCTGCTCCACATCAATATCATATAAAAAACAGCGATCTCCTGTCTTGCCCTCGAAAGGAACAACCTCAACCTTGATGTAACGTGCGCTGACAGGCTCTTCTGTCTCAACTTTCAAAGGTAACAGTCCGGCTTTTTGTTCTGAATAAGATGCAATGCCTATCTCTCTCCAGTCAAGTTTTTCAGCAAGTGCCTTCATACGGTTGTATGCAGCTTTGTGATCTTCATCGAGAGGATCTGAAGCTGATGCCTGAAGCAAACTTCTATCTTCATCCGTGAGTGCCTCCGGTGTATCGTTCGTTGCGTAAACTTTTATACAGCTCGGCGTGCAATCATAAGGATCTTGGACTCCTCTGAAGTCAGCACTTACAGAAATGATGGAACGCTCACTGCCAAGGTCAATCACCCAGAAATAATTTCCGAGACCTGGATTGTTATTATAACCCGGATATATAGGAGTTGCCACACGAGTGCCGTTGTTACCGTCAATTAGATTGTTCCAAGAACTCTCTCCGCAAGTGTTCTGCGCTCCGTATACAACATTCCATGCAGATTTGTCAGTAATTACAGACGTATAGCGTGACACATATTTTTCCACATAGATTTCATGCACGAAACATCTGTCACCTGTCCCTCTACTGAACGGCACCACTTCCACCTTTACATAACGTACTGTCGCCGGAGCGTCCGTAACCGCTTTAAGTGCAGGCAAGCCTGCTGCCTGTGCGCTGTAAGATGCCGTCGCTATTTTTGACCATGCTGTTTTTGCGTCATTCTCGTTCATAGCTTCTACAGCTTTGCGATTCTTCTCTGCAAGAGGATCCCCGGTAGATTCTGAAAGCGTATTAATCACATCATCCGGAAGGGTTCCGGGAGCTACAGTAGTGCCGTAAATATTCAAGGTTTGTGGCATACAGTCATAACCTGATGCACCTGCTCCCCCTCCGAGAAAATCCGCACTTACCGAAGCTATCTCACATTCCTCGCCAAGGTCAATAACCCAATAATAATTACCAAGTTCCGGACTGTTATTATAGCCGGGATATATTGGCGTAGATACTCTTGACCCTATATTTCCGTCAATCAGATTGCTCCAGCCGTTTATACCGCATGTTTCCTGCGCGCCATAAAGCACCTTCCAACCGGATTGTGCCGAAAGAGTCACTGTAGGCGCGGCGGCGTTCTGAACCTTGATCAGATCCACACTCCCTGCCGGAAATGTCTTCACCGTATTTCCATTGTGCACGGTGATTGTATGTTTTCCGCCATTGGCGTAAGTATCACTCTCACCATGCTCGATATAAAATTCAGAACCGAGATTATAATATGTTGACTGATTTGAGCCGGCATGATGTATAGCCACGCGCTTTGTTGCCGGTGTTTCAGCCAATGCAAGGGATATGGATACCACCGACAGAAGTCCTGACATGAAAAGGTATTTCTGTTTCATCGTTTCACGAATTTAAAGTTTGACAACTCTGTGGCGACCACATATACTCCGGGCATCAGATCTTCAATAGATATAGCTACAACACCATCTGCGTCTGCAATCTTTCGTGCACGCGCGATGCCTGTCATATCATATATCGCCACTTCCGAACCGGCTTTCATGCCGCTTGCCTCAAGCATAACGTCCGTAACGCTAAACAAGCCGTGTCCTTTGTAAATATTTTCGATTCCGGTATTGATACGATCCTGCGTGTCAAGAGCAATTGATTTGAAATCCTCAAGCGGAACTTTGAGCTCCTGAGTTCCGGTCTTGATTGTCACTTCCTCATTCGAGAATCGGGTTTGCGGAGATTCGGAGACTAAAAAATGCACCGGCTCACCGGACATCTTATTGACAGTCACCACATTTACGGTCTCCGCTGAGCACAACAGACATCCGGTTACCGCGATGCCTGCAAGCATTGATCTGAAAGGTTGTTTCATGTAGTATAAATTTTAAGAATATTTAAACACAATTAAGAGTCAATAATGAAATTTATATACTCACATTTACCAAACTTTTTTCATGAAAAATTTCATAAAAAAGGAACCGTCCACGAAAATGGACGGTTCCTTAAACGGTATAAATAATTAATATGTCGAGATATATCACATCTTGCGGAGAGCTTCCTCTTCAGGTGTCAGCTCCGGATCTGTGCCCCAGTTCTGGGCTGTCAGACGCTTGTAGTTGTTGTAACGCCACTTAGCATTGTCTTCACAGGCTTTGAAGAGTTCTGCTGCCTGCTCAGGATACATCTTCTGAAGCGATGCAAAACGAACCTCGCCTTTGAGGAAGTCTTCGAATTTGCTCCAATCCGGTTCCTTGGAATCAAGAGAGAATGGATTCTTACCCTCTGCTTCCAAAGCAGGATTGTAGCGCCAGAGATGCCAGTAGCCACATTCTACAGCTTCTTTCTCCTCTTCCTGGCTCTTGCCCATACCTTTCTTGATACCATGGTTGATACAAGGTGCATAAGCGATTACCAATGATGGACCATCGTATGCCTCTGCCTCACGGATAGCTTTAAGAGTCTGAGCATTGTCAGCACCCATGGCAACCTGAGCAACGTAAACGTAGCCATATGTTGTGGCGATAAGTCCGAGATCTTTTTTACGGATTCTCTTGCCGGCAGCAGCAAACTTGGCGATTGCACCGATAGGTGTAGATTTGGAAGACTGACCACCTGTGTTGGAGTATACCTCTGTATCAAGAACGAGGATGTTCACATTCTTTCCGGAAGCGATAACATGGTCGAGTCCGCCGAAACCAATATCGTAACTTGCACCGTCACCACCTACAATCCACTGGCTGCGTTTTGTCATATAATGACGGAGATTTACGAGAGTAGCGCATTTGTCGCACTTGTCGGCATATTTCTTGGCAACTTCGCAAAGATCATAGCCATAGTTGTGAGAAAGCTTGGCATCTTCGCGATTCTCATACCATGCCTTGGCTGCATCGCGAAGATCCTGAGGTGCGTTATCGTCAGCTTCGAGTTTAACGCATATATCCTCAACGCGGGCACGCATCTTCTCATATCCGAGATACATTCCGAGACCGAACTCGCAGAAATCCTCGAAGAGCGAGTTGGCCCATGCCGGACCGTGACCTTCTGCATCTGTAGTGTAAGGAGTTGACGGAACTGAACCGGAATAGATTGAAGAGCAACCTGTAGCATTAGCCACCATCTGATGGTTACCGTAAAGCTGAGAGATGAGTTTCAGATAAGGAGTCTCGCCACAGCCAGAGCATGCACCGGAGAACTCGAAGAGAGGCTGTGCAAACTGGCTGTTCTTGGCATTCAATGTAACGTCTACAAGATCTGCTTTGTTTTTGACATTCTCAATGAGCCAATCCCAGTTCTTCTGCTGCGCAAGCTGGCTTTCTTCATGAACCATCTTCAGGGCTTTCTCTCCCTTCTTGCCCGGGCAAACATCAGCACAGTTGCCACAACCGAGACAGTCAAGGACATCAACCTGCTGTACGAAACGCATACCAGTAAATGTTTTGCCAATTGCAGGGATAGAGTGCTCCTCTCCAAATGGAGCTGCGGCTGCCTCTTCGGGAGTCAGTACGAACGGACGGATGCAAGCGTGAGGACAAACGAAAGAACATTTGTTACACTGAATACAATTCTCTGGATTCCATTCCGGAACAAAGGCTGCGACACCTCGCTTTTCATAAGCGGCTGTGCCCTGCTGCCATGTGCCGTCAGCGCGATCCGCAAATGTGCTGACAGGAAGTAGGTCTCCATCCTGTGCATTGATGGGACGAACAACGTTGGTGATGAAATCTGGTGCGGGAGCCTCTTTTGAGGGTTCATCCTCAAAATTTGCCCATGCAGGATCAACATCAAGTTTGTGATACTCACCACCACGATCAACAGCAGCATAGTTCATGTTGACTACATTCTCACCCTTCTTGCCATAAGATTTCTGGATGAATTTCTTCATCTGCTCAACAGCAAGATCAACCGGAATGACTTCTGTTATACGGAAGAACGCGCTTTGAAGAATTGTATTGGTGCGGTTGCCAAGACCTATCTCCTGCGCAATCTTGGATGCATTGATATAATAAACGGTGATGTTGTTCTTTGCGAGATAACGTTTCACCTTGTTGGGAAGATTCTTTGCAAGCTCCTCACCCTCCCAGATAGTGTTGAGAAGGAATGTTCCGTTAGGCATCAGACCGCGGAGCACATCATACATGTGAAGGTAAGCCTGAACGTGGCAAGCCACGAAGTTCGGTGTGTTCACAAGATATGTGGAGCGGATCGGAGTGTCACCGAAACGGAGATGAGAGCAAGTGAAACCTCCCGACTTCTTGGAGTCGTAAGAGAAATATGCCTGACAATATTTGTCGGTATTGTCACCGATGATCTTAACCGAGTTCTTGTTGGCACCAACAGTTCCGTCAGCACCAAGACCATAGAACTTAGCCTGGAACATACCCTTACCACCGACGTTGATCTCCGGGCCAACAGGAAGAGAATGGAAGGTGACATCATCAACAATACCAATAGTGAAATGATTCTTGGGCTCGGAAAGTTTTAGGTTGTCATAAACCTCAACAATCTGAGCGGGAGTTGTATCTTTTGAGCTAAGACCGTAACGACCGCCAACGATAAGCGGGGCGTTCTCTTTACCATAGAAGCAATCTTTAACATCAAGATAAAGGGGCTCGCCATTTGCTCCGGGCTCT
This sequence comes from uncultured Muribaculaceae bacterium, assembly GCA_910585285.1. GTDB lineage: Bacteria > Bacteroidota > Bacteroidia > Bacteroidales > Muribaculaceae > Lepagella. The sequence goes on from CAJUDL010000029.1 coordinate 34,866, forward strand.
TTGGTGCGGTCAAGCACTGCAATGCGTTTTGCGGTAGCAGGAACGGCAGCGAGGAAATGTTTTGCTGAGAAAGGACGATAAAGGTGAACGCATACAACGCCGACTTTCTCTCCCTTTGCGCGAAGGTGGTCGATTGTCTCCTTGATACATTCAGTCACACTGCCCATGGCTATGATCACGCGATCAGCCTCAGGATCTCCATAATAATCAAAAAGACCATAATTGCGACCCGTAATCTTATTGATTTCCTTAACGTAGTTCTCAACAATCTCGGGGATAGCATCGTAGTAAGGATTGCTTGCCTCACGATGCTGGAAGAATACATCCGGATTTTCAGCCATGCCGCGAGCCACAGGCTTGTCGGGATTAAGAGCGCGCTGACGGAACTCGGCAAGAGCCTCGCGATCGAGCAGAGGAGCAAGATCTTCCTCGCTGAGAGCCTCGATCTTCTGGATCTCATGAGATGTACGGAAACCATCAAAGAAGTTGATGAACGGCACACGACCCTTAATTGAAGAAAGATGGGATACGGCGGAAAGATCCATAACTTCCTGAACGGAACCCTCACAGAACATTGCGAAACCTGTCTGACGGGCAGACATTACGTCCTGATGATCTCCGAAAATACTAAGTGCATGAGATGCAAGTGTACGTGCCGATACGTGGAACACACAGGGGAGCAATTCACCGGCAATCTTATACATATTAGGGATCATCAGAAGAAGACCCTGAGAAGCTGTATAGGTTGTGGTAAGGGCTCCTGACTGAAGCGAACCGTGAACAGCGCCTGCTGCTCCTCCCTCACTTTGCATCTCCTGAACCAATACCGTCTCGCCGAAGATATTCTTTCGACCGGCTGCCGACCAATCATCCACATATTCTGCCATCGTCGACGACGGGGTAATGGGATAGATTGCGGCTACTTCGCTAAACATATAACTGATATGCGCTGCGGCCTGGTTGCCGTCGCATGTCAGAAACTTCTTTGCTTTGCTCATAGTTATAATCGATTAATTTTGAGTTATCTCTTCTTTTACCTCTCTATCTTACATAACCGCTCTAAATAAAAAACAAGGTACAATGTAAGTAAGAAACTATTTAGATGCGTTCATTTTAAGTTACAAAGTTAACAAAAAATCGTCAGAGTCACAACACTGAAACCAATCTTTTCTCTCCTTTGATTTTCTTTCCCTTGATATTCCGCAGTATATCCTGTGCCTTTTTGAAAGGAACTGCAGCAAGTGAATAATGATCGTAAACATCTATCTTTCCGATGCCTTGGGCATCAGCGCCACCTTCCTTAACGAGAAATCCGACTATATCACCCTTGGAAAGTTTTTCTTTCTTTCCGGCAGAAAAACGGATAGTGGCATACTCTGGCGCCTTTGGTTCTCCAATTGTATTGTCGGGATAGACGGTGTCGTCAAAATCCGTAAATTCTTTGACATCCTCCTTCGGTCCGACAAGAACATACACGTCTCCTTCCCTATCAACCCTGGCGGTCCGTCCGTTGCGGTGGGTATAGGTTTCAGGCGTGAGTGCCTGATGGTAGTGTATGATTGATTTGACATTTTCAATGTCAAGACCACGAGCGGCAAGGTCGGTTGCCACAAGCAGCGGACGGCTACCGTTATTGAACATCGCCACTGCCGTTTCCCGTTCATGCTGATCAAGCGCACCATGATATAATACGACCGGAAAGCCCCGCTTACTCAAATAATCTGCCACGCGTTCGGCACTTTCCCTATAGTTCACAAAAATTATCGAACGTTCAGGGCATCCACCCTTCGCAAGATCGGTCAGCAATGAGGCAAGCGAATCAAGTTTATCGTTGATATCCGAATCCACTCTATGCACGCGAAGACGGCTATGAAGCTCCTTGTTATCTCCAAGATAATTTATCGTAACGGGGTTGTTCAATCGCAAAAAATCCGGCAGAATATCAGCACGTGTAGCCGAAGTCAAAATATATCGGCTCACATTCTTGAGACGATCAACAATCTTTTTCATCTCTTTTTCAAAACCGAGCTCAAGCGACTTGTCAAATTCATCAAGCACAAGAATTCTTGTAGGCAAAACATCGATATTGCGACGATTGATATGATCAAGAAGCCTTCCCGGAGTTGCAACTATAATATCCGTACCGGCGGATAATGAATTTACCTCATCCTCTACTTTATGACCGCCATATAATTGAGTAACTTTAAAACCGGCTGCGATGGCATTTACAATTTGCGATATCTGTATCACAAGCTCACGCGATGGAGCCACAACCACCGCCTGCACCCTGCCGGTCGACGGCTTGAGAATCTTCAACATCGGCAAAATAAAAGCGAGTGTCTTGCCGGAACCTGTGGGCGACAATAGTATTATATCGCGAGTTTCCGATGCCTGTGCCATCATCTGCTTCTGCATCGGATTCAATTCTTTAATTCCCAATTTTTCTTCCACAAGGGGAAGAAATTCTTTTTCTCTCATAATATCTAAATTAAACCATCAGCTGATCTGCGACCAGTCATAGGTCTTCAAAAAGCGGATTCGCAATTCGTTTTTAATCATAGCTACCGATGTCGGAGACAACGGCAATTCCTCTCCCGGATATTGCTCAACACCTGTCACCGGTGCCTCCACAAGCTCGGGATGTGAATTCAGCACGGCTTCCGCCCCTTGACGTGCTACATTTAATATCTGTCCGTCACTTGCAAGGTTTGCTATCCTTAGATTAAACGCTATTCCACTCTGTTGGGTTCCCTCCATATCACCCGGACCCCTCATTTTCATGTCAGCTTCTGAAATAAGAAAGCCGTCAGATGTTTCTGTCATGATGCCAAGACGCTTGCGCGTATCTCCGGCAATATTATGTTTGGTCATAAGAATGCAATAACTGTGATCAGCGCCACGACCTACCCTTCCCCGCAATTGATGCAACTGCGACAATCCGAATCTCTCAGCATTCTCGATAAGCATCACCGATGCATTAGGAACATTCACACCTACCTCAATGACGGTCGTTGCCACAAGAATGCGCGCCGCACCGCTGACAAACTGTTCCATCTGATAATCTTTCTCGGCAGGCTTCATCTGTCCATGAACCATACAGACTTTGACATCCGGAAACATGCCCCTCACTCTTTCAATCCCCTCCTCAACACTCTTCAATTCCAGTTTCGGATTCTCCTTTACAAGTGGATACACTATATATACCTGTCTTCCAGCCCTGAGTTCACGGTTAATAAGTTGATTCACCTCCATTCGCGAATTATCGAATTTCAGATAAGTCTGAACCGGTTTTCTTCCTGGGGGCAGCTCATCAATCACCGACACGTCAAGATCGCCATAGACAGTCATGGCAAGAGTTCGGGGTATGGGTGTAGCAGTCATTACAAGAACATGGGGAGCTACCGCGCTTTTCTTCCACATTTTGGCACGCTGAGCAACCCCGAATCGATGTTGCTCATCAATCACTGTAAGTCCAAGATTTTTAAACTGCACATTGTCTTCAATTAGGGCATGCGTTCCAACTATTATATGAATCTCTCCCGACAAGAGACCTTCATGAATTTCTTTACGTGCCTTAGTACGGGTGCTTCCCGTCAACAACTCTACCCGCAGCCCGATTTTCTCACCCCAGTTCCTGATTGTCTCGAAATGTTGTGAAGCAAGGATCTCGGTCGGTGCCATTATTGCCGACTGAAAGCCATTGTCGGCAGCCATCAGCATCGTCATGAACGCCACCATTGTCTTGCCGCTGCCAACATCTCCCTGCAGCAGCCGATTCATCTGCCTTCCGGTGCGCATGTCATTGCGGATCTCCTTTAAAACTCTCTTCTGGGCTCCGGTGAGATCAAATGGTATAAATTTGCTGTAATAGGTATTGAAATATTCTCCGATTCTCGTCAACACGTGCCCGCGGATTCTTCTGCCTCGCTCACGAGAATATCTAAGTATATGAAGCTGAAGATAGAACAGCTCCTCAAATTTCATTCGCTCACGTGCTTTCTGTAATTTTTCAGGATTCTGAGGAAAATGCAGATTCATCAAAGCCTCAAGCAATGGCATCAGCGAGTACTTATCTATGATTTCAGGTGGTAATGTTTCGCTAACTTCCTTTATACGGGCATTGCTAAAAAGATTCTTTGCAAGATCGGAAATTATTCTCGTGGAATATCCTCGCTTTCTCAATTTGTCAGGAATCGAATAGATTCCCCTGAATCCTTGAGGTGGTTTGGTTGCATCGTAAGCATTCACTTCTGGATGCGCCATCTGCCAAACGTCACGAAATTGCGTCGGTTTACCGAACAATACATACGACACACCGGGCTGATAGGCGGTTTTAAAGAAATTTACTTTTGAAAACCAGACAACTTCCATGAAACGGCTGCCATCGTAAAATGATGCTTTTAGCCGTTGCTTTAATCCCTCTCCCTCCGTTGTGAATCCGACGAACCGTCCGAGCACCTGGACAGACGGCATTTCACCTGAAAATTCGGATATTTTGAAAAAGCGGCTCGTATCGACATATCTGTAGGGAAACGTATACAGCAGATCGCCGAACGTGCGGATTTCAAGTTCGGCATCAAGAAGCTTTGCGCGTTTATCGCCCACTCCTTTTAGAAACTTTATGTCGGTATCAAGAAAAGACAATGCAATCCAGGAATTGTAAACACTTATATATTGTCCAGCAATGTTGCTGCGACCGTCAGATCAAGAGGATCGGTAACTTTCATGTTATAAGGAGATCCTTCGAAGAGATATATGCTGCTGCCCGCTGCTTCCGCCACAGAGGCATCGTCGGTCATGTCGGGGGTAAGAGTCTTATCATAAGCCGCCTTTAACAGTGTAGCATCAAATACCTGAGGAGTCTGCACCTTTACATAATCCTTTCGTGTCACAGCTTCACTTGAATTTCCATCAACGCGGCGTATAGAGTCGGTCATAGGAGTGACCGGCACAGCTGCCTTATATTTCTCGGCAGCTTCCCATCCTCTCGCAATTAGCGACGGAGAGACCAAAGGACGAGCCGCATCATGAATCGCCACAAGTGCCTCTTCTACATCAGGAACAGATATCAGCCCGTTTCTTACAGACTCCAGACGTGAACGTCCGCCACAACTTATATGCACCGGGATCTTACGATCTGCTTCCGGAAGTTCTGCAAACAATATATCCCAATCATCCAGAAAACCGGGATGCAACACGAGGATAATCTTTGTATCAGGATCCTCTTCATGAAAAGCCCTAACTGACCACCATAACATTGGCACACCCTTCAGCAACTGGAACTGCTTGGGAATAGAGCCGCCGGCGCGGTTTCCCTCCCCGCCGGCGACAATCACAGCATATTTATTCGGTTTCATTGATTACATGTTCATACCGCCGTCAACCTGGATAACCTGGCCGGTAACATAACCTGCCATATCTGATGCAAGGAATGTTGCCACATTTGCGATGTCCTCCACTTTTCCGCCGCGACGCAATGGAATTTTCTTACACCATTCCTCGCGAACCTCTGCGGGAAGAGCCTCAGTCATGGCAGTCTCGATAAATCCGGGAGCGATTGCGTTAGCGCGGATGCCACGGGAACCGACCTCCTGGGCTATACTCTTAGCCAATGCAATGAGACCCGCCTTTGAAGCAGCGTAGTTAGACTGTCCTGCATTACCATGGACACCCACAACCGATGCCATGTTGATGATTGAACCGGATTTCTGACGCATCATGATGGGAAGAACAGCATGGATATAATTGAATGCGGATTTCAGATTGACTGCAATCACGGCATCCCACTGCTGCTCGGTCATGCGGAGCATAAGCCCGTCTTTTGTGATACCGGCATTATTCACGAGAATATCGATACGGCCGAAATCAGCCTTGATTTCCTCTACAGTCTTCTCTGTAGCTGCAAAATCCGCAGCATTTGAAGCATATCCTTTACATTTCACGCCATAAGCGGCAATTTCTTCTTCCGTCTTCTTTCCATTCTCGTCAATAACGAGATCTGTAAATGCGATGTTACATCCTTCTGATGCATACTTCAAGGCAATTTCTTTGCCTATTCCTCTTGCAGCGCCTGTTACGATCGCCGTCTTTCCTTCAAGAAGTTTCATAAATATTGTTGTTGTTATTTTGGGTCAATTCTTTATATGTTTATTATTTCTATTTCTCCACAATAAAGCAGCCACATGAATAGCCTCCACCAAATACCATCAAAGCCACTTTCTCCCCGCTCTTTATTTCATTTATATTCTGCGCGAGCACCAGAGGTGCGGATGCCGAACCAGTGTTGCCAAGTTCCTCAATATTGTTAATGAATCGATCCATACCAAGATCAAGCTGGTGTGCGACCTGTGCTACGATTCGCTTGTTTGCCTGATGACAAATAAACCTGGATATGTCCTGATGCTCAAGACCGGCATTTTTTAACGAGTTGTTGAGAGCATGGATCATATAACGGCATGCATGAATAAAGACATCCCTGCCGTCGGGCATTGTGATTCCGTCCTCTTTCGGGCGCAGACACACTCCTCCCGGACCCTTGCCAAGATCCCCAAGTCCTTCGGTATATATGTCAAGGATCTTTATATCCTTGTCACTTTGACGCTCTTTGGAAACAAAATAAGCGACTGCTGCATCTCCCCATAAATGTCCACTCTTCGGGTCAGATTCATTAGAATAATAGGTATTCTGTTCGCTGCAAATCAAAAGAGCCTTATCTGCCTTCCCCATCGCGAAATACCCCTCTATTATCTCCAATCCATTGATAAATGATGAGCACGCAGAAGACGCATAGACCGCCTTAGCCCCGTGAATGCAGAAATACCTTTGTACCTTATGAGCTACCGTCGCCACAGTGTCATAAGCACAGTAATGGGCAGCTACAACCAATCCAACACTTTTCACATCATAGGGAAGTGTTCTCACCGCATCTTCAACAGCCGACATTGCCATCGTATCCACATTCTCATCCGGAGCTGCCTTCGAACGAGACTTTATACCTGTCCGCTGTTCTATCCATTCGGGTGTCAAACCGTTCACACTATAAAAATGTTCGTTTGAAACCCGCCCCTGCGGAACGTATATGCCCATTGAGTTAATATACATATGATCTGATCTAATCTAATTTTAAATATTGATTTTTACCTCACCATAATACCCTTAAGTATTAAATCCGCTATCACTCCCTTTATACGCTCGTCGCCAAGTCCATATTGCGAAAGACTGTCGCGAATGTATGGCACATCAAGACCATGAATTGCATTGACAATAACCAATGCGCATTCCTTGACATTTCTGATTCTGAAATCACCAGATTCAATTCCTTCGTGCAGAATCTCCATCAGAAGGGTTGCTTCCTTTCTGGTGATTATGGCGCGTGCCCTGTCAACTTTTCTGACATCTCGGAAGAAACCGGCACGCAACGATCCGTTGCGGGAAACAATCTCTCGCATTGTCTGAAGACGACATCCTACATACTCCTGAAGCTTCTCTTCAGGCGATATTGGCTTAGCAACTATGAAACGAAGTTTGGCAAGAAGTTGCTCCGATTCATTGTCAATCACAGCATTGAATATCTCGCGTTTGCTTTTGAAATAGGTATAAATCGTGCGTCTGCCTTTATCAGATGCGGAAGCGATATCATTCATCGTTGTGTTTTCCACACCTTTGCGGGCAAAAAGTTGACGAGCAACCTCTATAAATTTTTCACGAGTTTTCTTCACCATTCTACCGTAAAATTGCACATACTTGGGATTATTGAGCAAATTTAACAATTTTTCTTCAATTCTCATCTACATATCGTCATTCAATTTTAAAGAATATTACAAAAAAATATAAAAACATGTCATTTAACATAATTTTAAAGATTTTTTGACCAAAATATTTGCACGGTCAAAAAAATAGTATTAACTTTGCACCCGTAAATAACACCGCGGGGTGGAGCAGTGGTAGCTCGTTGGGCTCATAACCCAAAGGTCGTA
>CAJUDL010000030.1 GCA_910585285.1 uncultured Muribaculaceae bacterium
CTCATGCGGCTCCTTGATGGATTCGGGTGAGATTTGAGGAGGGAATATGCCGGGATTTGCAATCTCGATGCGGTCATCGTAGATAGCAATACTTCCTGTCAAATTATGTTTCTCCCATTGACGATGGCATAGACTATTGATCAATGCCTCACGTAATGCGTGATACGGCACTTCAAGCCGTTCTTCGCGCTGGAGGCTATGGTTGGTGATTTTCCCGCTAAGATTGAGATGCTTGAAGAAGAAAGCCATGCCAGCGTCAAGCAAATCAAAAAAATTGCCCTCTGCACGTTGGTTGTCGATAAACTCATTCTTATCGTTACCCAAGAATCGTGCCATCCGAAGCCGAAACTGCGGATACTCTTCGATATTGTTAGAGAAAAGCATCACCGCTCCATTGGTCGGATTCCCATTTTTCAGCAAATTCCATTTCGCCAATGTGTCGTCTATAGGCGCACTCATTGCGCTTGCAGGGATTCTACCGCCCTCAACGCCAAGCCGGATGCACCCTCTGATATGCTTCTCGTTCAAGTCGGCAAGCATAACACCATCTGCCATCTGACGCTCCCACGCATACATCTGAGGCTGATGCGCCCGGATTCGTTCATCGTACATTTCGTGCGGCATTACCTTCGTTGTGCTTTCTACTTTATAATAAGGGCATCCGTGGAAGGTATGTGGTCGTTCTCCCCATACCCAGCCGTCAAAGTGCATGGCAATCACTTTATTCCCCGGACGGTCGGGCACATCAACATAATGAATCTTCACATCGACAGCGGGCTCCAATCCGGTGATAGCTTTGGCTATCTCTTGCTGTGTAGAGTCTGTAACTTCCTGTCCTAATATTTTAAGCGACTTTGGTGCAATTCCGAAAATCAGCCACCCACCTTCTGTGTTGAGAAATGCACACGCCGAGTGCATACCGTCTTTCAGTTCGCCGGTAGTCTTCTTCAGCTCCAGAGTCCGCGACTCATCCGAAGCAATCAGTGCCTTTATATCGTCAATCGTCATGGTGTATCAAAAGTATAATTTTAAAAAGCTTCTACCTTTTTCATCATCGTATCCTTGGTCTATTTCAGCCGATGGATCCAAAATTTTAACCTCAAATCTTGAGCCGACTCTTAAGACATTTGATTTTGTTATGGCTTTCCGTTTTAGAGCACTTTGATTGCAAACAAATTTATCGGGGATTTTACCTACTTTTTCTTCATAGTCATGTCGAAATTGAGATAATACGGAAGTTGTATCTTCATCTAACGCCAGTGAAGATATGAGATCGGTGGTATTGATTTCACTTCCGTTTTCTTGTAAACGTTGGGTTATAGAACGAGATGCTTTAGCCAAATCCAAAGCTCTTTTTGGATTAATTTCAATAACCTTTTGGACTAACGCGGCACAGAAATTTGCAACATTCTCAGTATGTTGAAAGTCAGAAATTATTTCCTTCGCATAAAGGAAATTTTGTGTCCAATATCGACCATCTTGCCGTATTGAAGAATTTTCAACTATTGAAAGCAGATATCCATTATCTTTCTCAATGTTAAAAATAAGACATCCTTTGTCTATATGTTTAGTGCTCAATCCAAATTGAGGTTTAATAGAATATTCGCCATTCTCGTATGTGACTGTCAGAAAACGGTCTTTTATCTCTGTCTTAAGCAATAAAAGAGCATCCGCGTTTTGTCCATTTACACAGCAATCTTCAATATATATTACATAGAATTCCCCATTAATTATATTTGGATGAATACTTTGGTCATATAAATGTCGTGCAAGGTTATTTGACTGCGAAACAAAGCATTCTTTATTAGAAAATATATTTCGTGCAAATCGATAGACATTATTGGAGTCTAAGTCATCAATTGCATATAGTCTACTAAACACATCGAATTTGAAGGTGTTTTTTATCAGAGCGGATATGAACTCCGATGCCAATGTAATATCATCAGCCTTAGAAGCAAAGGCGATTCCTTCTTCGTTTAATTTATTGCCGACCTTTTGAACAGTGGCAATAGTGGGTGTTCCCAATTTTATTACACTCATTATTCGTAAATATTTTTAGGGATTAAACCTCCATTTTCAGATTTTGAGAATTTTGCTACAGTATGGAAAAACACCAAGTTTTTCCAATAAGATTCGTCAGCATGCTCGATGAGAATTATCTGAAAATGTCCCTCTTCATCAAGAACAATTTCCTTCATGAAATCATTCAGAAGGCAAAATGCCTTTGTGAGTTGTTTCTTGTCATCATTGTCTAGTGTACCCTTATCTGCATAGTAAGGTATGCTTGGTTGGTCGATAAATAAAAATGATCCAACTTGTTGTGCCTTATTTTTCAATATCGATTTATGAAGGCCTAAGAAAAAACAGAGGTGAAGGAACATATAGTTAGACTTGCTTCCTATATTTCTAACGGGAAATTCAGCTCCTTCTTTCAAAAGAGATATTCTTCGTTCCGAATCATCGTAAACCATGGAGGTGCCCGGATAAGAACCCACCATCCCATTCTTGGAATGGAAGTACTGATTTATATATTTGCTCAACTCGTCTTTTATATCATGAGGTAAAAGATGAATTTGTTTTAATCTCGTTTCTAATGATTCAATTTTAGAAACTTTTTCTTGTTCGACCGCAAATTGATAGGTGTCAACAGCCGGACTCTTTAAGTCCTTAAGTCTATATTTTATCCTTAAGGCTCTATTTAGCCAAACAGGATCACCTATCGTTTTACGAAGTGCCAATAGTCGAGTTAATTCGTTATTACACTCTTTCAGCTCTTGTTTGAGCTCTTCATATCGTCTAATATAATCAGACGGGAGCACAGGGGGATTTTGCTTGACTCTTTTTATTTGCTGAAGCTGATTTTCTAACTCATCAAGTAGTTCTAATGTATCTGGGGAACTAATTACTTCATCTATATGTTCACGGATGTAAGAGATAGGACGTAGACTATCCTCAACTCTTGATCCAAGAGATTTCTGCCTATCCATTTCCCCCATCAGAGAACGATATGTGTTTATTTTATTTAGTAAGTCATCCTTCTTTTTTCTGAGATTCCCAAGTTTATTGGTATCCTCTTCATCTTTTATCAGTTTGTCATACGCAGATATGGAACGTTGAACGTATTTCAACATTTCATTTGCATCTTCTTGAAGAAATAAACTATCAACAGGAATTAGGTTAAGTCCTACAGCTTCATCAAATATTTTTCCTAACTCTTCCTTATACTTCCTGACCTCTTCTTGATTCTTAAGATGTTTCTGTTGATATTTGATTAACTCTTTTTTTGTCGTTTCAACTTCAGCGGTAATTCCCTTCTCATCAAAGCATTTAATGCCGTTGACATATTCCAAGGCAAAATCAAGGAATACATCATAACTTCTTGAAATAAAGAAAGGAATATCGAAATAGACATTTGCTGACGATATGATATCCTCGGTCAGATAGTTAAAAGGCAAAAAATGCCTGAAAGTAAGAGTGGAATTCGTGCGACCGATTTTTTGCATATGTTCTGGAATCCCGAAAATACTGTTAAAGGCAGCATTTAATTCACCAACATTATGTGTCTTTCTATATGGTTCTGGGTAACCATCAGTTCTTTCAAAATAGACATCTTGTGACCCTATGCCCATTTGTGGAGCCTTTCGGATAAGCACATAACTATTTCCATTAATAAAAATATTCATTCCGTAGAATTCAACATTTTCATTAATGACGTTCTCAACAATCGTTGGATTATCTGATAGGAGAAGATAATCTATAATGTTAAGTAGGGAAGACTTTCCAGTGGAAGAGTCGCCGGTAATTACATTGATTTTATCTCGCTCAAAGTAATATGTCACAGTTTTCTGGGAATCCTCACGAAAACCCTTAAACCACATCTTAATGCTTGCTATATATAGATTCATAATTGAATATTCAAATTGTGGTACAATTCTTTCGTTGATATTCCTGAACAAAGTTTTAGAAGGTGTTCAGAAATTTTCATTATTCTATCAAGCCTCCTTGATCTTAGGTTTCCTTCGGGGAATGCAGAACTCCCAAGCCTAAGATTCCCATCGGAAATCATGATGAATTTATTTTGTTTTAAAATTACTGTTGCATTAAGAAAATAAGGGCCAAAGGAATCTAACTTACGTGATATTAGTCCTTGATTCTTAATCAACGTGCATAATTGATTAAAGCTATCTGATTTCTTTATGAAAGAGTATAATTGTATATCAACAAGAAGCGTAGTATAAAGGTATAACTTTGCTATATCCATCATCTCGTTCTTGAGAAGATGAACTATACAGCCCATTAGTATGGCTTCATTATTATAAACTCTGTTCATGACTTCTTGAATTTACTTTCCCAATCACGATGCCATCCAATCAGTGGTAACTCAGGGACTACGTCAGTTGAAGAGTTGGAATAATAGTATATACAACCTTCGCTATCCGACTGTTCTAAATTGGTTCCAGCTAATGAGAACTGTTCTTTTCTCATTTCATCAACAGTCTCACATCCAGCATTACACAAATCCTTCTCAGTGCAATTTTGTGGTAATAGTCTATGTTTGGACCGATGATATGTTCGCCATCTTGAATATACGTTTTGAGTCAATTTGTTGACATCATCCTGAGTCAAGACATTATTATTCCAATGTTCGTGAAAGTTGTTATTGAACCTAAACCAACAGACAGTAAGTTCTGTTACACGATCGATGTCTTTTTTGTCAGTATCTCCAATTTCAAAGAGTTGTTTCATAAACAATAGGTCATTCGGGTCCCCTTTAAAATCCGTAATGAAGTAATCCGAGCGAAAATGAATCTTTTTACGTCCAATATCAAGTATGCTCTGATATTTTTCAGTAAATACTCCACCTGTATATGATACTGGTTTACGATTTTCTATCCGTTCTATGGCATCATCTTTCAGCGATGTCATAATTTGACCATAAACCCAATCAATCCGGTGTTCATTTAATCCAAAACGATTCTTCATTCGTTTCTTAATCGCCTCTTTAAGGATGTCTTCTGTTTTTGAAAAGGTAATTCTCCCACAAAATATATCCAAATTGGGATAGCTTAATAAATCTGAGATGATTTTAGAAACATCTATTCTTTTTGTCTTGGGTTCATCTTTAGATTCTTCAGGCTTGTCCTTCAATTTATCAGCACTTTTCTTTTCCGAATTCTTTATCTCCTCAATCGTAGATTTGAAGTCATCGAGATTATGACTATTTTGGTAATCTGTAAGTGCTTTTACAAACTTATTATCAGATATATTTTTATTTGTCACTAATATAAAACTGGCATTAGGCAAAATCTCAGGCTGGTCATCAATGAACTTCATCCAATTAGACAGAGTCTTCCACAAATCAGAATCGCGATCAGACAAATTAATGGTCTTCCCACTTGCGTTGTTTTGAACACTATGTTTGATTTGATAAAACGTTATTACTTCACCTGTCTGCGTATCAACATCATCATGTAGTTCAAAGCTAACAGTTGACGTGTCATCAATTTCATTTAAAAGCGTAAATACAAAATAATTCCATTGATATTCAAAGGCTGCATAAATATCAGCTGCAGAACGTTTGCTTTGTTCCTTAGATGGTGTAATAGTATTCATAAATGGCAGTTTTAAGGTTCTGCTGCTATGCTATAATCGGTATTATTTATCTCATATGGTTTGAAACCATGCATAGGTGAATCGTAATTGTCACTATCCGCATAGAGTTCGCACTGTTTGATGACGGTTTCAAGGGCTTTTTCCTGCTCTTCAGGTGGATATTTATACTTTTTGAGGAGTCGCTTGACCATGCGGCGCATGTTGGCACGGGCGGATTCTTTTTGTCGCCAGTCGATGGTCTTGCTGTTGCGAAGGGCTTCGGTAAGTTCTTTTGCCATAGCAACAAGCGTGTCGTTCTCATAGAAGTCTTTCACTGCCTGAGGGCGGGTAAGGGCATCGTAGAACGCCTGCTCTTCTTCGGTCAATCCTAATTCAGAGGCTTGTTCGGCATGGGCTTTCAGCTCCTGTGCAATTTTGAGCAGCTCCTGTATCACTTCCTCATTGCTGATCAGTCCGCGAAGATACTCTGCAAGACGGGCATCAAGCATTTCGCTGAACTTGTCGGCCTGCGTCATATTCTTTTTGGCGTGTTTGTGGATATGCTGTTCAAGCAGCCGTTTCAGCAGTTCAAGTGCCAAGTTCTTCTCTTTCATCTCGGCAATCTCTTTGAGGAATTTTTCATCAAAGAGATTGAACTCGGTGCCTTGGGTGTTAAGGATTTCGACAACACCGTCAGCCTTTACCGCAACCTTCAAAAGATTAGTGATTCTCTCATCAATGATTTTGCGGGTGATTTTCTTATTTGATGTCAGGCGAACCAAAAGCGTGCGCACTGCCTCAAAATATGCTTCCTCGAATTTCTCAGCCGGAGAGAGCAGACTGCGACATAATGTAGTTGCCTGAACAAGACGTTTGCTTTCATCGATAAAAACTTTCCGGGCAGCATCATATTTTGTGACGTTGTCATCGCAAAGATTGCTGACTATATTGTTGGGGTCGAGCAGTACGTTGACGCCACCTTTGATAAGATTTGCACGCTGAAGATTGGAACACGTCGCAAAACCGGAGTAGTCGTAACCGTTCAAGCACTCGCGGCAACGGGCAATAGAGACAATAAATTCCTGATATGCAGTTTTCTTTATGTCAGGGTCACCGAAACGTTTCTTGTCGCGGTTAGTGTAGTCGTGCATAGCCTTCTTCAGAGCTTGGGCTATACCGATGTAATCAACTACCAAACCGCCGCTCTTTTCAGGGAATACGCGGTTTACGCGAGCTATGGCCTGCATCAGGTTATGGCCTTTCATCGGCTTGTAGACATACATCGTGGCGAGGCTCGGCACATCAAATCCGGTGAGCCACATATCCACCACAATTGCAATCTTCATTGCCGAGTCGTTGTCTTTGAACCGACGCGCAAGTTCCTGCTTGTGAGCCGCCGAACCGATGATGTCGTTCCACTCCGCAGGGTCTTGGTTGCCTTGTGTCATAACCACCCCTATAATATCTTTCCATTGCGGACGCAGTTCCACCAGACGTTTGTAAATCTCAATGCCTGTCGCACGGTCGAGCGCAACGATCATAGCCTTGCCGGTCAGGTGATTCTGACGGTTGGCTTCATAATGGTCTATTATGTCACGGCAGAGCGTGTCAATGGTCTCCGGAGCATGTAAAAGGGCGTGTAGCTGCGCGTTCTCCTGCTTGGAGCGTTTGATATCCTCTTCCTCGGCGCCTTCCTCGGCGAGTTTGTCATATTCCCGGTCGAGCAGTCTGAGTGTTTCCTCGTCGAGGTTGAGCTGTATCAGGCGGCTCTCGTAGTAGACCGGCACAGTGGCACCGTCTTCCACGGCTTGGGTCATGTCGTAGATGTCGATATAGTTGCCGAATACTTCGCGGGTATCGTTGTCGTCGGCTTCGATGGGAGTGCCTGTAAAACCGATGAATGCCGCGTTGGGTAGCAGTTTGCGCACTATGGCGGCAAAGCCCATTTTTATTTCGCCGGTCGCCGTATCGACTTTGGTCTTGACGTTGCTCTGCGATCGGTGAGCTTCATCACTCATCACTATGACATCTGACCTCATAGTTATTGGCTCCTTGCGGTCTTTGAACTTTTGGATGTTAGCGAAGATTATGCCGTGGTTCTTTCGCTTTTCCAACAGCTCGTAGAGATGGTCGCCGTCTGTTGCCTTGACCGGAGTTTGGCGGAGATAGTCGCTGCAGGCGGCAAATGTGGAGTGCAGCTGGTCGTTGAGGTCAAGGCGGTCAGTGAGCACAAGGATTGTCGCGCTCAGCAGGTTTTTTAGAAGCTGATGCGCATAGAATACCATCGACAGACTCTTACCGCTCCCTTGCGTGTGCCAGAACACACCGATTTTGCCATCCTTGCGACCAAGTGCATCCCGAGTGCATCGCATCGCTTTCTTCACGGCGAAATACTGATGATATCCGGCAAGTATTCGCGCTTTCTTCGTATCGCTGCCCATCGACAGCGAGAAGTCCGCGATAAGGTCGATAAGACGACATTTGTCGAATATTCCCTCGAAGAACGTCTGAAAGTCGGCAATCGCAGTGCTTTCATATGAGCCGTCGGTGGTTTTCCACTCCATAAAGCGGTCGAGTGGTGCCGTGATTGTGCCGACCTGTGTGTCTGCCATGTCGCTGATTATGAGCATTTGAACGGCGGCAAACAGTTGCGGCACCTGCCGCATATAATTCTGCAGCTGCAGATAGGCTTCCTCGGAATTGGTCACTTCGCGGCTTGGCGATTTCAGCTCTATCACCGAGATTGGCAAACCATTTACAAATACCACTATGTCGGCTCTTTTCTTAGCCTGTCCGTTTACCACAGTCCATTGGTTGACAACCTGAAAACTGTTGTTTGCAAGATTGTCAATGTCGAGAATCCTCACATGGTCGCTACGAAGAGTCCCTTCGCCGGTCTTGAACGTCACGTCAAGGCCGTTTTGCAGCCAGTCGGTCATCTGCACATTGGCGGGAACAAGCGGTTGTGAGAACAGCTCATGGATTTTGCGGACTGCCTCGTCAACGGCTGCCGTCTTGTCTGCCCCGTTGATGCGTAGCATCGCCTCCCGCAGCTTGCCCGGAATGGTGGCATCGGTGAGGTCTCGACCAGTTTCGGAGTCAACGTCAGGCCCATGTACCACCTCATAGCCCATTTCGTTGAACAGGTCTAGTATTGTCTGCTCGTAAGAGTCTTCGGTATAGTGATAGGTATTGGTCATAGCTCATTCCGGTTTAATTTCGCCCGACATCAGTTTTGGGAGGAGGGTGTCGCGAAGCGCCGCCAACCGAGCAGATTCTGTATTAAGAGCCCCCATCTTAATATAAAGTGGATTAACTATATTCGTATAATGTGTCACTACATCTATATTCGGCTTGTTAAATTCTATCAATGAAAAATCGTGGTAATTAAGAGTTTGCCTTACTCCTCCTATAGCGCGGAGCAAAACTTCATCCTTAAAGAGCTTTGTTTTAATAAATTGATTTATGAATTCTTCATATCCGTCTATCGCTCTAAAGACTACATACACAGGACTAACACAGCCATCAAATTTAAAATTGTTTTTCCCAATAGAACCAATGTTGACACGTGCTGGATTATATGCGAATGCGTTGGGGGCAACAATTATGTATTTGGACAATTCCTTGCTATAAACTTGCTTTGAGAAATATTCATCCGAAAGCACTAATTCCCCAGATGATATTGGGGATAGTACCTTCACATCCTCTCTATTCCTTACCCTATTTTTGCATTCAACTGTTAAGTCGCCAAGAGTGCAAGTTTCCCAGTCTGCAGGCATTTTACCGCCGAAAGGTTCGAAGTCGATGAACCATGACTTGAAGAGAGCCTGTGCCAATTCCTCCAACCGCGCATTTATCTTGCGGTTGGTCTCAATCTTTTCATCAAGAGAGGAAAGAATATTAACTATACGTTTCTGTTCTTCTAAGATGGGTACTATAACAGTCTCTTTTTTTACCATAGGTACAGTAATTTGAGGGATTGCAGAACCATCTCCTGATAATCTTCTGTTTTTAAGATAATAATAAAGGAATTTAGTATCTACTGAATTGTTTGTTATCAATGTAATCAATCTTACAATTGGAACAAATGGCTTATTTCTGAAAGCCACGAATCCGATACCTGCTCCTCTTGCTGCAATAGTAACAGCAGGTGATGAAACAACTGCTTTATCACAATAGCCGTACAATCCATCATCTTCAGTAGAATTTGCATATACCGGGATATTATACAACGACGTTTGGTATTTTGTTGTCCGATATTTTGCAGCATCACCTCCAGCAAATATTTGTTCACATATATCTTCTATGGTATATTCTTTCCACTCACTCATATCAAAGAAGTTTTTTAAGGTAATCGACCTCTGACTGTAGTTTGTCTTGTTTCATCTTTAACTCGCCATCGCCCCAGCCCCCAAAATTAGATCTTCTTTGCAGAAAAAGTTGATTTTCAATTTTATTAATCTTGTGCTCCTTCTTTTCAATCTGCTTTAAGAGACTACGTTTGCTATCATGTCGTGTAAGGATTGCGACAATTAAAGATGCGACTCCTGTTACAGCAGCGATTATCGAACATACTAAAACTACTATATCCATATTTTCAGAGTTTTATACCGATGGAGGCGAGTTGTTTGCGGATTTCGGCTTCTTTAGCGGCGGACTTGGCGAAGAGTTCGCTGAGTTCGGAGGTAAGGCGCGCTACTTTTTCGTCGAAGGGCTCGCCATCGTCCTCTACGTCGGTTACTCCGACATAGCGTCCGGGGGTGAGCACGAAGCCTTCCTTTTCTATGTCGGCTGTGGTGGCTACTGCTGCAAAGCCTTTTTCTTCAACGTTCTCGCCGCGGCGGAATGCCTCGAATGTGTCTGCTATCTTCTTTATGTCGTTCGCGGGGTCGAGTTCGCGGTGGGTGCGGTCTTTCATATAGCCCATGTTGCGGGCATCGATGAAGAGCGTCTTGCCGGGCTGCGATTTCTTCTTGGTGAGGAACCACAGACAGCAGGGTATCTGCACGTTGTAGAAGAGTTGGCTAGGCATCGCCACGATACCCTCCACAAGGTCGGCATTGATGATATTCTTGCGGATTTCGCCTTCGCCCCCCTGCTCGGACGAGAGCGAACCGTTTGCAAGCACAAGACCGATGCGTCCGGTGTCGGCAAGGTGATAAAGCATGTGCTGCATCCATGCGAAGTTGGCATTCCCTTCGGGTGGCATACCATACACCCAACGAGGGTCATCCTTGAGTTGGTCGCCGCCCCATTTCGATATGTTGAATGGCGGATTTGCCATCACGAAATCGGCTTTGAGGAAGGGATGCTTGTCATCGTGGAAGGAGTCAGCGTAAGATGAGCCGAAGTTGGCCTCGATGCCGCGAATGGCAAGGTTCATCTGTGCCAGTCGCCATGTGTTGGAGTTAAGCTCCTGTCCGTAGACTGATATCTGATTGATGTTGCCCCGATGACGCTCGATAAATTTGGATGACTGAACGAACATACCGCCCGAACCGCACGCAGGGTCGAAAATCTTACCCTTGTATGGCTGAATGACCTCTACAATGGTACGGACCACGCACTCGGGTGTATAGAACTCGCCACCCTTTTTCCCCTCTTCGCGGGCAAACTCGCCGAGGAAGTATTCATACACGCGACCGAGAACATCTCGCGCCTCAGCTCCGGTGAAATGCAGATTATTTTCGAATATGTCGACTACGTTTCCCAGACGGCGTTTGTCAAGTTCAGGGCGGGCGTAATTCTTGGGCAGAATACCTTTGAGCTGCTTGTTTTCACGCTCCAGAGCCTCCATCGCCTTATCAACTGTCACGCCAATCTCGGCAGTAAGCGAATCCTTGACTATTTTATCCCAGCGGGCATCAGTGGGAACAAAGAAAATTCCGTCGCCGATGTATTCGTCAGCATCCTCTTCAAAGCCCTCACCCTCGGCAACAAGTTCATCGTATTTGGTCTTAAAACAGTCATTTATATATTTAAGGAATACCAAACCAAGCACCACCGACTTATATTCGGCAGCATCAAGATTGCCACGCAACTCATTTGCAGAATCCCAAAGAATCTGCTCAATCGTTTTGGTCGTTTCCTTAGCTTTTGCTTTCCTTGCCATAATAGTCAGATAGATTCAACGAAATTTTTGTCAAGCAATTCGTCCAATTCAACTTCAAGTAATTTAGCAATCTTTACCAATAGGGCTATATCCGGTTGCGATGAATTAGTACACCATTTGGAGACAGTAGAAGGGTTAATGCCCAATTCTGTTGCCAGCCATTTATTAGTCTTTTGTTTTTCTGCTAAAACTACTTTTATTCGATTTATCCTTTCAATCATAACATAAATTCTTTGTCTGAAGTGGGAGGTGTCTAAAAATGAAGATAAGGAGGATAAAAGGCGCAAATCGGCGCAGTTTAAAATCTATAACGGATGACAATTATTTCAAATTCATTTGCTACGGCTTGCCGCCAGCTTCTCCCAAAGTACACTATTAGTACACTGCGATCTATAGGTATTGTTGATAATCAGAAGGGTTATGGATGTATATTGAAATTTACCAGATTTCAAACCGTCAAGAAAGAGCGTTGTGTATACGCTATATTACTATTATGTCTGCCAACCCTCCCACATTGCCCACCGGACCTCTGCGAGATGGTTTAGCACTGCAAAAATAATGAATAAATTTTGTTTAACAAAAACTATACAACTGAAATATTGAAATGATCTATCATATTATTTCTTGATTTCCTAAAATCGATGAGGGACGGAGGGGTTGTGACAAGAGAAGAGATTTCTTCGTATAAATGATATAAAAAGTCAATTAATATCTGCTTTTTGTTTGATTAACAAACTTTTTAATAAAAAATCCCGTTGTAATTTTGAAGGTAATGAAATTATCGCTAACTTTGCATTACCTAATGGGGTCAAGTTTCCCCCATATAAAAGAAATACTTCGAGTGCGAAAGCAACGATTTTAGGCATCTGCAGGCGCAGATGGGAAAGAGCTACCGTAAGGTTGCTCTTTTTTTATTTTAATGTGGTATAATTTTGAATCCAAGCATTATCCCTTTACTTGAATAAATGCTTGGTTCAATAATATCAAATGCAGGGTTGACACTTTGCGGAGACAGCACTTTACGTGCTATCGGATAGGCTATAAGGTCTGCGATCTGTAATCCAATCAAATTGTCTTTCTTTGAGCGGGCTGTAAATGATCCGATTCTTTTACATAGCCGTTCAGGTGTTACCCATTTGGTGCCGATTACACGAAGCCTATTATAAAATTGGGTCAGATTTCTATCTTCTATTTTCCCACGCTTTTCAAAGATAACATTTATTACTGCTTCTTTTTCATTATCAGCTACACAATCATCTATACAAAATATGCTCCGCTCTAATAGATATGATAACGATAATCCGTACACATCTTCTGTATTACTGAATAATCGGATAAAAGGTTCTTTTAATATTGAGCAAGCAACTATTACATATGCTTCGTTATGTTTAAGAATTTCATTTATGCGATTATAAAACCGCTGTTTCACTTCTAAATCCAGAAGGTTTATAAATTTTTTCTTACATCGTCTAATATCGCGTGAATGTATTATTACGTTCTCATCGCCCCAAAATTCCTTTTTAAGAGATATAAAGGAAGCCTCTAATTCCTTTTTATTTTGGCGTGAAACCAAAACGCCACAAAGAGTAAAAATAGGAAAATCAGGGTTGAAGTTCTCAAGGTTCTGGTCTCCGCACTCATCTATGTAGAGGTAATATTTTATTTTTGATATATCTTCCATATTGATTTACAATACAAACGTAGGCAAATCGTGAGATTTCCAGACCAACTAATTCTCAGATCTGTTTAATCGTTCTCAGATACTTATCTCTCAATAGCATTTATTGAACTAAGACTTGAGGTTCAGAGTACACATTTTTATTCCTCAAAGGGATTTGAGGGTGGCGATGGCGGAGGCGGGGGAGGGGGCTTTGAAGACGTAGCTGCCGGCGACGAGGATGTCGGCTCCCGCTTCAGCGAGTGATTTGCCGGTCTTTTCGTTGACACCACCGTCAATCTCTATCAGTGCCTTTGACCCTGTTCTTGCAATCAAGTCTTTCAGTTGTTTTACTTTCTCGATGGTGTGCGGAATGAATGGTTGCCCTCCAAATCCGGGCTCTACCGACATGAGAAGAACCATATCAAGATCCCCGATTATATCTTCCAGTACTGACACGGGTGTGGCTGGACATAATGTTACTCCGGCTTTCATTCCGGCTTCATGGATGTGGTAGACTGTGCTGTAAAGATGAAAACAGGATTCCTGATGCACATTCATGATCTCAGCTCCCAGATCGCGCACCTGAGAGATCCATTTCTCAGGCTCTACAATCATCAAATGCACGTCAAGTGGTTTCTTGCAGATCTTTGCAACGGCTTCCATCACAGGAAAACCAAATGAGATGTTGGGCACAAACACGCCGTCCATTACGTCGAGATGAAGTAGATCAGCCTGAGAATTGTTTATCATCTCTATGTCTTTTGCGAGATTGGTGAAATCCGCTGCCAATAAAGAAGGAGATATGAGCATCTTTTTTGTTTGAAGGTTAAAGGTTAAAGGGGAGAGGGTAAAGGTTGAAGGGGAGAGGGTAAAGGTTGAAGGGGAGAGGGGAGAGGTTAGAGGGGGGAGGTGATGAGGGAGAGGAATTCATCTTCGGAGAGGATGGGGATGCCGAGTTGGCGGCATTTTTCGAGTTTTGCCGGTCCCATGTTCTCTCCGGCGAGAACGAATGAGGTTTTCTTTGAAATGCTGCCGGCATTCTTACCCCCTTCCCGCATGATGATTTCTTTATACTCATCGCGGCTGTGGTGGGCAAAGGTGCCGGAGATTACTATTGTCTTCCCTTCGAGACTTGTGCCGGAGGGTTTGAGCTTTTCTTCGTCAACTTTCATCTGAACTCCCGCTGCCGTGAGACGCGAGATATTCTCCATGTTTATCGGTTCGCGCAGGAAGTCATAGATGTTTTTCGCGATTATCGGACCGATGTCCGGTATGGAGCTGAGTTGTTCAAGTTCCATAGCCTGCATGTTCTCCATGCTAACGACAGCGCGCGCAAGACGTTTTGCAGTAGTCTCACCGACATTCGGGATGGAGAGGGCATATATCACACGTTCGAATGGCACAGATTTGGAATCTTCAATACCTTGTATGATTCGACGTGCCGTTTTTTCTCCGATGCGGTCAAGACCGGAAAGTTTTTCGACCGTAAGGTCATAGATTTCACCGATATTCTCTACGAGTCCGTTGTCATAGAGAAGTTCGGCGGTCTCTTCTCCGATGCCGTCGATGTTCATCATGCGCCGAGCGCAGAAATGCTCTATCCTTCCTGTGATCTGAGGGCGACATCCGTATTTGTTTGGGCAGCACCATGCCGCTTCTCCAAATATTCGCTGGAGAGGGGTGCCGCAGACCGGACAATTCCTCACGAATGTGATTTTCTTGGCATCCGCAGGTCGCAATGATTTTTCAACACCTGTGATCTGAGGGATTATCTCTCCCGCTTTTTCCACATAAAGTGAATCGCCGTCATGAATGTCCAGCTCCTGCATTATGTCATCATTATGCAGCGATGCGCGCTTTACAATTGTTCCCGAAAGTTGCACCGGCTCGAGATTCGCCACAGGGGTTACAATCCCCATTCGCCCCGTTTCAAATGAAACAAAACGCAGAGGGGTGCATGCTCTTTCAGGATTGAATTTGAATGCAACTGCCCATCGCGGAGATTTCGCCGTGAATCCGAGATTCAGTTGCTGACGTAAAGAATTCACCTTAAAGACAAGACCGTCTGTGGCAACCGGAAGTTCTTTTCGGTGTTCATCCCAATATTCGATGTATTTGTCAACATCTTCGAGGGTATGCATTTTTGCCATCGCCTTTGAGACCTTGAATCCCCAGTGTTCGGCGGCAAGCATGTTGTCGTAATGGTTGTCAGCCGGGAGATTGTCGCTGAGAAGATAATAGAATCTTGCGTCAAGATGTCTGCGGGCAACCTCCTTTGGATCCTGCATCTTCAGCGTGCCGGAAGCCGCATTGCGCGGATTGGCAAACAACGGCTCCTCATTGTAGGCGCGTTCGGCATTGAGTTTTTCGAACACTTCCCACGGCATAAGAATCTCGCCTCTTATTTCAAATTCTTCGGGCCAGTCTCCCGGAAGCAATTGGAGAGGAATGCTTCTTATCGTGCGCACGTTGGCGGTCACGTCGTCACCTTGAGTGCCATCACCGCGTGTCACGGCTCTTACGAGTCGTCCGTTGCGATAAGTGATGGATATGGAGGTGCCGTCAAATTTCATTTCACCCACAATGCTGAAATCCTCACCTTCGAGAGATTTCTTCATGCGGTTGAACCAATCGTCGACTTCTTCAATGGAATACGTATTCGACAAAGACATCATCGGACGCTCGTGAATCACGTGTTCGAATCCTTTCGTAAGGTCAGATCCTACGCGCTGAGTCGGAGAATCCGGATCTGAGAATTCGGGATATTCTTTCTCCAGCGCTTCAAGTTCTTTGAGAAGCATATCGAAATCCTTATCGGAGATTTCGGGAGAATTCAGCACATAATAATTGTGATTGTGCCGGTTGATCTCAGTGCGTAACTGATCTATTCTATCTTTAGGATTCATGGATAAAAGGGTATTTTATATTCCATAAAAAGAGAGCCTGGGGCGGCATTGAAGTGCCGGCAGAACATCTGTCGCGGGCATCGATAATGTCTTGAAAGGCGGAGGGTGAAAGTTTTCCTCTGCCTACATCCACTAAGGTGCCGACCACGGCTCTAACCATATTTCTGAGAAATCTGTCGGCACGGATGGTAAAAACTATACCGTTTGTGCCGTAAGCGTTTTCCCAGATCTCCCAGCGTGCCTCACGCAGATCGCAGATGTTTGTCTTGGCATCTGAATGAAGTTTAGCGAAAGAGGTGAAATCTTTTGTCTTCTTCAACAATTCAGCCGCCTCATTCATGGCATCCATATCGAGTGGCGAGGGGGAATGCCAGGAGAAAGGAGCGAGGAACGGGGATTTCTCAAAAGTAACAAAATACTTGTATTCCCTCTCTGTTGCGTCGAATCTGGCATGCGCCTCATCGTGTGTCGCTATCAGGTCTTCCAGAGCGATATCCGGACCGCAAAGACGATTCAGAGAAAGGAGAAATCTATTTTTATCTTCGATAGGAGATGAGTCGAAATGCGCATACATCACGCGGGCATTGACACCGGTATCTGTGCGTCCGGCGCCGGTGATAGGGGTCTCGCAGCGCAAAACGGTAGAGAGTGCAGTCTCGATTGTAGACTGCACGCTCACCGCATTAGGTTGTGACTGCCAGCCGTGAAACGGCTTCCCATTATATGATAACTTCAGAAAATAGCGCTGCAATTTAATGACTAATGTTTAATTATTAATTAGCAATTTGTAACAAGCATTACACATTGCACATTGCACATTACACATTATTTAAAGGTTAATCACGCTCAAGGTAGGTGATGCCGTAGAGACCGGAGCGGTAGTTGTTGAGGAACTGGCGTCCTTCCTCAGGGGTGATTACGCCCTTCTTCATTGAAGCCGTTACCCAAGCCTCCAGATTGCGGACAAGTTTCTTCGGATTGTATTCCACATAATCAAGCACGTCAGCCACAGCTTCGCCATCGATTATTTGTGCAATCTCGTAGCCATCTTTTGTGAGTGCGATATGCACGGCGTTTGTGTCGCCGAAAAGATTGTGGAGGTCGCCGAGGATTTCCTGATATGCGCCAACAAGGAAGACACCTAAATAATAAGGTTCGTTGCCCCTTAGTTCGTGTACGGGGAGGGAATAGGCTGTGCCTTGGGGCGAAACGAAGTGAGCGATCTTGCCATCCGAATCGCAGGTGACATCCTGGATTGTGCAGTCGCGAGTAGGTTTCTCGTCGAGTCTTGTGATCGGCATGATGGGAAACATCTGATCGATAGCCCAGGAGTCGGGAAGCGACTGGAAGAGGGAGAAATTGCAGAAATATTTTTCAGGAAGCATTCTTGCTACCTTACGCAGTTCTTCCGGCGGGTGCTTCATGGAACGCGTCATGTCTCTCACATCGCGAGCCACAGACCAGAACAGTTTTTCGATCTGAGCGCGAGAGCGGAGCGACAGGAGTCCGAGACTGAAACGTTCAAGCGCCTCCTCACGAATCTGCAAGGCATCGTGCCAGTCTTCAAACACACTTTGGGGATCTATTTTATCCCAGATGTTGTAAAGTTCCACCGCCAGTTCATGGGCATCCTCTTCAAGGACATCATTGTCGTTCCATATCGGGAGTCGTGCGGTTTCGAGTACCTGTATGATCAGCACCGAATGATGGGCGGTAAGCGAGCGACCGCTTTCCGTGATGATGTTCGGTTGCGGAAGATTATTCTTCACGCAGACGTCAACGAGAGCCGAGACAGAGTCATTTACATACTCCTGAATGGAATAGTTCATTGAATTCTCCCCCGAAGAAGAGCGGGTGCCGTCATAGTCGACACCGAGACCGCCACCTATATCCACGAAATCTATGTGGAAACCCATCTGGGAAAGCTGCACATAGAATTGCATGGCTTCGCGGAGGGCATTTTTGATGCGTCGGATTTTTGTGATCTGGCTTCCGATATGGAAATGTATCAGTTTGAGGCAATCCGTCATCTTGTTTTTCTCTAGGAAAGACAGAGCGTCAAGAAGCTCGGAAGAGTTGAGACCGAACTTGCTGACATCACCTCCCGATTCTTCCCACTTGCCGGAGCCCGAAGATGTGAGCTTTATGCGTATGCCGATATTCGGTGATATGTTCAAGCGTTTTGAAACATCGGCAATGAGTTTGAGTTCATTGAGTTTTTCGACAACAAGGAATATTCGTCGTCCCATTTTCTGGGCAAGAAGAGCAAGTTCCACATAATCCTCATCCTTGTAGCCGTTGCAGACCACGATTGAATTATCCTGGGTATTGACTGCAAGCACAGCGTGGAGCTCCGGCTTTGAACCGGCTTCAAGACCGATGTTGTATTTATTGCCGTGGCTGACAATCTCCTCAACCACAGGGCGCATCTGATTCACCTTAATGGGATATACGATAAAGTTTTTCCCTTCATACTGGTATTCTTCAGCCGCTTTGCGGAAGCAGTTGGATATCTTGCGGATTCTGTCATCAAGAATGTCGGGGAATCGTAGTAGCAAAGGAGCGTCGACATCGCGAAGCTGCAGAGTGTCCATCACCTCTTTGAGGTCGATGGAGGGACCTCCTTCTTTCGGCGTGACCTGCGCATGCCCTTGTTCGTTGATAGAAAAATATTTAAGACCCCAGCCGGGAACGTTATATATTTCCGCGGAGTCTTCGATGCGCCATTTTCTCATTTCGAAATATAGTTTTTTAAGATAACATGCTGATATGTCAGCTGTGTCTCTGTTTTTCGTGGAATTATGAATTATTAAATATATTTAAGTTTCGCAAGCTTCAACTTAAAGTTTAAGAGTTTATAAGTTTAAAAGTTTAAATTGATACGAATCCATTGTTAGCGTCAAATATAAACTTCTAAACTGCGCTTGCGCAATTAAACTTATAAACTTCAACTTTCCGCTTGCGAAAGTTGAATTAAATAAATTTAAGCAGGAGGTTCGTTTTTCCTTCCGAGAAGTTCGAAACGCTCCACAATTATCTCTGTTTTGCGACGTCTGATTTTCATTCTGTCTTCATATTCACGTGTGCGAAGTTTACCTTCTACGTAAAGGCGCGAGCCTTTGCGTATGTATTTTTCAGCAAACTCGGCGTTCTTGCCGCCCATCACCAATGAGTGCCATTCCGTGATTTCAGTGGCGGAATTGGCATAACGTTCATTAGTTGCAAGAGACATGAATGCAACCGGATGGTCTTTTTCCGGATATCTGATTTCCGGATCAGACCCTATATATCCAAGCAGAATGACTTTGTTTACAGACACGGCTATTGAAAGGTTAAAGGTGAGAGGTTAAAGGTTAAAGGTAAAAAGTGAGAGGTGAGAGGTTAAAATTCTGAGGCTTTGAGGGCGAGTCCCGTTTTTTCGTGGAGACCGAAAAGGAGGTTCATTATATGAACCGCTTCCCCCGCTCCTCCTCGCATTCGCGGATCCGCAACAGCCTCAATGCTGAGTGTTGAGTCATCGTCCTTATGAAGTGAAATCACACATTTGTTTGTGCCGCATACCTCTATGTCGCTCACAGTAGATGATATAGGGAAAGCGAAATTATGATCGTCATACATCTCATATATCTCATTTATCTGCTCTATCGACACAGGACACGACAATGTGATGTCTGCTTTCATCTTACGGTTGCTGTCGGATTCGGCAAACTCCAGATTGATTTTGTCACCGAAGCTGAGTTGGGTTTGCGAGAGCATGTCGGTGATTTCTTTTTTTGCAAGTCCCTTATCTGTAGTTATTATGTCTGCAGGGGCGGAGACTCGTATTCTCAGGGAATCATTCAGCAGCATATGTAGGGATAAGGGGTAAAGCGCTACCAGAATAACAGAAGCCAAGGGCGTGGGCACTATGGCTGACACGGTTCCCCGCACCAGAGGCTTGCGGTTTATTTCCGGAAGTCCATACACCACTCCGAGCCGTTCTATGTCAAGATTGGGTATTGCTTTAACAATCACGGTCCTGATGTCGGGGCGTGCAAGTTGCAATGCCGAGAATTCGGCAGCAGTCATGGAGTTTCCGCATACGAATATCACGGAGCAATCCGGTGTCATTGACAGGGGACCGGAGAAATTCAATTTCAATTCTCCGATTAGACCATGATGAATTGATGTCACCGATCTTCCTTCGAGTCCGGGGGCTGACAGTGTGGTGATTATCACTTCGGGATGGTTAACCAGTATTCTTATCAATTCTCCGGCTTCGGGAGAGTCTGCACCCGCGATAGCTACTTTAATCATTTATTTTGGATTTGTTTATAAGAATGATTACTCAAGATTCTCAGTAAGAAGGCACTTTCTGATCAAGCGGGAGTAACCTTGAGAAGATTGCACGTGCTTTTTCATGGCTTACGTCTTCGCGCATGATTGCGATAATGGTGTCGGATCCTGGAATTGTGCCAAGAATTTCAGGAGCATTGCTCATGTCGATATCGTATGCCAGACCGGCAGCATATCCGTTGCGAGTTTTTATTACTGCCACATTTTTGGAAAATGTGAGCGATATAAACCCGCTCTGATAATTGGCGTTCATTGGAAGCTGACCGCGAGCGAGCAGCTTGTCTTTTAAAGAGTTGCTGTCGGGGAGAATATACATATATCCTCCTCTGTCGGTGGGAATCTTTGTGGTTTTTAGCATCTTGAGGTCGCGAGATAGGGTTGCCTGCGTAACGACATATCCCGCCTCTTCGAGAAGACGTGCGAGTTCCTCTTGGCTGCCGATACACTTGTTTTTGATCAGCTCAACCATCAATTCCACTCTTTGTTTTCGATTCTTCATAAGATTATTGAGTATTGCATTGTTGAAGTTCACCTGCATGTGTCCTCAACACATGCATAGCGCAAATTTAATAAAAATATTATGAAAAATCTATTTATTTTGAATAAATTTTACTTTTTATTTTCAAGAGTATTAATTTCCGCTTTCAGTCTTGCCGCCTCTTCATAATTTTCATTCTCAGCCGCCTGTTGCATAAGGGCTTTTAATTCTTCGATTGTTTTTTGGGAGGGGGCAATTCCTTGTGACTGTTCAGAAGAAGGGGCATTTTCATTTGAAGAATGGCTTTCAGAATGATTTCCCTGTTCCTCAGGATCGAAACCGGCTTCTTCAAGAACTTCAGCAGAGGTATAAATGGGAGCACCTGCACGAATCGCCAGGGCTATTGCATCAGACGATCGGGAATCTACAGTATGGACGTTTGTTCCATCTGTGAATATCATGTCGGCAGCGAAAACCCCTGAGGGGAGACGGTGAATCTCTATTTCTTTCAATCTGATTCCGAATTCTTCCATAAAATTCATCATCATGTCGTGGGTAAGAGGACGCGGCGTTACGACTTCTTGAAGCTTGCATTCAATTGCCTGGGCTTCAGGATAGCCTATTATGATTGGTATACGCCGGTTTCCTCCGACCTGCCGCAGGATCACGGCATAAACTCCTGATTCAATCTGATTGTAGGTGATGCCTACAAGTTCTAATCTATATCTTTCCATTTCAAATAATTCAAATTATAAGGAATCCGGGGAGCTAAAGGTTTGGAATCAGGTTGGGAGACCTGTGGTGTTTCTTAGGTTTGGCAGGGATAGAGATCATTCCTGAGCCAAGACATAGCCTGCGGTCAGGAGTATAAATGATTGCAAACTGCCCCGGTGCTATTCCTTGAATGTCTGTGTCTGAATTTACAACATATGAACCGTCAGTTTTTCTTTCGATGGAACCCGAGTAAAATTCGGGGGAGTGGCGTGTCTTGAAAGAGATGTCAACTTTTTCGTCGGAATCACCGAATGGAGATTCAGTGATCCAATGCATCTCCTCGACAGGAACCTCTCTTCCGTATTGCTTACGGGTGTCGAACCCATTGGATACATATATCACATTGTCGCGAATGTTCTTTTTTACAACATACCATGGACCTCCGCTGAGTCCGAGCCCCTTGCGCTGTCCTATAGTATAAAACCAGTATCCTTTATGAGTGCCTATTTTTTTACCGGTCTCAATTTCTATTACTGGTCCTTCTTTTGTGCCGAGGTGACGTTCGATAAAATCGGAATAATCGATTTTGCCAAGGAAACAGATCCCTTGAGAATCTTTTCTTGAGGCATTCGGCAGTTTTGCTTCAGCAGCCCTGCGTCTGACCTCGGATTTCGGCAACTCACCAAGGGGGAAAAGAAGATGCGACAGTTGGTCGTATGAAATCTGGGCAAGGAAATCAGTCTGATCTTTTACCGGGTCGGCGGCTGTGGCAAGATAATATTTGCCGTTTTCCTCCACGATTGAAGCGTAGTGTCCGGTTGCGGTTTTGTCGAAATCTTTCCCCCATCGCTCTTCAAAGAAGCCGAATTTAATAAGTTTATTGCACATCATATCCGGATGAGGAGTAAGCCCCTCCTTGACCGTGCGCAATGTGTATGCCATTACATGGTCCCAATACTCCTTATGCAGAGACACTACTTTAAAAGGAAGGTTATATTTCTTTGCGATCAGAGTGCACATCTCAATATCCTCTTCTGCCGAGCAATCGCCTTCGCCATTATCCATGCCAATGCGGATATAGAACAGATGCAACTCATGCCCCTGTTTGAAAAGAGTGTCGACAACGACCGCGCTGTCAACACCTCCGGAAATCAAAACCGCTATTCTCATACCTCTTCAAGTTCGGATTCGCTATGATCATTGGTGTGGATGAAATGAAGGGAGAGGAAATAATCGACGGATATTTTTCCCGGACCTACAAGCATTATGAAGAAGTAGATTCCGAGGAACATTATCGGCACATATCCCTGTTGCGACCAGCTCAGCATATATGGTGCCTGAGAGACAAGGTCGTGCAGAATGTAGTATTCTGCCACAATCATGGAGATAAAAGGAGGAACGGTCATGATTCTGGTCATGAATCCAGCCATGATAAACAATGAGCAACCTATCTCAATGGATATCATAAGAACCAGTATTATTCCCGGATCAATCCCGAGTATTGAGGGAAACATCGCCTTTGCGGCATCAAAATTAGATAACTGTCTGATGCCGAACTGCATCATCATAATGCCAACAAAGAGTCGCAAAAAAAGGCGTCCCATGTTGGTGTAGGAATATCCGGTGGTGCGGATGTATATTTTTTTCAAAGAATTCATCATACGACAATTTCTTATTTAAGTTTCGCAAGCTTCAACTTAAAGTTTAAGGGTTTATAAGTTTAAAAGTTTATCAGATGCGAACATGACTTAGTTTTCATTTATTCGCATCAAACAAATAAACTCATAAACTGCGCTTGCGCGATTAAACTTTTAAACTTCAACTTTACGCTTGCGAAAGTTGAATTTCTTATTTTTGAGTTTCCTGCTCGAATGCCAATGCCTTTGCTTGATCAACTGAAATGTTTTTTGCTATAATCTTGCCGTCTTTCCCGATTACATAGAAAGAAGGAGTGCTGCGGATATCAAGAATGTCGGAGACAGTGTCGGAAGCGCCAACAACCCAGTTTGAGGGATAGTCGCCAATTTGTGTCTGCCATCCATCCACAGGATCCGGAATAATGAATAGAACATTCACAAGCCCGCGGTCAACAAGGGACGTGAATCTCATATCGGTCTCCATCTTTAATTTGGCATGACGGCAATCATCGCAGTCGGGATCGCCGAACTCTATGATCGTGAACACCCCGATAGGTTGGAACTTGCCGGGATTGCCGGTGGGAGTTGTGAAATTGAACGAAGGTGCTATCTGACCAATCATCGAGCTCTTGAGCTGTTCAAGCTGGCGCCGATAGCGGATCTTGCGGGAGTCTGATATTTTCTTGTTCTTGAGGAATGCCTCGAGATATTTGATATAGACTTCGTCGATCCATATTTTTGCCCTCTGGCCATAAAGACTTTCCTCGGCAGCTTTGGTAAACTGCAGGAGCAGGGTGGGATTTTTCGAAAGTTGCGACAGCATGGAATCAACAGCCTTGTCAACCTCAGTCTTGTCAGCCCACTGCATGGGAAGAGTGAACACCCTGAAAGCATCATTAAGGGCAGACTGGTTGACGGCATCCTTTTTTTTGAAATCCATATTGTCCCAGAAATGTTGCATGAGCCAATTGCTCTTGTCGGAGAGAGAGATTATCTCTTCAGGAGCCACCGGATATTCAAACAATGGTTCTATTTCGATCACTTCGGCGTTAAGGCGTGTCGGAACCAGGATTGTAAACATAAACGCCAAGCAGAGCAAGCTGCGTTTCAAGTATCTTTTTATCATTTCAATTATTGGTTTACTTACTTAACGAATAAATAATCTTTTTATTTATTCAACTTTCGCAAGCGCAAAGTTGAAGTTTATAAGTTTAATTGCGCAGTGCGCAGTTTAGGAGTTTATTTGTTTGACGCGAATAAATAAAAATTCAGCCATGTTCGCATCTGATAAACTTTTAAACTTATAAACTCTTAAACTTTAAGTTGAAGCTTGCGAAACTTAAATTATTTATTCATCGAGATAAGAGCGGATGCCATTGGTCCATGCCCGGTAACCGGGTCCGGTAAGATGCAAACCATCGTTGGTATATTTTTTATTGAGTTTGCCGCTTTTGTCTGCAAGGAAAGGCCAGAGGTCTATATATTCCAGATCGTTTTTTTCAGCAATCTCCTTGATGCGCTTATTGAATTCGACGATTGTATTCTCTTTCCCCTTTAGATTCTTATACACTCCATAATCATTATTTATAGGCATAATGCTCTGGAGATACAGCTGTGTTTCGGGCGAGCGATGCAGAATTTCATTTACCAGCCTCTCGTATCTTTCCGCCAGCTTGTCGACGCTGTGACCATGCGACACATCATTGATGCCGATTAGTAGAAAGATTTTCTTAGGGTGTCCTTTTACAACTTGCTCCAATCGTTTTTGCACTCCGGGAATGATGTCTGATCTTATACCCCGGTTTTTCACATCCTCTCTTTTGAACAGTTCTTCGAAATTGCCGCCGTCCGTGATGGAGTTGCCGAGGAAGATGATGTCGTTTTCAGTGACCGGCAGATGGTCGAACAAAGACACTCTCTGTTCCCAATACTTGTCGGCATGTGCCGACGTGGATATGAACAGAGTAAAAATCAATAAGGCTAAGCGAATACTATTATATAACATTATAATCTGTATGATATATTTTAAGTCCGGTCATGGGATGCTGTTCTATAAGTCCGATTTTAAAGCCCTCGCTTTCCGTCACCTCCGTGAGAATGTCTCGGAAATGATACGCTACAGAACCTATATAACTTACGGGATAGGAATGAGAATCCTTGTATCGCGCCACATTGCGGGCGATGAATCTCCTGAATTCCTGTTTTACCATCGAGTTGATATATGAATCGCTGACATGGCTTTTAATAAAAGGAACAAATGAAGCCAGAAAAATATTAGGGTTCGGAGACCTGTATACATTTCTTATTACATCTCCTTTGGAAAGTCCGGTCTCTTCGAAGAATGCGTCACATACTGTTTTGGGTGCAATCTCTTTGAACACGTCACCGAGCAGCCTTTTGCCAAGAGCTGTGCCTCCACCCTCGTCACCGAGTATGAATCCTAAAGGGGGAATATTACGGATAATTTCTTTCCCGTCGAAAAATGCAGAATTGGAACCGGTGCCGAGTATGCACACTATTCCCGGTATGCCATCCAGCACGCGGCAGGCAGCAAGCATGTCGGATTGCACTTCCGCCACATCTGGATCCCATACTTCACGGATCGCCTCCTCCATAGTGGAGCATATCTCAGTGGTGGCGGCTCCTGAACCGTAATAATGGATCTCGTTTATCCTGATGGATGCTTCTAATTTTTGTTTGACAGCCGAAAAATAGGTTACGGCATCCTGTTTTGAAATGCGCGCGACGTTAAACCCCTCGGTAGTGAACGAGGCTTTGGTGTTACCTTCCATGTCTACAAGAAGCCACTCAACTTTTGTGGAGCCTCCGTCAGCAATAAGGATATATCGAATGTTTTCGTACATTTATTTTATTTAAGTTTCGCAAGCTTCAACTTAAAGTTTAAGAGTTTAAAAGTTTAAAAGTTTATTCGCATCAAACAAATAAACTCATAAACTGCGCTTGCGCGATTAAACTTTTAAACTTCAACTTTACGCTTGCGAAAGTTGAATCATTTTAAATGTGAATAGTCCACAAAATTAAATTAAAAAGTGGAGATACGCAAAAAAACGTTCATGGCATTAGCGGAAATTGACATCAGAAGTGTCAATATAGGTGTAAGGCGGAAAAGTTAGGTTAACTTTCCTTGAAAACTCATGGAAACTCCACTTGATTTTTTTGTTTAAACTTAAGACTATATAGCTAAACTTAAAAATAATACTGCAAACTCTACATTATGAAATTCTCAAAGAAAACTGTTTTATGCCTGATGGCAACATTCGCATTTTGTGCGATGGGCACTGTTCTGACTTCTTGTGGCGGGGATACCCCAGACTCTCCGGAACCTGCACCAAAACCGACTCCTGAAGAACCAACTCCTGCACCTGTAGAGTCAGATGAGCTGCGAATCATGTCTTTTAATATGCGAACGATTACTTCTGCTGATGAAGGTGACAAATCTTGGGATAGTAGGAAGCCGGCGATAGTATCCATGATAAAGGATCAGAAACCGGATATTATAGCTGGTCAGGAGCTTACTATTCCACAACGTACATTTATCAAAGATGAGCTTCCGGATTATCTGATGATCGAGATTCCAGGTACGGGACCAAACGGAGGTAATGATGTCCTGATGTATCTAAAAAATCGTTTTGAAGTGGTGACATCCGGATATTTCTGGTTGAGTGACACTCCTGATACCCCATCTAAAAGTTTCAGTGTAGGCGACAATAAATATCACTGCACGGTGTGGGCTACTTTTAAAGAAATAACGTCAGGACTGGAATTTGTGGCGATGGGCACTCATTTCCCTGTCAGGACCAATAGCGCTTATGATGCCAGTGCATATATAGAGGCAAGACAGAAAAGCGCGGAATTATGCATTGCGAGAATGAGGGGGATCGCCGGCAATGACAAAATGTGTTTTCTGATGGGTGATATGAACCAAGCGTGGAAAACAAGCAAGGGGGAGGACAATGCAGACGGTCAGAGAATCCTCGGAATCATTAAGGCTTGGATGAAAGAGGCCCGCACAGAAGTAAAAGATAATACGCCTGTTGGTGTGACTTCTTATAATTCATATGGCAGTGGCGCTATGAATCCTAACCGTATAATTGACCATATATTTTATCGTAATGCGGAAGGTCTTGATTTTACCACAATAGTGAAATCTTATAATAATATTCGATATATATCCGATCATTACCCAATCATGTTGAGGGTGAAATTACCAGGAATTAAGAAATAAGGTAAAACGCAAAAGGTAAGAAAAGAAAATATAGCTTTAAATGAAAAAGGTATTAGTTTTAGTAATGTTATTTTCAATCCTCTGTGCTGAGCGAATCAGCGCAGAGGAATTGAGAATAATGTCGTTCAATGTGAGATATAATACGCCAAAAGATCTTGGTGAAAATTCCTGGGATGCTCGCAAAGGAGCAGTCGTGAACCTGATAAAGCAGATGTCTCCGGATGTTGTAGGACTTCAGGAACCGCGCACTATCCAGCGAGCATATATAAAGGAATCGTTGCCTGAATATGCATATATGGAAGCTCCCGGCACAGGTGACGGAAGAGGCGGCAATGTCGGATTGATTTATCGTTCCGACAAATTTGAAAAGGTTGACGGAGGATGGTTTTATCTTGGACCAACCCCTGATATTCCCTCTCCAGCCTTTGATGCACCTGACAGCACTTGGCGTGTAACTATCTGGGCAAAACTTCGCGACAAGAAAAGCGGGAAAGAATTTACAGCCTTATCGACACACCTTCCCGTGCGCACAAAGCCGCATCTTGCAGCGGAACCATATGTAAAGTCCCGTTTCCATGCTTCTCAACTTAATGTGAAACGTCTGAAAGACGTGGCAGGTGAAGATGGCACATGTTTCATTGTCGGAGACATGAACTGTTCTTTGCAGCAGGCGGATGGGTCAATCAATTATGATGGAGTGAAAGCTCTATCTCCATATCATGAATGGATGGAAGATGCACGTAAATTTGACGAACATCCTGAAATCAACAGCTTTAATGCTTTCGGGAGGGGAGAAGACTCACCACATCGAAAAATAGACCAGATCTATTATCGCAATGCACAGCCTATATCTTTTGTGACGATTACAGAACCGGTGGATGGTTTCAAATATGTTTCCGATCATTATCCTCTGATGCTCACCTGTGAGTATTAAACAGTTTATATAAATAATTCAACTTTCGCAAGCGCAAAGTTGAAGTTTAAAAGTTTAATCGCGCAAGCGCAGTTTATGAGTTTATTTGTTTGATGCGAATAAATGAAAACTAAATCATGTTCGCATCCGATAAACTTTTAAACTTTTAAACTTTAAGTTGAAGCTTGCGAAACTTAAATAAAATCATATCATGAGACGACTATTTATTATTGCTTTGGCATCTTTCTGTGGTATAGGAGTTGTCAGTGCGAAAAACTACACTTTGCAAAATGACAAAGTTCAGGTTGCCATAGATGAGCGAGGACGCTTGAAAAGCCTGAAAAACCTGACGACCGGTCGTGACTATGCCGGTGACGGTTATCTCTGGCGACTTTATTATGAACGCAAGGGTTTCAAGGAAAATGAAATCGCTGCAGGGATGCAATCCTCTCCGAAAATTGAGCAGGAGGGTAATAGCCTGATACTTACATATCCGCATGTCACACACGCTGACACTACGGTGAATGTGGCGTTGAAGTTTACTATTTCTCTTGAACCCGAGATGGTGCGTTTCAGTTCTGAAATCACCAATAATCAGCCACACACCATTGTGCGTGAGTTGCATTATCCTCTCATTCAGGATATGAAACTTCCTGCCGACTATAAACTTTTCCTAACCCATACCGGCGGCCAGGTCTATGACAATCCCAAAGCGTTGATTGAGAAATATTCCATGGCGAAGCCCTACGCCACTCCGGCACAACGGTTCCGTCAGATGCCTGCTGCTTATCCTACACGCGCCACAACGGCAGGGTGCAGCGGAAATATGGCTGCCAACTGTTTTGCATGGTGGAACGACAAGGAAGGACTCTATCTCGGATCTCACGATCCTAAATTTCAGGACACTGGACACAGTCTCCGCCTATATCCTGATGGAAATAAAAAATTCACCCGTCTTGAGACCGGTTTCCAAAAATTTCCCCACGTCTTTTATGGTGAAACATGGGTAAATACGGCAAACGTCATAGCCCCTTACACCGGAACATGGCACAAGACCTCTGATTTTTATAAGGAATGGGCAAAAAGTTGGTGGGAGCATCGCGACTCTCCAGAATGGGTGAAGAAGATGAAGAGCTGGCAGCGTATTATCTTTAAATCCCAGTATGGTGAATATCATTTCCGTTATGCAGATCTGAACGGTCGTATCAAAAAGGCGGGAGAGGACTCCGGTTGCGACGTGGTATTTCCTTTCGGCTGGTGGCTCGAAGGTATGGATCACGGAAACCCCGACTATTCTCCCAACACTGAAGAGGGTGGAGACGAGGCATGGAAGAAAGCTATAGCTGACTATAAAGCGGCTGGTGGCAAGATTCTTATGTATTACAATGGCAAACTCATAGACCGAGAGAGCGATTTCTATAAGAAAGGTAAAGCCAAAAAAATCGCATATTGTGACAATACAGGAGCAGAGCTTACAGAGCAGTACCGTTTTACAGGCAATGGTTCCTTCCTCGGTTCATATGACGCACGAACCTTCTGTGTCGCCGACACCCGCAACGCGGAATGGCGCAAGAAACTTATCCAGATGGCTGATCGCGCACGTAAACTCGGTGCCAATTCCGTATTTTATGATCAGCTCGGCTATGCAGAGGCTGTGACAAACTGGGATCTCAGTCGTGAATTCCCGGTTCCTAACCATTGTGTGATAGCAGACAAGGCGAGAACTTTGAAAGAGATACGCGATCACAATGCCAAGTATGATCCCGAATTCGCATTGGGAACAGAATGGCTTACCGATGCCACCGCTAATTATTGTGATTACATTCATATCTATCAGGTTACAGCCGGACCCAATAGCTTCATAGACTGGTTCCGCTATACTTTCCCCGAAGTGAAGGTTTCAGACCGCGAGATCCGCGATGACAACGATATACCTCGCCGTGTTAACAACACTGTGTTGAAAGGTCTTGTGAACGATATCGAAATTTACCGCTGTCGTGGTCTTATCGATGAAACGCCCGTATATCAGGCTTATCTTAAAAAAGTGAACGACATAAAAGATAAATATGCTGATCTTTTGCTCGCCGGCACCTATCGCGACACACAGGGATTCACCTCTACCAATCCGGAAATAGAAGCACGCGCCTTTGTCAATGGCAACAGCATGGCGATAGTTGCAACACGCGTATCATCGGGCGAACCGGAGGAAACTGTTATTGACGTTCCCGGATATAAGTTCCGCGAGAGTTCTGTGCTTGGCAACGCACAGGTTAAACCCGACGGCACTCGTGCGAAATTCGGACAAAACGACCTGGCAGTACTTATTTTTGATAAAATCTGAAAAACTCTCAGAGAGTGTTTAAATTTTAAACACTTTTTTCAATTCCCGTTAGCGGAATCTTAATGTTAACGTGTCTTAAATATGTATCCGGAATCAAAAGGGTAACTCCTTGGCATTCCGGATGCATAATAACCCAATACTAACCTGAGATCTAAACCACTTCTATGCCACATAACCATAAAAAGGAACTAAGGACTAAATTTGAGCAGGTCTTCCTTCAAAACTCAGGAAAGATATTCAATTTTGTCCTCTCCGTAAGCAACGGCAACAGCTATCTTGCCGAAGAAGTGACCCAAACTGCTTTCCAGAAATTATGGGAGCAACTTGATTCTTCAGCAACAGTAGAGAATATGACCTCATATCTCTTTACCGCTGCAAAAAACATAATGTTTAATTTAAGTCGCCATGAAACGGTGAAATGGATTTATCAGAATTACCTGATGCAACACCGCATGGAATCCGAACTGACCACCGATCAGACCATAGAAGGGAATTTCATGATGCAATATATAAGGACATTGCTTGAAGAGATGCCTCCGATGAGAAGAAAAGTGTTCGAAATGAGCAAACTCGATTATTATTCCACAAAAGAAATAGCCGAACAGTTGAACCTGTCGGTGAGCACAATAGAGACACATATTCAGCTTGGATTACGCTTTATGCGTGAAGAACTCCGCAAGCGATATGGCATAGTAGTCTCGATGATGTTTCCAATTGCTGCTCTTTTACCAATAATCCAAATCTAACCACAATATATCTATCCATATGAATCAACATAAATACGATATCACCAATATTGTCGAGAATTCCTTGAGAGGGGATGCGTCTCCTGAAGAAATGATGCTTCTCTCGAATTGGGTAATCACCGACAAGCATCTCAACGAATGGGTTGTAGAAGAGATCGCATCCCAGCCGCCTGTGGCAAAAGGGGCGGATCTTGACCATATATGTCAGAACATAATGAAGGAGAATAGTGGTCGTAAGGTAAGCCTGAAATATTTCTTGCTGACGATAGCCGCTCTTTTCGCCGGTTTCGGAGCTTTCTGGATTATGAACATAGAGCACCAGGAGCCACTCCATCCGCTAACAGTGCGCACTATGGAAGGAGAAAAATCAAGGGTTACGCTGCCTGACGGATCATCGGTGATGCTAAACTCTAAAACTCAACTCAGTTATCTTTACGATGATGAGAAGGGGTTGAGAAACGTGAAACTGAATGGGGAGGCATGGTTCGATGTAAAGACCGATTCCAAACATCCCTTTATCGTTGATTGTGACAATTTGAAGGTAGAATGCCGAGGAACGGAATTCAATGTCACCGCTTATCAGGACGATGAAACCGTCACGGTGGTTCTCAAGGATGGTAATATCAATGCCGTTTCTGCCCGCGATAATGTAGAGATGCGCCCGGGAATGCTTCTTCAGTATGACCGCACGTCAGGTCATGTCAACACGGACATGGTGACAGCCTCAGACTATTGCGACTGGAAGAAAGGGGAGATCCATTGCGATAACATAACACTCGAAGCTCTTTTCAAGCGGCTTTCGCGCACTTACGGAGTGCCAATACATATACAGACACCGTCATTGCGGAGTGAAAGGGTGTATGGTATGATGCTTGAAGGTGATCTCTCACATGTGCTTGATATAGTATGCGAAGCATGCGGAATGGAATACAGGATTGAAAAAGACAAATCCGTGTATGTTTTCAAATCGCACGCCGAATGAAATAAGCGCTATTAAACTTTTAAACTTCAACTTTTCGCTTGCAAAAGTTGAATAAGAAATATTCATCACTTTTTAATTAACCTATAAAATCATGTTAAAGACTACAGCAAGAATTCTGCTAATGCTCATAGCAATTCTTCCGTTGGGTAGCTGCGACGATGAAGATAATCGAGGAATCCCCGGATTCAGCGAGATCGTTGTCAGCCCGGCAAAGGATGTATATGAGGTTGGCGATCAGGTCACATGCACGATTCGCATGACAAGTCCTGCCGGTCCTACCTTGAAAAAAGCCACGTATTGGTGGTACACTTCCTGGTGGTTCAAGAGCACTGAATATCCAGTGGATTTTCAGGAGTTTAACGAGAACAACGAGTGTGTCTCGAATACAATCACTCTGACTGAGCCTGGAGATGTGAAACTCTATTTCTTCGGGCGACTCGAGTATCCCAATTATGACTGGGAGAAAATTGAGATATCCAAAACCATTAAAGTGAAAGGAACCGCATCATGAAAACCAATATCATTTCGAAACTGAGATTTGCGGCAGTGTCTGTCGCTGTTGCGGCGATTTCATCAGCCTCAATGGCTGACGTGACGGTGTCTTTCTCACGCATAAGTTATCGCAAGGCTATGGAAGAAATCCAGAAGGTATCGAATCTTCATTTCTTCTATAACACCTCGCTCAAAGGGCTCGACAACAAGGTGTCGCTTTCCGTGAAGAATGCATCTGAGCGATCAGCCCTCGACCGCCTCTTTGCCGGAAGCCAATTCGACTACACATTGAAGAGTGACAATACTGTGGTTGTCTATCAGAAAGGAGATTCTACCAAAGGTGAGACTACGAATAATGTGAAAGAGCAGAAAGACACAGGCAAAAAGGTTAAAGGCGTTGTGACCGATGAAAACGGAGAGCCGTTGGTCGGTGTCACTGTTAAAGTGAAGAATTCCAATAAGGCTGTAATGACAGATCTTGACGGCAATTATTCTCTCAATGATCTTAAGAAAGGAGATGTTGTAGAACTGTCTTATGTGGGATATGCTCCCAAAACTGTAAAAATTGAAGATTCCGGTTCCTATAACATCCGCCTTCAAGAGATTGCTTCGGAACTTGACGATGTAGTGGTCGTGGGATATGGAAGCCAGAAGAAGGTGAATCTGACCGGTGCTGTCAGCGTGGTTCAGGCAAAAGACCTCAACGGACGCCCTACTGGCAATGCCGCGACAGCTCTTCAGGGTGCAGACCCTTCACTTAATCTGACCATGGGTTCCGGCGGTCCGGATTCTGGGACTACACTCAATATCCGTGGCGCAACTTCAATCAACAGCAGCACGCCTCTCGTTCTTGTGGATGGTGTGGAGATGGATCTCACACGTGTCAATGCCAATGATATTGAGAGTGTATCAATCCTTAAGGATGCCTCGGCAGCTGCCGTTTATGGAGCGAAAGCTTCTGCGGGCGTAGTGCTCGTAACCACCAAGTCCGGTCAGAACGATACACGTGCACGTGTAAGTTTCGACCTTAAGGCAGGTTGGAAACGTCAGACCACAAGCTCTGAATATATGTCAAGCGGTTTCTGGCAGATGTATGTTAATGAGCAATCAATGCTTGCCAATTCCGGGAAACGCTTCCTTACGGAATATCAAGAAAATGAATATGCCCAGTTGTGGATGCGTCTTGACGACAAGGTAGAGAATCCCGAGCGTCCTTGGGCTGTTCCAACACCTGACAAACATTGGATGTTCTATGCTAACTATGACTGGTATAATCATTATTTCCGCAAGAACCGTCCGATGCAGGACTATAACGTCTCAATTCGCGGAGGGTCGAAGAAAGTGAATTATTATGTAAGTGGTAGAGCATATCTTGAGGACGGAATGTTCAATATTTCAAACGACAAATTCAAAAGTTTCTCATTCAGGGCGAAACTTAATGCTGATCTTACAAGCTGGCTGCGTTATCGCGCGAATGTAAGTTACTTCAATTCACACTATGATCATCCGGGTTATTACGACCTTGACAACTTCTTTTACCTCGCGCAGTTGCATACATATGCAGCTTTCCTTCCCACCAACCCCGACGGGACATCGGTCTTTCAGTTCGCTCCAGGTCTTGTCTCAACGGGTTCAGTGAATGTAGGTGGAGGTTATAATGCGATGATGAACCATGGAAAACATAAGACGGTAGACCGTAAGAATGAGGTTCTCGTTAAGAACACTATCGAGATTCAGCCTTTCAAATGGTGGAAAATTATCGGAGAGTATGCCTATCTGTTCTTGAATACTACTCGTGAGAACCGTACAATGCCTGTTCCGTTCAGCCGCACGGAGGGTGTGATTGAATATGTTGACAGAGACTACAATGATGCGAAGTTCAGCGACAAGTTCTACCGCAATATGACCAACACATCGCGTCAGACAATTAATGCCTATATGGAATTTACCCCGAGTTTCGGCAGTCATAACTTCAAGGCTACAGTCGGGTTTAACGGTGAAATCTATCGTTACCTTTATTTCAAGGCAGGACGTGAAGACCTGCTGAGCGAGGATGTTAATTCACTGACCATCGCAACCGGGAATCCAACCGAAATCACAGATAAGATAAACAACTCTGTCACGTATGGCTATTTCGGGCGTATCAACTATGATTATGAGGGAAAATACTTGGTAGAAGTTTCAGGTCGTTATGATGGAACTTCGAGGTTTGCAAAACATCATCGTTGGGGTTTCTTCCCCTCGGCATCCGTAGGTTGGCGCTTCAGTGAGGAGAATTTTTTTGAACCTCTGCAGCCAATATGGAGCAATGGTAAGCTCCGTGCTTCATATGGTGTGCTTGGAAACCAGCAGGTAGGTTTTTATGACTATATCCTTGAGATGTCAACCAATAATGGTAACAATAATGTAACTTTCGATGGAGTTGACAAAATCTATTACGCAAAAGTGAGTGACCCTGTTGCTGACGATCTTACATGGGAGAAAGTCATAACCTATGATATCGGTCTTGACCTCGGGTTCTTCAACAACCGTCTCGGTTTTTCGGGAGACTTATATATCCGCGACACCAAAGACATGCTCACATCAGGAGCACAGCTTCCTAACGTTTATGGAGCGAAGGTTCCTAAATCCAACTGTGCTGATCTGCGTACGAAGGGTTTCGAAATTTCAGTAAATTGGAATGATTCGTTCTCTCTGCTCGGCAGTCCCTTCACATACTCAGTAGGAGCGGGATTGGGCGATCAGATCACTAAAATCACTAAATTCGACAACCCGGAGA
This sequence comes from uncultured Muribaculaceae bacterium, assembly GCA_910585285.1. Lineage (GTDB taxonomy): Bacteria > Bacteroidota > Bacteroidia > Bacteroidales > Muribaculaceae > Lepagella. The sequence continues at coordinate 35,934 of CAJUDL010000030.1, forward strand.
AGATTCTCGGCAAGCATTATGTGGGTGAAACCCTTGGTGAAATCTGGGGATATCGCGTTGACGGTCTTTTCCAGACAGAGGAGGAAGCCAAGGCATACCAGGCTCAGATAGAGAGTGCCACATATGTCCATAACGGGATGAACTCCGGTCCGGACAAGGGGCTGCACGCTGGTGATGTAAAATTCATTGACCTCAACGGCGACAATGCCATCACACCCGGTAACAGTAAAGTCGGAGATTCCGGCGACCGCGTCATAATCGGAAACAAACGCCCCCGTTACAACTACAATTTTAGGGGTAGTCTTGAATGGAAGGGAATTGACATTTCTGCTTTCTTCCAAGGAGTTGGAAGGTGCCATTGGTATCCCATGAATGAGTCTCGCACATTCTGGGGTCCTTACTGCCGTCCCTACATGGGATTTGTGCCCGAGGGTTTCCTTGACCAGGTATGGACTGAAGACAATCCCGACGGATATTTCCCGCGTCTGCGCACATATGAGGCATATTCCAGCAAGCGTTCCCTCAATGTGGCCAACGACCGCTATCTCCAGAATGTTTCCTATCTCCGTCTGAAGAATCTCACTGTGGGCTATACATTGCCCGTATGGAAAAACATCTTCAGCGAGCTGCGTGTGTATTTCTCTGCGGAGAATCTTGCTTATTGGTCTCCCTTTAAGAAGCACACCAAGCATATCGACCCGGAAACGGCAACAAAATCCGGTGTCAAGACTGGCGACGGAAATGTATATGGCTTCTCCAAGTCATTCACATTCGGTGTTAATGTAACTTTCTAAATCTTAGAATAATCATGAAAATATATAATTATCTGATATCTGCATCGATTGTTGCACTCATGGTCAGTTGCACCTCGATGGATCAGTATCCGGAAGACAGCCTTTCCCCTGAAACATATTTCGGGTCGGAGACGGAGTTGCGTCAATATACCAACTCATTTTATACACTAATGCCTGGAATCGGGACATATTTATGGTATAGTCAGAATAGTGAGCTTGTAGCAACAAACCTCCCTTCGACCGAACTGCTTGGTACACGCGCCATTCCCTCCAAGGCAAGTGAAGTGGGATGGGAATGGGAAGACCTCAGGGACATAAACTATTTCCTCCAGTATTCTCACCGCTGCACCGACCACGAGGCACGAAACCATCATGAGGGCGTAGCTTATTTCTTCAGGGCTCTTTTCTATTATAAAATGCTTGTGAAGTTTGGAGAGGTGCCACTATATGATGAGCCTATCGGTTCAAGCGATCAGGCAATGCTCTCCAAACCACGTGACAGTCGGGATGCAGTTATAAACCATATCCTTCAAGATTGCGACAAGGCGTATGAACTCCTTCCCAAAGCACACAACGCAGTGGAGATATGTGCCTGGACAGCACTGGCATTGAAATCACGTGCGGCTTTGTTTGAGGGAACATTCCGCAAATATCACGACGGAGATCCTTTCAATCCAAACCATCTCCCCTGGGAGGAACTTCTGAAGACATGCGCTGATGCATCAAAACTACTCATGGAAAGCGGAGGTTACTCACTGCACACGTCGGGTAAAGAGCCTTACCGAGAGATGTTCTATTCACAGACACCGGACCCGAACGAATATATTTGGGCACGTATCAGCAGTGAGTCCGCCGGCAAATCGCATAATGCCAATGATGCGTCGTTGACTCGGGGGATTTCCTTGACAAAACGTTTTGTCTGCCTTTATCTGAAGACCGATGGCTCCCGTTTTACCGATGATCCCAACTGGATGACCTTAGGCTATCAGGATGAGTGCAAGAACCGCGACCCACGCATGTCCCAGACTGTGCTTTGCCCCGGTTATAAGCAGAAAGGCTCGGCAGCTTTAAGTTTCACAAACTTCACGAGCACGAAGGGTGGCTATCAGTTTATCAAATATGTGGCGGAAGCAGCCCAGAATTCATATGACCATTGTCGTTCCGCCCTCCCGATTTTCCGTTTGGCAGAGGTTTATCTCAATTATGCGGAAGCTCTGGCAGAATTGGGGACATTGACTCAGACCGATCTTGACAATTCCATCAACAAGCTTCGCAAACGCGTTAAGATGCCGGATCTGAAACTGGCTGAAGCAAACCAGAATCCCGATCCCTTCCTGATGAGCGAGGAATGGGGGTATCCTAATGTTACGAAAAGTAGCAATACCGGTGTGATTCTTGAGGTGCGCCGCGAACGTCTCATAGAATTGGCTCTTGAGAACAATCATTATGAAGATATTCTTCGTTGGAAAGAGGGAAAAGTATATGAAAAACCATTTTACGGAATGTATTTTCCCGGACCCGGCAAATATGACATGACGGGAGATGGACGGGACAACATATGCCTTTATGAGGGTAAGAAACCATCCGGTTCGGGTCTTAAGTTCTTCCAGATAGGCAAAGACATCATCCTTTCAGAAGGGAACCACGGATTTACTATACGTAATAGCGAACCGGGTCTCGAACGTGTTTGGACCGAAACCCGCGACTACCTCTACGGTATCCCGACAACCGAACGTATACTTACCGGAGGTGCGTTGACCCAGAATCCGGGTTGGGACGACAAACTCACATTTTAAATAGCGTTTAACTTTAATTAAAAACTAATATCATCATGAGGAAAAGAAACTTTATGATTGCAGTCGCTGCATTTACTATGCTCAGCGTACAGGCAAAGGATTATTTTGTGGCTCCTGAAGCCAGAGGTACAGGTGACGGTTCGTCATGGGAAAATGCCATGAAGCCAGACTGGAATTACGAATCCGGAGACAACATATATCTTTCAGAAGGAACGTATGTCGCATCTTCAATAAAACTTGTGAATGGCGTATATTATACAGGTGGTTTCTCATCACAGGCAAAGGGTACTGATGTGACAGGTTATGCCCCGGAATCATATTCGACAGTTCTCACTCCCAACAATTCGAATACTGATGTATTCATGAGTCTGACCGGTGACAACAAGACTACAGAGACTATATTGAAGGGTGTTACTGTTAAAGGCGTTAAAGGATGTCAGGTAGGAGATTTCACAGGATCTGTGCTGTATCTTGAAAACGCGCTTCTCACTATGGAGGATGTTGTTGTTACTGATAATACAACGACCTATGGAGGTATTATCGTGCCAAAATTCTCAATACTCAAATGCCATCGATGCGTATTCTCAAACAATATTCAGCTTAAAGAGAGTACCGGCAATAGGGAAAAGGGCATAGGTTCAATCCTTATGTCTCTACGTAGTGGAGATGATACGAACCATACCCTTCTTGTGATGGACAGATGTGTCATTTACGGAAACTCATTCAATGATGCTGAAGCAGCATCTTGGACGGAAGAAGGGGGACTGATAAATGGCGAGAAGCATGGCTGTGATGTCATAATGGTAAATAATTTTGTAGACGGAGGAGGAATGAATATCAAAAAAATGGCAGGTTTCTTAAGAATGAACACCACAACTAAAACCACTCCTCAATTGGCTGCTTTTGCCTATAATACTATCTATAATTTCCAGGTAAGCGACGAGCAGGCAACGGGAACGACTGTTACGCTGGGAGGAAATACTTCGGTTTTCTTTGGAGCAAATATCATTGTCAGTCCGCAGGATTATGTTGAAGTGGAATATGGTGAATTTATGCCTGATGGCGTGACAAAGCAGACCAATTACAAAGCTTCCTATATGAAAGACAATATCCTGAATCCAACGGAGGGGTCAACTTCGAATCAATGTTTTGCTATAGGTAAATGTTCAACAGCAGAGGATGTGCCTCAATGGCTTGGTGCTGGTTATAATTTCGTTGGAGGTCGCACAATGATCAACAAAGGAAATTTTTGGGTTGAAGACTGGGGGCGCATTACAAGCCAGTATGAGGTCGGAGACAATTGGAAAGTTATAAATCAGAGAGATGTGTTTGGTGACAATGAACCAAATGTGGATGGTTATGTAGGCTATATAGAGCCCCTTAAAGGTATCGGCTGTGAAGACGCAGACTCGCAGAAAATTATTGAAGCCTGGGAACTTTCTGCATTCCGCGATCATATAAAGCAATATCCTAATCTTTCTTATACAGTTGACTATCTGGACAACATTGATTTGACCATTGACATACTTGGCAACGAGCGAGGAGCAAAGACCTGGTCGGGATGTTATGATGTTACCAAAGGTCAAAGTGGTGTCAAGAGTATTCTTGCGGATGGAACTGATACCCTCTGCATCGTGAAAGTAGACACAGGTCTCTATGAAGTTAAAAGCGATATGGAAGCTAAAGTTTACGATATGACAGGACGCTGCGTAGCTATGGGTGTTGGATCTATTGATTTAAGAGGTTTTCCACAAGGCATATATGTTGTGAAAGCCGGCTCGAAAAGCACGAAGCTATTTAAATGAATGCAATGAAGTGATATAATGTAGATTAGCTGGTAGGAGGCGTGGCTCTCTCCGATTGCCACGCCTCCTTTTTCTTTAGTATCCCTTCTTATGCTCCTCTTTTAAAAACAATAACGATATGGGAATGCCACACATAAATAAAGTGATAATGATGGTCTGTATGGCTTCTGCCGTTTCTGCGGTCGGTGCTCAGCTGCCTGTTTTGAGAATTACAGACAATCCTGAGGTGAAAATCATGCCGAATTCCACATCCGAACTTAAAGTTTCAAACGACAGGATAGAGGTGACTACAAATGGGTGGGCATCGGGCATAATTTTTGAAAATGATTGGAATCTGACGGGTTATAACCGTGTTCGCTTCAATGTTGAGAATCTTGACTCAGTACAATATTTGCAGATGACGTTTCATATGCAGGATAAAAAGAAATACGTATCCCCTATAAAAGGAGCGGCACCTGGCACCCTTACTGATAATTTTTATGTTGCTCCACGGGAAACAAGACAAGTGGAGATTTGGTTTCCAGCGGAAATACTGTATCCCGATGTTGATGCTGCCTTCGGAGGAATGCATGTAAGTCCATATGCTTATGCTGGTCATTATGCTTATCGCTTTAATCCATCTAATGTAAAAGCCATTAAAGTTCTTGCCCGTAGGCATACTGCCGGTGTGCACTATGTCATCTCTGACTTCATTATTCTTCCCGGTAAGGTTAAAGAGCCTGAACCGATGATGAAATTGGGGAAAAATGAATTTTTTCCATTCATAGACAGTTTTGGTCAGTTTAAGCATAAAGAATGGCAAGGAAAGATTCATTGTGATAACGATTTGAAAAAAGCCTTGAAAGCAGAGGAGAAGGATCTTGCCAATCATCCCGGTCCCAAAGACCGTTCTCGTTTTGGAGGATGGCTCAATGGACCCCGATTGCAGGCTACTGGTCATTATAGAGTTGAGAAAGTGAACGGAAAGTGGTGGCTTGTGGATCCGGAAGGGTATCTTTTTTGGTCGCATGGTGTGGTGCGAGTCACACCTTCAAGCGGGATAACACCTCTTGATAATCGTCGTCATTATTTTGAGAGTCTTCCGAAGGAAAATTCTGAGCTTGGTCAATTTTATTTTACGTACGACACTTTGATGAAACCTTACTATGAGGTAAGGAATATCGATACTACCTACGATTATTCATGCGCCAATATATATCGCAAATATGGTTCTGATTTCCGTAAGAAATTTGCTGAGATGTCTCATCGACGACTTAAAAGCTGGGGACTCAATACTATCGCAAATTCTTCTGACCGCTCTATTTATATGATGGATCAGACTCCATATGTGGAGCGAATCGAGATTCATTCAAAACCATTGGAAGGTGCTGGTGGAGCATGGTGGCATTTCATGGATCCGTTTGACCCATCGTTTGAAGCGACAGAACGTGAACGACTTGAAGCCAAGAGAAAAGAAATTGAGGATCCCTGGTGCATAGGACTTTTTGTTGACAATGAAATCAACTGGGGTACACCTGAAACTCTCGCTACGGCGGCTATCACAGCTCCTGCTACTCAGGCTGCAAAAATAGAGATGATAAATGATCTGAAAAAGAAATATATTTCAATAGAGAATCTTAATGAAAAATGGGGCTCAAGGTTTGATTCTTGGGATGCATTGCTTGCAAACAGGGATACTGTGCCTGCGGCAGCCAGAGAAGACATTGAGACATTTAACCGAAGGCTTATTGAGGAATATTTCAGCACAGTACGTAGGGTATTCAAGGAATATGCACCTAACAAGCTATATCTCGGATGTCGGTTTGCGGGATGGAATATTGATGTATTGTCAGCTGCATCGCGATATTGTGATGTAATCAGTTATAATCTTTATTATCATAATTTAAATTGGTTTAAAATTCCCGGTGGATTTGACAAACCAGTTATGATCGGAGAATTCCATTTTGGTGCAACGGATCGCGGTCTATTCCATCCTGGTCAAGTGCATACCAATAACCAGAAAGATAGGGCTCGTAGCTATTACGATTATGTGCATTCAGCCCTTATCCATCCGAATATTATAGGAACACACTGGCATCAATTTTCTGACCAGATGTCAAGTGGACGTTTCGATGGCGAAAATTTTCAGGTCGGTTTAACAGATGTATGTGATACACCTTATTATGATACGATAGAAAAAATTCGTGATATAGGGTACGGGATGTATGAGACCCGCTACAATGATAAATTACTTAAATAATTAGACAAAAGTACGTGTAAAATGTCAAAGACATCTTTAAATAATTGCACAGAAAATAAAGGCGATAACTACAAGTGGGCAGTTCTGGGGTTCCTGTGGGTGGCGTTCCTGCTCAACCAGGCTGACCGACAGGTATTCAATGTCGTTCTGCCCCTGATCCGCGAGGACCTGCACCTGAGCGACGTTAGCGTGGGGTGGATCGCCACAATCTTCAACCTGTTCTATGCCGTCCTGGTGCCCA
>CAJUDL010000031.1 GCA_910585285.1 uncultured Muribaculaceae bacterium
AAGCCAACACACAGAATCAATATCTTATAGAGTGTTGCCATACGCAAAGTTACAACAAAATTTCGTAACCCAGTGATAATCGGGCAAGAAAAATCCGCATCTCCACGGCTGCAACCATAAAAATGCGGATAATGCAGAAAATGCAATGTTATTTCAGCTCTAACTCAATGTCCTCTATTGAGGGCAGGGAACTCTTGAATTCGTCTGGGATGAATTTAGTCAGTTGGAATTCTGCCACGCCGATAGGCTGTGATGACGATTCAAGTGCATATTGAGCAAGCACATTATCTTTATCCTTGCATATCAGCAACCCGATAGTGGGGTTATCCTGTTCGGTTTTCAGTATGTGATTTACCGCTGTCATATAGGTGCCGAGCTGCCCTATGTCGCCGGCTCCGAATGTGCCAGTTTTGACTTCGATCACACAATAAGCGTGCAATTTTATATTATAAAACAGTAAATCAATAAATTGCTCCGTGTGGCCGACCTTAAGACGGTATTCTTCTCCGACATAGGCAAAACCGGAACCAAGTTCGAGCAGAAAACGGGATATATTTGACATCAGAGCCTTTTTCAACTCACGTTCCTTATATGGCTCGGTCATTTCGGTAAAGTCGAAAATATACGGGTCTTTGGTCAATTCCTGGGCAAGGTCGCTGTCGGGAGCCGGCAGCAGACGAGAAAAACTTGTCAACGCCTTGCCTTGACGCAGATGCAGATTAGTGTCAATAAATGATTTCAAAATATTTCTCGACCAACCCTCTTCGACAACCTTATGAGCATAGAATAGCGCGGTATCCCGTTCTCCTTTTTCGAAATATTTATCTATCAGTGTCCGATGATGCCCCCATGGAACAGAAAATATAAAATCGCCCACAAGTTGTGGGCATATCTCTGTTTCAGAATCGCCCACAAGTTGTGGGCAATTTGTAGCTGGCTCACTATAAAGAAGATACATCTTCTTCATATATTGCAGGTTCTGCCGAGAAAAGCCCTCTGATTCTGGAATAGCCTCTTTCAAATCCTGACTGAGATTCCGATAGAAACTGCTGCCATAAACATTCTCGGCATCACGAGCCACGATGTCACGACCGAGCGACCAGTAGAAGCGCAGCATCTCGCAGTTCACTTGGGCAGCAGCCTTAATCTGACTGCGGCGGTATCGTTCTTTCAACTCCTGTATCCACTGGGAGTATTCGGCATCGGTTTTTATCAGCTTGCTCATGCTTTACATTCTTGAAACTATCCTATTACAAAATTACAAAAATATTCTGATACTGAGAGCATAATTAATCCTATTACCGGCTATTGTCAATCCAGCAGCCCTACAAGTTCCTTTTTGATGTCCTCGTCAATCTCGCGGTAGCGTGCGAAGGCTTTGCTACCCTCCTTATGCCCGGACAATGCACCGACAAGACTGGGGTCTTTTACCTTCTTATAGAGGTTGCCGACAAAGGTACGACGTGCCATGTGGCTGCTGGCTATCTCGTTTATGGGGCGGCGTTCTTCTTCTCCGGTTTTTGGGTTGAGGACGGTAACGACTCGTGTTATTCCACAGGCCGTAAAAATACTTTTGATTGCATCGTTGTATTTCTGCGTACTGATAAAGGGGAACAACCGACCTTTCTTGTCGATACCTTTATATTTCTCGACCAGTGCCAATGCCCGCTTATTCAATGGAACGCGAATAACCTCAGGCCGTTCTCCCTTAGTCTTGTTGGGCATATATTCTACGGCTCCGTCGATGATGCTCTCCGGGGTCATCTCTATCAGGTCAGATACGCGACAGCCGATAAGACATTGAAATATAAAAATATCACGTTGAACCGCCAATGCCGCTTTCTCCGAAAAATCAAAATCGGCAATTTTATCCCGCTCCTCGATGCTTATATAATATGGAGTGCCATATTTTTCCGCCCCTATGCTTGTGCAGGATGCGAAAGGTGTGCGGGTGATGTAGCCACGTTTGACACACCAGTTGAAGAACGCCCTCAGCCTTTTCATAATGGCTATTACGGCATTATGACCACGCTGTTCGGGCTTGCGAGGTTTGCGCTTTGATTTCACGACCTCAGATACATCCTTATATATGGAGGGATATTTTTCGTATATCTTTGGCTCGTCAATCACAAACTGCTTGAAAGCATCCACCATTTCACCGGTGAACTCTTCAAGTTTGAGAGAGAAATTCTGTCGTGTCGATTTTCGTTTGTATTTCTCATATCTCTCCAGCAATCGAGCCAACACGCGATAATGGCTCGATAACTTTGTACCATCCTGTGTAGTATCGAGATACTCATTGAAGGTATCGAAGAAATTCCTGCTGACAGGAGTAGTCTCAAACAGTTCCGGGTGATTGTGGCGCATTATGGCATCCTCGAAAAATTCCTTTGAAAGAAGATTCTGAGGTGTATTGACGCAAAGGGATACCAATCTGCTTTCCAACGAAACAAGATTGTCGCTGATTGTTTGTAAATTTGCAAGGGTCTTACGGTCGGCTCTCGGCATTATGAATTTTCCATCACGAAACCGAGACGGATCGACGAATATGCCACTTTTGAGTCTTAGACGCAAATCGCGAGACACTGACAGGCGAAGCATGATTTCCGATTCGCCGTTACTGTTGACCTTAGAGGAGAGAGACCTTGTTATAGTAGCCATATTGAGAGAGGTTTTGATTACAGGTACAAATTTACTAAAATTTGTCCACGCACCAAAATTTCTGTCCACGTTTTGTCCACATCCTTTGCCACTACTTGAGCTTCATTGAAATCGCAGGTGCAACGCTCAGTCCATGAACATTCACTTAATATTCTGATAACCAATTGCTATCAGATAATGTTGATTTGTACCTTAGACTCAATCAGATTCAACGAGATTCATAATTACAACTCCAAGTAGGACCACTTCTTGAAAATCAAGCAGTTACGAAATAAATCGTAGCTGCTTTTTCTTTTGCGTTGAACACAAATCTGAACACAACTCCGCGCCAACTCATTTCAGCCGCCCATGGCAGGCTTCCGTATTCATGCTCCTGTGTTCAAATTCTGTGTTCAAACAATAGCTGATGAAAAGGAAATAATAAGGGAGAGACTTTCTTTGGTCCGGTGGATTTTTCGGGTGTTTGGCTTTTCTTTTGCCCAGCCCTATATATGGGTTTAGGTTTAGTCGGGCATATATAACGCCCGAACCAAACCAAAAGGGATTCTACAAATAAATTTATAGATGTATCATTAACCGAGACAAGATATGACTAACTTTGTAGTGTAAAAGTCCGATGCAATATGAACCAACTGCAAAAATACACCTGGCTGATTGACACAATCCGCCGTGCCGGAAAAATTACCCATAAGGATTTGTCCGATAAATGGGAACGAAACAAAGACTTGAGTGACTGTAAACCGCTCCATCGTGCCACGTTCAATCGCTGGCGCGACGCTATATTTAGCCAGTTCGGAATAATCATCGACTGCCAAAAAACAGGAGGCTATCTCTATTATATCGCCAATCCGGAGGACATCGACGAGGACAAGCTGAAAAAATGGATGCTCGATTCCTTTGCATTGGGCAATATTATCGGGGAGAACCTCTCTCTGAAAGGACATATCATAGTTGATGAGATACCGTCAGGGCGTGACCATCTGACAACAATACTTGAAGCGATGAAAGAGAATCGAGTTGTCAATATCACATATCGGCCGTTCAAGAAATCTCATGGATATACGTTCCCGATTGAGCCGTATTGTGTCAAGCTATTCGAGAACCGTTGGTATGTGCTTGCGCACAACAACCGCGATGAAATCAAGATTTATGGACTTGACCGTCTGAAGGATGTCGAGGTTACGGAAGATACATATAAGCTTCCGAAAACCTTTGATGCCGACAGCTTCTTTTCCACAGCCTACGGAGTGGTAATCGGCTACAATGTACCGCCGGCACGCATCGTGATACGTGCCAATGAAAATCACAAACATTACTTGAAATCCCTTCCGCTCCATTTCAGTCAGCATCTGATTGAGGACTGTGGCGAGTATGCCGATTTTGAGTTATATCTTTCGCCGACATACGACTTTGTAATGAAGCTGCTCCAGTATGGATCGATGATAGAGGTAATAAGTCCGGCATCACTGCGTAGGACTATGAAGGGATGGATTTCAGAAATGTATGAACTCTATAAAAACGACTGACCATGAAAGATTTTGTCGCAATAGATTTTGAAACGGCCAATCGCCGGCGGTCAAGTGTATGCAGCGTCGGCATTGTCGTGGTGCGCGGAGGCGAGATAGTCGATAAATACTATTCCCTGATCCAGCCGACGCCCAATTATTACACATATTGGACAACCGAAGTCCACGGTCTTACCCGCCGTGATACCGACGGTCTGCAAAAATTCCCTGAGGTAGGGGCACAGATAGAGCCCAAGATTCAAGGGCTACCTCTTGTAGCCCACAACAAGCCCTTCGATAAAAGCTGTCTGAAAGCCGCTTTTGCTGAATACGGGGATGGAATATCCCTACTATGAATTTTACAGCACCCTTACCGCATCGCGCCGTTGCCTTAACATTTCCAGTCATCAACTGCACCTCTCGGCGGCCGCTTGCGGCTACGACATGGAAAACCACCATCACGCCCTTGCCGATGCCGAAGCCTGTGCCGCCATCGCATTAAAATTTTTATGAGAGCTTATCTTGTCACCAAAATTGAGACAGCTTAATATTATTTTTGCATCGTAAACTTAAATATAACCAGATATGTCACTCTTTAAGGTAACAACAAAACGCCTCCTCCTTAGTGGAGGCAAGCGACTCGAAGCCGGCATGACAGCCGAAGTGTCTTACAATGGAAGCACTCTTCCTTTTACGAACTCAACTGTAAAATCTGAAATCCAGCGTCAGTTCAAAGTGAAGTACAATGTGGATTTTCCAGCCGGTTACATGAACGGCAATGAACTTAAAGTGGAGAAGGTTTAAAATTTAGGTGTCTGGAGCAACTGACAGATGTTGCCCCAGACATTCATTTATCCCAAGATTGACAGCAATAACACAGCCTGTAAATATGTTGTGAAACATATTCTCTGTCTCACTAATATTTCGTAATTTTGCATTTGAATAACAATCAAAATTTCAAAATACAAGGAAGACAAAGATATATACATAACGATTTGCATTAACATGCAATGACCATATCTCGATTCGGTTAAATCTGGTAAATCTAACTAAAGGGTCGAAAGAATAGGTCAAAGCCTGCTTGGTGCGTCCTCTCACGAGGGCACAGGCTGCTTTCTCTAATTCTTGACCCAAAGGCAATACCAGAGCCTAACCGAAAAGAGTAAGAAAAAGAGTGTTGTGTCCTCTTTTTGATACAACCGGAGAAAGCCGATGACCGATAGACGGAGGCGCAAAAACAATCAGAGATGTCACTCTTTAAGGTAACAACAAAACGCCTTCTCCTTAGTGGAGGCAAGCGACTCGAAGCCGGCATGACAGCCGAAGTGTCTTACAATGGGAACACCCTCCCTTTTTCAAACGCAACTGTAAAATCTGAAATCCAGCGTCAATTCAAAATGAAATACAATGTGGATTTCCCGACCGGTTACATGAACGGCAATGAACTTGTAGTGGAGAAACTTTAAACTTAACTTGTCCGGGGCAACTGGCAGATGTTGCCCCCAGACATCTTTTTTATCCATGAGACCGGCAGGAATAGCACACTCCTTAAATATTGTGGACATGAATCATCAGGTCTTGCAATGTTAACTTCTGGCATCAATTCAGATTATACCCTTGGTTCAAACAAAGACAAACATTCCCATTAAATGAAAAAGACCTCACTATCTGATCTCCCCTTCAACGAGATCATCAACGACTTTGGCACAGAGCGATATGTGAATGGATTGATAAAATTCATTGAAAATTCCTCTGCACCTATAACTATTGCATTGCAAGGAGAATGGGGTAGCGGAAAGACCTCCCTGATGAACCGACTTGAACGAGCTCTTTGTTCTACTCCCGAATCACTGTTTATCGGCATAGAAATCAACACATGGGAATATTCCATGATGTCTTCTCCTGAGGCAACAGTATATAAGATATTGGCGCAGTTAGTTCAGGAACTCACCAAAGATGATCCAACCTCAAAAAAGACATTCAAAGGATTTTTGCGCGGTGCCGGCAACTTTCTGTATAGAGGAGCGAGGGAAAGTCTCAAGACAATTCCCGGTGTGGGCGGTATGCTGGCTGTAGGATTAGAAGCGGCTAATGTACCAACGCAACTCCCGGAACATTCGGAGTCTAACGAGACTGCCTCACTTTCTGACTTGAAGAAAGCTCTGTCAGAAGCTGTACAAAAGTCAATCAATGATGCTAATAAGCGCGGAATTATCATCTTTGTCGATGATCTCGACCGTCTGAATCCTCCAGTTGCTGTTGAGATTCTTGAACTTCTCAAAAATATTTTCACTCTTGACAATTGCATTTTTGTACTTGCCATTGATTATGATGTTGTCGTAAAAGGTTTAAAGCCCAAATTTGGTGAACTCACAGAGAAGAATGAACGTGAGTTCCGTTCGTTCTTCGACAAGATTATTCAAGTGCCGTTTTCATTGCCGGTGAATAATTACCGACCAATGGACTTTGTTCTGAAATCGCTTGTGGACATAGAATATATCAAAGAATTTGATACAACAAATCCGCAAGTTAAATCATTGTTTTCAACAGTGGTTGAGGCTTCCGTCGGCAAGAATCCCCGTTCAATCAAGCGACTGATAAACACTCTGTCATTACTGGACTGCATAGCCCAATGTGGCGAAACACAAGGTACTAAATCCACAGATGATACTTTGGATGACAAGTTGTTGAACCTAATCACTGTCTCTATGCAAATATGTTATCCCAAGATATACCGTATGCTTTCCCGCAATCCGGGATTTACCGGTTGGGATTCGGAATTTGCACAGAAAATGGGAATTAAGTTGGATACAGATTCCGAGGATAATGAATCCGGCAACCAATGGGAAGATATTCTTGAAGCGGCTTGTGCTCCCGATGCATATCTTACACAGCACCTCAATGACATAACACTGCTACTAAACTTGATTACTGATATTCTTCGGAAAACTAATCAGGCTGGCGCACAACAGCTTGGCAAAAAGATGAAGGAAATCATGGATAAATCATCTGTAACAGGCATAAATGCAGAGTTTGAAGTAGAAGATTTTGATAAAAAAAGTCTGATACAAAAACTCCATAAGAATGTAATGGAACGTATTCATGAATTACGTCCTGATATTGACAAATGGCAACTTAAAAGAAATACGGGAAATGGTGGTGTCTATTTTTGGATAGACGATGATACATGTTTCGATGTGACATTTACACCATCTGTCAACTCAAACAAACAGATAGCATTGCGTCTATGGCTTGATTTCCATGTAAGCAGACCGGAACGTTTAAACGGGAAATCTTTTGAAGAACTGATGCAGGAATCAGTCATCGCTGATAATCTCAATAAGCTGGATGCGATACTTTCTCCGCTTCTGAGTAAAAAAACGTGGTTCTTTAATGGTCGTACTTACGAAGGAAACACCACATATTTCCCGAGTTATATCGATGAGTTAAGATACATTCATGACAACGGCGAGATGTCAGGTGATATAACCAATAATCCTCAGTTTTGGATCGACCTTGAAAAACCATCTCATTTTGAGGAAGATAAAATTGTAGATACGATTGCCCGAGTACTCATCGCCAACTATGATTTCCGCAAGGCCATGAAAAATTTTAAATGATGATCCCGTTGATTTATCCGGAGCTAGAGACGGCTCTGAAAAAACGTATAGGAGAAATTCGGACTGATTCTTGCGTGTACCCCGACAAGGTATGGGTGAGAATCGGTGACTGGTACAACAAACGCCATTATAACCGATGGATTCAAGTCTACACTCCGTTACCGACCGATGAAATCCATTATGAATATTATGGCGGATATGCGTGTCTGCACCTCGAAGGGGAATATGCCGGCAAGAAATATGTCCGTCAGGCACGGGAATTGAAACGCCGCAGCCGCGAATATGAGGAAATAGAATGGCTTGCGCCCGATAACTATTGCATAAGCTGCATTATAAAATCGGAGGTAAATGGCGAAGACGACTTAGTGCAGAAACTCCATCGTCTTGTTGAGATCTTTGATAAATACCTCGTCGAGCTGTATGGCAATGAGGAACTTACCAACATAGAATTAATAGGCAGCTATACACTTCCGCAGGAACCCTCACAGAAAATTTTGTCGGAAGACGAGGTTTCCATTCATAATCTCGGCATAGAAGATGTGTTCAATCTGCCGCTGTCCATTCCCGACTATCAGCGCATATACTGCTGGGAGAACAGGCAAATCGAACAGCTCTGGGAAAGTCTTTCCACGATAAAAACCGGCTCGCCGTATCATTTGGGAACCATCATCCTGCAGAACCGCGAAGGGAAATATGAGATTGTGGACGGCCAGCAAAGGCTCGTCACCATGTCGCTGATTCTGTGGGGTCTCGGCTATAAGGGCAATATTCCGCTATTGAACGAGCGGTTCCGAAATAATGACGCCATAAAGCATGTCAAGAATGCAAAGGCTGTCGTATCGGCTTTTCTGAGGGAACTGAGAAACTACGATATTCTGGATGCGATTCTTGATTCATTGAGATTTTCTGTAATTGTAATTAATGGCGATAATCTCGACATCGGATATACGTTCTTCTCGAATCAGAATTCAAAGGGCGTCAAACTTACCGACTACGACCTGCTGAAAGCCCATCATCTCAGATATATCATATCGGAGCCGCAGGCCATTCATCTTGCAAACGGCTGGAGAAAGCTCACGAAAAAGGATGATGAAAGCCGAATGCCCGTCGAGCTTTCTCTTGGCAAACATGTCTATCGGTTAAGAAAACTGCTGCATAAGGATGATTTCAACGAATACGGCCACTACGTACGCGATGAGTTCCGATCGGCTCCGCTTATGCCCGACGTGCCGCCTTTCGGCGAAAGATTCGATTACTTTGAGCAGATTCAGGGCGGCGCGCATTTTTTTGCGTTTGTCAGCCATTTCAACGACCGGTACAAATCTTTTGAATCACTTCCGCAGGTAAGAACACTCAGGGAAAAATTCGGCCGCCGGCATAAGGTATACGCGACTCTTGCAGAAACCATCCTCTTTGCGTATTACCTCAGATTCGGCTCTGAATATCTTTCCGAAGCGCTGTTCTGCATAATGTCGAAACTGGTGGAACACAGATATATGAAAGTTAGGGCGCTGGAGCAGCAGGTACAGCGGTTTGCCAAAGACTCAAACCTTGTGCAATTTATTCAATTCTCCACTTCTCCCACATTTTTCCTTGCCTCGGCACTCGGCAGTATCCGGACAAGTATAATGGACTATGACATAAACGACGGCATACGGTGGGATTTCTATAAACAAATGTGTGACATGTTCGCGTCGTTTAACGATATGACCGTCGCCGGAATAGTCAAACGGATTGAAAATGAATACAAATAAACCGTATTCCGGAAAACTGACTCCGGAAACCATTGTAAAGAATGATGTCGGGTTTATGGTGCCGCTCTATCAGAGGCTGTTTGCATGGTCGAAAGACGAAGTTGCGGAACTGCTCGATGACCTGAAGTCCCATTTTGAAAAATGGTCTGATGCGGAACCGTCCGACATACACTTTCCATATTATCTCGGCGTTGTAACCACAGTGCCTTTTAAAGAGCGTCATTGCCTTGTCGACGGTCAACAACGCTGCACGGTGCTGATGATTATGGCAAGTGTATTCGGAAGAATATCACCCGAATGGAAAGCGTTTTTTGAAAACGGGAACAGGCTTGAACTATTCGCCCGCGAAGACGATGCAAAATTTCTCAAAGGTCTTGCCGACGGTATCACGCAGCGGAAAAATGGCAATACCCTGATGGCAGAAGCATACATGGCTATTGAGAAGTTTTTAGCCAGTATGGACTCGGAGCAACAGAAGTCATTCGTTGACGGCTGTTTTTCCAGAATCACGATTCTTAACTCGATTCTACCCCCGAATTATCTGCTGGAGCCCTCTTCTTTGAACCGGTATTTCGAGATTATGAACTCTGCAGGCGTAAGTCTGGAGCAGCATGAAGTATTGAAAGTATCTTTGCTCAGCGAGCAAAAGGACCAGACAAAATTGCTTCAGATATGGAACTTGTGCTCTGACTTCTCCGCTCCTCTTTTGCGTAAGAAAGAAGACGTAAACGAAAAAGAGTATTCCGATAAATATTTGGAACTGTTCTCCCAATCGACCGAAGAGGCAATCAATACCATAATACAGTACAATAATATTTCGGAAAAACCGGAGGAAAGCGACGGTCTTTACCCTACTATAGCTGAAATAGATGTTGAACCGCAGGAATTCAATAATCTGCTCGGCGAAAGTAACGAGAGAAGCGTCCTTTCATTCCCGGAATTTCTACTGCTGACACTTGACATTTATAAGAATCTGAACGGGGAGTGGAAATTCTATAAGGTTGACGAGCTTAATGAGCGTTTTAAAGAATATCTACTGAATGCGCCAGGCGCTATCCCGGGATTCTACGATAAACTTCTGAAATTGCGCATCGCGCTTGACCTCTATGTCATCAGGCGCAGAATTGACGGTCAGGAAAGCGATTATAGCCTTATATTTAAGGATCAAGACAATAAGGCTGATAACGATTGCCTGGAACAGTATGAGGCAATGCTGTCCGTCTCGACTCCATACTATAAATGGCTGAAAGGAGTGCTTGAATATGTTCTTGACTCTCAAAACGGCAAAGCATCCTCCGATATTCTGGCTGTATTGAAGACCCGAGATAACGCGCAGCATCCCTATCCTGCATCGGTTTCGGAACTCAGTTACGGAAACGTGGACAGATATTGGTTCTGGCGACTGGATTACTACCTTTGGGAGCAGATTGCCAAGCCAAAAGAGCCTGAAGATGATAACTTAGAGAAATCACGCCAAATTCAGTCGTATCGTCAGGCCATTTTTGATTACACTTTCCGCACTAACAGATCCATCGAGCACTTGCATCCTCAGAATGAGGCCAACAACTCCGCGTGGGACAGAGCCGAGATTGATTCATTCGGCAATCTTGCCATGATTTCCCAAAGTTTCAATTCTCAGCAGAGCAACGAAGATGTACATGTTAAATTCTCGCGTATTGAGACTCAGGCACGCAATAAAGCTTTACAAAGCATCAAATTGCTAAGAATGTATCTTTCTGTTAAAGGGAATCCAGATGGATGGTCTCCAGAGGCTGCTAAAAAGCATGAAGAAGAAATGATGAAAGTGTTATATACATCTTATATCCAAGATTAAACGATAGAGAGTGTCTAACAAGTGAACTGCACCCCAAAAGTTAGATAAAAAACTTTTGGAGTGCAGTTCACTTGTTAGACAGGCTCATTTTTATTTTGTCCGTTTTCATCAAAAAAATGGCAAAATATAGCAATCTCAGGTGTAGAATTCGGGAACAGACAGAACGGAGTCGATTTTGTTCACCGGAAACGCTGTAATTGATTGAATATACGGCAGTTCCTAAAACCCAACTCTATTTTGAGGCTCGATTTCATCGTTTTTCTACATAAAAATCACGGCCCCACTCTAAAGCGGCTAAAAGTATTGGAGTTCAAAGGTTAATAAATGTAGATAATGAGATGAGTCCAACGATGAAAAAACTCATTCAGGAGTAGATTTGCCGGATTTTTAGTCCTTATTCAACATATTGTTAATTATAATCTTTCTTTGACGAGGTTATCTCAGAAGCCATTTATAAGCGGCACAGACATTAATGACTTGTCCATTAACTTCCAATACACGCTCCTCAAAGGCGGTTACCAGAGTTAATTTGTCACATTTGAGTGATGTTCCAGCCTTTGCTAAAGCAGAAGTTTCTCGATTAAGAGTTTTTTCAGAGGATATGTCATAGGAGACCTGCACAAGTTCAACAACCGTTGCTCGATGACAAACTACGAAATCCACTTCATAAGAGTCTGTTTTGTGATAATAGACATCGTAACCGGTTCCATATTTCCTGCATAACTCCAGATAAACCAAAGCCTCAAGCCGCCATCCAAAATTGTCTTTTGCAAAGGCATCCTTTCTGGCGTTCATAAGAGATACGTCTATGGGGTAGCATTTAGCGTTACGAATCCTCTCGCTACTTTTAGTGGAATATTTGCGTAGCTGTTTCAGGAGATAAGCCTGATAGAGGTATCCGACATAATTCTCAACGGTTTTGTCATTTTTGAAATTAAAAGTCTTCTGCAAAGCCGTATAGACAATTTCGCATGGGGCATTATTCAAAAGATGATTGGACAGTGACTTAAAGGCATCTTTGTATCTCACCTTAAATCGTTGCACTATGTCTCTTTCCAGAATATTTGAAACCAATGTGTCTATGTATTCCTCGGCAGTTTCTTCCCCACTGATTATTTCCGGGAAACCGCCTGTCTCCATATACTTGTCAAATGCTCTTCGGAGTAAAGCGTCTGTTTTTGTAGAAAGATTCGTTGTTTCAATTTCCTCCATTTCGCAAAATTCACGGAACGAGAAAGGATACAGTTCGATTTCATTATAGCGTCCGGTGAGATATGTGGAAAGCTCGCTACTGAGAAGTTTTGCGTTGCTACCGGTTATAAACACTTTCATTCCGTGCCTGAGCAATCTATTGACGAAAAGATGCCATCCTTCTATATTCTGTGCCTCGTCAAGAAATAAGTGAGTGAAATCACCATAAATCTGGTAAAGGCATTTTAATACATCGTTCAGATCATCAGCTGTCAATCGAACTAAACGTTCATCGTCAAAATTCACATAAGCGAATTTTACATGAGCCTTATCCAGAACATTGAAGCACAATGTTGATTTTCCACTGCGGCGCACGCCGATTACCACTTGAGCCTTTTTGCTCTCAAGTTTAACCATATCTTCTTCCTTTCGTTTGCAAAAGCGTTGGGAACGAAGTGTGTCAAGCTCTTCTCGTTGGTCACGTAATATTTCAAGCAGTATTGAAGTATCCATTAGTGTCTTATTTATGGCGCAAAGATAATAAAACTTCGATAAACCCGCAAAAATTCACACTGCAAACTACGATAATTAGGCATATTCAGGGTGCATGTACTACGATAACTCGTGCCTTGTCCAGCTAAATCTCGTTATAATCCTCCAAAAGTGGATCAAATAATATGGTTTTGGAGGATTATAAGCGATTTCCGGCAGAAAAATCACTGAATCGGTGGGACGATAAAGATTTTCTCATTGAAATCCTGCATCATTGCGGGTGTTACATTGGATATGTAACCGGCTAGTAGTGCCGACACCTCCGATGTAGCGTGTCCTACGGCATAGTCGATGTAGGCAGTCATAACGCCGTGATGCGCCAAAGCTGAAATGAAGGAATTGCGGGCATATTGGGGCGTGACGCATTGGATGCCAAGCGATTCGCATACATCTTTGATGTTCTTTGAAATTCGGCGGTTAAAGTCGTGAACGCGGATTGCTTTCTGCTCATCCGTGACAGCATTGAGAAAGAGGTCTGGGAAAACAAGTTCACCGGGGCTATATGGCGAGGCATACACATCAAGCAACTGCCGTAACTGTGGAATAATCGGCACTGATGGCACCATAGAGCCTGGAACGCCGTAATTAATTGAATATCCGGTAATTTCTAAAACCCAACTATATTTTGAGGCTCGAATTCATCGTTTTTCTACATAAAATCATGACGCACTTCTAATGCAATAGGAGTATAAAGATAATAAACATAAATATTCAGATCTTGGCATATGAGCATGTACTGAAAATTGAGACTTCAAGAGTAATTTTTCAAATGACAAATGCACCCCAGCCGCGAGAGGATTAGCATCTTTATAAGGGAAAAAGTGAATGAAACTCTACGAAGTTGCATAAATAGCGGAAAAATTGTAAATTTGTAAATAACAATTTATTGGGTAAGATGACTATTGACGATATAAAGGCTTTGATCGCTTCGGATGAGTCGCGGATTCTGGAGCTGAAGAAGACTACAGGCGAATTGAAAGACGGTATGCACACAGCATGTGCTTTTCTCAATACCGATGGTGGCTGCCTGATTTTCGGTGTCGCACCGAGATCTCTTAAGATAATAGGTCAGCAGGTAACTGATGACACAAAACGGGAGATTGCGCAGGCTCTTGCAGGCCTGGAGCCAGCCTACGATATACCCCCTATTTATGTTGATGTGCCCGAATATCCTGGCAACAAAGTGATTGCTTTCCATTTCAACGGATGGGAATGGGGGCAGAAGCCTTATGAGAGAGGAGCGGCTTGAAGTGCCTGTACAGGCATTAAGGGAAGCTCTGATTAACGCTTTGTGTCATCGTCAATGGGAGAAGGCTAATTTGACAATCAGCATAGCGGTCTATGATGACCGAGTGGAGATTGCCAACCCCGGTATACTTCCGCAAAAGATAACTCCAGAGAATATCAAGGAGTCGCATGAGTCATTCCCCTACAACCGTAATATGGCACATGCCCTATACCGCTCAACCTTCCTTGAAAACTGGGGTAGCGGCATTCATCGTATCATCGAAGCCTGCCACGAGCAAGGAGTCGAAGAGCCCTCATGGCGCTGGGACGGAGCATTCGTCTACGTCACCTTCAAACGACCGGCCAAAGTTACTTCTGATACCCAGAAAGAGCAATCAGGGGGGCTTGTCGCTCAAAATGTCGCTCAAAAT
Source organism: uncultured Muribaculaceae bacterium (assembly GCA_910585285.1). Lineage (GTDB taxonomy): Bacteria > Bacteroidota > Bacteroidia > Bacteroidales > Muribaculaceae > Lepagella. Next base: position 14,776 of record CAJUDL010000031.1, read on the forward strand.
GTCGCTCAAAATTTAGATGAGCATATTATTCGAATTATAAAATCCAATCCTTGCATCAAGCGTGACGATATTGCGAATCAGTTATCAGTTAATAAGAAAACAATAGAGCGACATTTAAAGGTTCTTGGCATCAAATGGGAAGGTCATCCTAAAACCGGACATTGGAATGTCGTTTTATCAAATAATGTAAATAAAGATTAATTTAATCTAAATCAATCAAGATTGACATCTAAGTTAGCAGCATCAAATAAGCTTCATCAATATGATAAAGAGGATTTCTATAATTGGCCCAGCTTGTTATAAACAAGAAGCAATTCTTGACACGGATAAGAATGTAAACTTGATTTACGGACTTAATGGTTCCGGAAAAAGTACACTATCAGAATATCTAAGAAATTTTAATCATCCCCTCTACAATAGATGTTCAATATCTCCTGTTATCAATTCTGAAGCTGAGGAGATACTTGTATATAATGAGGCATATGTCAATGAAATATTTTACAGTTCTGAGACACAAAAGGGAATCTTCTCATTGTCCAAAGAGAATTCGAATGCAAGAAAACAAATAGACGATGCTAACAAAAACTTAACCATTCAAGAGAAATTACTGTCCGAAAATGAGATATTGATTGAAACCCATACAAAAGATTGGGAAAAGACAAAAAGATAACCTTTTCAACCTTATGGAATATAAAAAAAAGGTATGCTGGAGGTGACCGAATATTAGAGTATTGCTTAGACGGACTAAAAGGGAGTATAGAATTATTAGGCACCTACATAATCAACATCCCGTGTCCTGCTAATAAGCCTGAAGAGACAATTGAAAATTTGCGCGATAATCTCCAACGTTTAAGCGAAGCAAACGGTACTCCACTCCCAACAATACCACTAATTGATTTTAAAGTTGCAGAAATAGAAAATGATCCGATTTTTCAAGAGGTTATTACCGGCAACGCAAATAGCAGGGTTGCAAAATTGATAGATCAATTACATAATTCAGATTGGGTAAAAGTCGGTATGAATTATGAAACGAATGGGGTCTGCCCTTTCTGTCAAAGAGAATATACCGAGGATATTATTTCAGACCTAAAACAATACTTTAATGCTGATTATGAAAACACCATAGAATATATCAAAAGGAAAGGTGTGTTTTATGCGGAATCTGTGAAAAGGATTATTCTTGGCGACTATTCAAATATCACAATAGTCAAGCAACAATGGGATAGCCTACAACAAAAGATTGAGAGGTTAAAAGAGATTGCCAATAGCAATCTAAATGCAATAAGAGAGAAATATAAAAATCCAAGTCAGACACTCGTTTTAGAGGATACATCTGCACTCCTTTCAGAAATAAACGAAACGATTAATGAAGCTAATATTATAATTTCTCAATTCAATAAAAAGCTAGCAACCATTGCTAATGAACGTCGAATAATCAAATCTAAATTTTGGAAAATTTTACGTTACGAATACAACCAAACCATTATTGACTACAAATCTAAAAAACACATATTTGACTCAAAACAGAAAGAGTTAATTCAAAAGAAAAAAAGTATCGAAGACTCTATAACTGAGCTAAAGAATACAGTAGAAAATCAGCAAAAAAAGATTGTAAATATTGAGGAAGCTATCAAACATATTAATTCGATGTTGGTTGATATGGGCATAGTCGATTTTAAGATTATAAAATATAAGGAAGAAGAAAGTCTTTATAGAATAGTACGTGATGGTAGCGACACCCCAGTGTTTAAAACATTAAGCGAAGGAGAAAGAACTATTATCAGTGTACTATATTTTATTGAAACATGTAGAGGTTTACTCGATAAAGACACCGTTAGTAAAAAACGTATAATTGTCATTGATGATCCGGTTTCGAGTTTATCAAATATGTACATATTCAATATCGGACGACTCATTCGCAATGTTTTCTATCCTGAAATCAAAAAAGATAAAGAAACCAAACAGCTTACAGCAAATCCGAAATTTGAGCAGATATTTATTTTTACTCATAGTCTGTATTTCTTCTATGAAATGACAGAAATGGCAGAAGACAAACGTCATCTATTTCAAGCCTTATTCCGAGTATCAAAAAACGAAAACGGAAGTAGGATTGAAACGATGAGATATGAACATATACAAAGTGACTACCATTCTTATTGGATGACTATACGTGATCCAAATACACATCCAGCACTTATTGCTAACTGTATGAGAAATATAATTGAATACTTCTTCAACTTTGTTGAGAAAAGAGACTTAAATAATGTCTTCAATCAAGACAAATTTAAAGATCACAAATATCAAGCATTCCAAAGATATATCAATAGAGAATCTCATTCTTTAGGTCAAAATATTTTCGATTTCAAAGAATTCGACTATCGAATTTTTATGGATGCTCTAAAACACATATTTATTGAAACAGGTTACGAAGAGCATTATAATAAAATGATGAAAATAAAATAATTAGGATTTATCATTGCAATAATCATTTAATCGAATACGTATTTGTATATGACAAGTAAAAGACCTAGTGAGAAATCTTATGGACGAGTCCAATGATAAAGACAACGCATATGGATGAAAAGCGACGCAATGTGCCTCGGAAGCGAATGTTTGAGTTTGCCGGAAGAGGGCGAGATAAATCTCTGATTTACAGGATATATTTTGAGTGGAGTTTCCCCAAGTGGGACCACAATGTAAAATACCAAATTAAGAAAATCGCTGAAATTCAGACATTTCAGCGATTTTTATTTTGTCCGTTTTCATCAAAAATCGGCAAAATATTGAAATCTCAGGTGTATAAATCGGGAACAGTCGAAATCGAGGTTGTTTTGTTCATCAAAAAACACCGTAACCATCTTATAGTTTGAGACTTCAATCATCTATCTACGCTTCTTCCTCTCGGATGTATTACATTTTACTGATATTCAATTTTCTGCATCATAAGAGCAGACGACTTTGGAATCCCCCTGAATAATCATTAATTTTGTGATATGGAAACCAATGACAACTTTATTATCATTGAGATTGATGGCAACAAGAAACAGTATCTTCCTCTGCTTCTGATTGGCGATGAGTCAGAATCAATGATTGATCGATATCTTGATTACGGGACTCTTTTTGTTGGCTTCTTTAATGGCATGCCAATAGCTGTTTGTGTAGCCGTCAATCTTGAACCAGATGTGGTTGAAATAAAAAATCTCGCCGTTGAAGCTGAATTTAGGCGACAGGGATACGGACGCCGTATGCTTGAGCATGTAGAATCTCAACATTCAAATAAAAAGATCATTCTTGGAACGGGAGAGACACCTTCAACACTAAAATTTTATAAATCTTGCGGTTATTCTTATTCTCATAGTATTCCAAACTTCTTCACCGACAATTACCCTGCTCCGATTATTGAGGAGGGGATAACATTGAGCGACATGATTTATCTGAAAAAAATTAATCCTATATAATGGTATTGGTTATACCCGGCAACAGCAGAGTATTCCGCCGATGAGCCGGGTATTGTATCAACAATGGAAAATCATTAATTTTGCATTATCTATATCTACATTATAAGAAAATCTAAACTATGCTTATCACCATAATCACGCTTGTATTGGCTGCAGCCGGCTTCGTCTGGGGGCGAATACGCGCCGATGTTGTCGCCCTCATTGCGCTGCTGATACTTACCCTTTCCGGCATTCTGACAACCCAGGAAGCTCTTTCGGGATTCTCAAACCCGATAGTGATCATGATGGTGGGGCTGTTTGTGGTCGGAGGTGCCATATTCAATACCGGACTCGCAAAAATGGTCGGTGCGCGTCTGTCGCATCTGGGCAACGGCAGTCCGACACGCCTCTTCCTTGTTGTTGTCCTTGCCACCGGACTGATCGGCGGATTCGTCAGCAATACGGGCACCGTGGCATTAATGCTCCCCATCGTAGTCTCAATGGCAGCTTCAGCCGGAGCATCCGCATCGAGGTTTCTTATGCCGCTTGCCTTTGCCTCAAGCATCGGCGGAATGCTTACCCTCATAGGTACACCGCCAAACCTTGTCATTGCTGAGGCATGGGAGGAATTCAGCGGAGAACCTCTTACGATGTTCTCGTTTCTCCCGACGGGTCTGATATGTCTCGCGGCTGGTACTTTGCTACTCATCCCTTTCAGCAAAATGCTTTCGGGCAATAGGAAGAAAAACGCAGGATCATCGAAAGAGAACCGCACTCTCACCGATATCGTAGAAGAATACAACCTGAATCATGACCTCTGGCGCGTAGACGTACCTGCCTCCTCCCCTATCTCCGGACTTTCCCTCGGGGCATTGGCACTGAGAGCCAACTATGGACTTGACGTGTTGGAACTCCGCGTAGTGGAAGGAAAAGGATTACTAAAGAATGTGTCGCAGGAGGCTCCGTCAGCTTCTTCCGTAATCGAAGGTGGAGATATTCTTTTCATCCGTGGACCTCGCGATAGCGTTGACCGTTTCGTGTCTGATTACCATCTGCACATCGCCGACGACAATGATGAGTCAAGGCGACATCTGGATTTTTACGACATCGGGCTGGCTGAAATCGTAGTTCTTCCCAACTCCGGTATCCTAAAAGAGACCATAGCCGAACTCGACTTCCGCAACCGTTATAACGTAAACATTCTCGGAGTGAGAAGAGGGGGTGAATACATCACAGAGAATCTTGGAGACAGGAAAGTGGCAAAAGGAGACGTGCTTCTTGTTCAAGGCACATGGGACGCCATAGAACGAATCAGCAGCAACACACGCGACTGGGTCGTGCTTGGCGAACCGGAAAATCAGGCATCCAAGGTAACGATCAACTACAAGGCACCGGTTGCTGCCGTGATAATGCTTGCCATGATCGCCGCCCTTGTGTTCAGCAATATTCCGGCTGTGTTCATAGTCCTCACAGCCGGAGTGATGATGATGCTGACGGGATGTTTCCGCACGGTAGCCGATGCCTACAAAACCATCAACTGGGAGAGCATCGTACTTATTGCCGCTATGATGCCCATGAGCTTCGCACTGGAGAAAACAGGAGTAAGCGAGATCGTCAGCGTATCACTCGTAGAAGCACTCGGCAGTGTGGGTCCGCATTGGCTGATGGCTGGAATATATTTCACTACATCGTTGCTCACTCTTTTCATTTCCAACACAGCCACAAGCGTGCTTATGGCACCAATAGCAGTACAGAGCGCCGTGGCATACGGAGTCAGTCCGCTTCCGATGCTTTTCGCCGTAACCTTCGCTGCATCGCTCTGCTTCATGTCTCCGTTCTCCACGCCTCCAAACGCATTGGTGATGCCGGCAGGGCAATATACATTCATGGACTACGTAAAAGTCGGAGCTCCGCTCCAACTGCTCCTCGGCATCCTGATGATATTCGTTATCCCTCTCTTCTTTCCTTTCTGAATCAGGATTGCAACAAGAATATACCTGCATTCTTGATAATTGCCGGTATGTTATATTTTTTTAGTAAATTTGCAATATTCTTCCCTATCCATCAAAAAATTCAAATCATTTGAATTTGCTGGTTGGTAAATTATTGGAGTTGATTCGTATAATAATATAATTCAACTTTCGCAAGCGGAAAGTTGAAGTTTATAAGTTTAATTACGCTTCGCGCAGTTTATGAGTTTATTTGTTTGATGCGAATAAATGAAAACTCGGTCATATTCGCATCTAATAAACTTTTAAACTTATAAACTCTTAAACTTTAAGTTGAAGCTTGCGAAACTTAAATAATATAAGTAAGTATTGAAAATTAGTTTATAATAAGTAAATGCAGAGCTTATTTAAATTTTGAATCTTTTGGATGCTTTCCCGCTTTCTCATCAGTCACATAGCCCGCTATGCTCCTTCTTCGAAATCAGGAAATCATCTCAAAATATCCTAAAATTTAATATAAGCTAATTTCCAACACTTACTTAAAAAATTCAACATACATATTATGTCAAAGATAGTAACACTCGGCGAGATTATGCTTCGCCTTTCTCCGGAAGGAAACAAAAGATTTGTTCAGGTAGACAGTTTTGATGCCATCTGGGGCGGTGGCGAAGCGAACGTAGCTGTGAGCTGCGCAAATTATGGGCTTGACGCTTTTTTCGTCACGAAACTTCCTGCCCATGAAATCGGTCAGGCTGCTGTAAATGCGCTTCGCCGTTATGGCGTAGACACTCGTTATATTGCACGCGGAGGTGATCGCGTAGGCATATATTATTGCGAGACCGGAGCCTCAATGCGTCCGTCAAAGGTGATTTACGATCGCGCTCATTCTTCAATTGCAGAAGCGAATCCTTCTGATTTCGATTTCGACGAGATTATGAAAGATGCTACTTGGTTCCACTGGAGCGGCATAACTCCCGCCATTTCCGATAAGGCTGCCGAGCTTACGCGTCTTGCCTGCGAGGCTGCGAAACGACATGGAGTAACAGTGTCTGTCGACCTCAATTTCCGCAAAAAGCTGTGGACCAAAGAGAAGGCTCAGAGCATAATGCGACCTCTCATGAAATATGTGGATGTATGCATCGGCAATGAAGAGGATGCCGAACTTTGTCTTGGCTTCAAACCGGATGCTGATGTGGAAGCGGGCGATACAGGTGCAGAGGGATACAAGGGAATATTCAAGGCCATGGCTAAGGAATTCGGTTTCCGCTATGTTGCATCAACTCTAAGAGAATCTTTCTCTGCAACCCACAATGGCTGGAAGGCGATGATATATGACGGCAAGGATTTCTATGAATCAAAACGTTATGACATCAATCCGATTGTTGACCGCGTTGGTGGTGGAGATTCTTTCTCGGGAGGTCTCATCTACGGACTGTTGACAAAACCGACACAGGGCGAGGCTCTTGAATTTGCAGTAGCCGCTTCTGCCCTTAAACAGACAATAAACGGAGATTTCAACCTCGTTTCAGTTGAAGAAGTGGAGGCGCTTGCCGGTGGTTCAGCCAACGGAAGAGTGCAACGTTAATGAGATTATGGAACAATTCAAGGAAGTATCACAAAACTATACCCTCCCGGAAGCTATCCGGGAGGCTCAAAGGTGCCTGAAATGCAAAGTGCCGGGATGCAAGAAGGGATGCCCTATTGCCAATGACATCCCCGATTGGATTGCGGAACTTGCGAAAGGTAATTTCGGGAATGCAATCGAGATTATCCGTAGTCGCAGCAATCTGCCGGCTGTATGCGGGCGCGTTTGCGCACACGAGCGTCAATGTGAGGGCAACTGTGCCCTCTCCAAAGTCGGGAAACATATCAATATAGGGAAGCTCGAGAGATTTGTTGCAGATTTCGACAGCGAAGCGGGGCTCAACCATGATAATATTCCGGAGAAAACAAAAGGCAGCGTGGCTGTGATTGGCAGCGGTCCCGCAGGTCTGACCATAGCCGGTGACCTTGCCCGGAAAGGTTTCAATGTGGAAATCTTCGAGATGGAGCAGGAAGCCGGAGGTGTTTTGCTCTACGGAATACCGGAATACAGATTACCTAAGGAAGTGGTCCGCAGGGAGATACGTAAGATCGAGGCACTCGGAGTGAAATTCCATTTGGGATTCACGATTGGTGAAGACGCAACTATCGATGATCTTTTCGCAAAAGGCTTCGATGCCATCTTCATTGGCACAGGTGCCGGGCTCCCCAAGAAACTGCCCATAGAGGGTATGGATCATCCTGGCGTGAAACAGGCACTCCCCTTCCTGCGTCGCGTGCAGCTCTGGAATTCGGGACACATCGACCGCAGCGAAGTGCCGGTTGGCGATGGCGATGTTGTGTATGTGATTGGTGGTGGAAACACCGCCATGGATTCTGCCCGCACTGCATTAAGACTTGGATGCCGCAAAGTGGTGGTAGCATATCGGAAAACCATCAACGAGATGCGCGCCCTTCGTTCCGAATACGAAGATGCAGTAAAAGAAGGAGTGGAATTCATGTGGAATTCCAATGTGGTTAAAGTTAACGGAGGAGAAGGCAACAGACTGCAATCTCTGATCATCGACACTGATGGTGTGCAGAAAGAGTATCCGGCAGACCATCTCATCGGAGCTGTCGGCAACGCACCCGCCGCCCGCATCGTTTCCACCACAAAAGGGATAGATGTCGATTCAAAAGGTTATGTGCTAATTCGTGAGATGCCTTACGGCATGACCACAAGAGTCGGTGTTTTTGCCGGCGGTGATGTCTCGGCTCAGCCCGCAACGGTGGTTCATGCCATGCGTGATGCAAAGAAAGTTGCGGAAGCCATCGAACAATATGTTTCTGCAATAAAACTGATAGCAGCCATCACTCCTGCCGAATAACAGCATGATCATATAATCTCAAATCTAATTCCTTCCTGCCGTAATGCTTCAAGGCTTCGGCGGGAAGGATTTACTATATAGTTCACTCCCTTGCAATTTGCCTTGAGCAATGGCAAATCATCTCTATGATCAGTAATCACAATGGTATTTTCATCAAAGATTATTCCCGAATTGAGCAAATTATCAAGTTTATGTTTGCCTTTATTCTCCTCACCGCCTTGACGTGTAGCATTAAATCGTGGGATATTTACTTCGGATGCGAATGCTGAAACATATATTTCCGGAGCCGCAGTTGCGAGACACACCCCTTCTGCGCCTGTAATAATTTCTTTAACCTTTGGGTTAATTCTGCTGCATAAAAATTCCACAAACTCTTTTACATCAGTCGTTGAAAGCAGATCGGCAGCCAGAGGAATTATTCTCTCCTTTGCGGCATGATGACTAATGATCCTCAGTTTTCTGCAAACCACTACTTTTATCAGAGGGAAACGTGCTGCAGGACAACGTTTGAACAGAAATTTAACAAATTCCGTAAACGAGTTGCAATCAACCAATGTGCCGTCAAGATCTACTATTGTCATCACTGCAGCCCTTTTGAATCATCACAAACATCTCCAGCCCAAGGGAAACGCAAAAGAGTTGAATTCCGGAATAAAGCATAATCCGGTTTAATCAAAACCTTTTTGCGCGTCACTGTTATTACCGCTGTCCGTATTATATTTTCCGATGAGATACGCTTTACAGCCTTTACCACACTCAATAGCGAACAGCCGCTGTCAACTGCATCATCCACTATCAATACCTTATGTCCCCCTTCCTTCAAACGCAAAGTAAGCTTTTCATCAATTTCTACCTCCTTGAGTGTAGGACGCTTAAACGCATCTTTCCATTCAAGAATTTTGGCTTCTAACACACGAAGAAAGCAATTAAAAAAAGTCGGCATTTTAAGCAAAATGGAATTAACTATTCCACGTTTTACAACAGTGCCGCCACGCTGACTTTTTACGATATAAAACTTCTTTGCATCAAACTTTTCAGCCACATATACCCCAGCTCTTGCAACGCCAATAAGAACCTCATAATTGTACTCCGATTTTCGAATCAATCCTTGAAGATCGGCACACATTTTATCAAATTCTTTATAAGTTACGGTCTTGACTTTCATTTCCAGAGCAAATAGGCACCTCTACCACCAAGCGAGGTATAATGATATAACAATTTGAGAAGCCATTTACGGGGCAATGACAGAGTGCGGTGTGAAAGTGCCTTGCGAAGCAACGGATCTGCCAAATCCGGTCGTTTCTCTCGCTTGTAATACGCTGCAAGAATGGCACGTCTGTAATTAATCATATCTACGAGCCAATCCGCATCCTTATATCCCGAACTTTCCACGTATCTTTCCGTTGCATCAATAGCCCGTTCCCATTCGCCAGCTTTAGAACTGAAGTTATCACCCGTAATAGAATCGCTTTGATGATATACCGTTGCGAGCACTCTGTCAATCCCTTTCATAAGAGGATTTGAGAGCAACAATCGCATACCTAGCTCCCAATCGTCCCAACAGTAAAGATCATTATTCCAGGCACCTGCATTCCTGAAAAAAACTGTTTTCACAGCATAACATATCGTAGCAAAAATAGAATGATAAGCCTGGTATCTCCATTCATCCGTAATAGTATATTTGGAGACCCTTTTTCTATTATCAGAGAAAAAATACCCAATACGCCAATGCACAATATCAAGATCCGGGTGGTCAATAAACTCCCTCATGGCGGTCTCCACAAGATCAGGATGCATCACATCATCAGAATCGAAAAATAGCATGTATTCCGTCTCCACCTCCTGCAACCCGCGGTTACGAGCAACAGCGGCTCCCGGTCTCGCCTCTTCAACAAGAGTCAGCTGAAATTTCTCTTCTTCATTACGGGAAATCCAGTCAGTCACCACATGCTTTGTATCATCTGTTGAGCCATTATCAACAACAATAACCCTTATCGGACGCCAGATCTGTGCCTTGACACTATCAAGACATCTTCCGATTAATCCCGCCCTGTTTCTGACCGGAATAACCACCGACATCATATTGTTATAAGATGATTTCATTAATCAATTATCACACATCCACACTGAATGAACACATATTATAAACGCATAGATTTTTAAGATATTTTTCGAATTGATGAATAAGTATAACTATGGTTACTCAGTTTTGTGATTATGTCGCAGTCGAAACAAAAAAACTTCCGGCATGTCTAATGTAACAATGCCGGAAGTTGAATTATTTAATTAATCAGATATGTATCAGTTACCAGGTTTGAATACCTTCACCTTGTTGAGGAAGAAGCGGAAATAACCCTTATTTGCATATTTGGGCATACACTGATCATCAATAGGACGGATTGTAATTGTTGTGTTCTTATCAAGTGAAACACCCTTGAGATCTACCTCTACAGGATACCACTTCAAAGAAGCACCGGCAGCCAGACTTAGCGCAGGAACAGGGAATTGAGTCTCAACACCGCCCTTGTCAACAACTACTACTATCTGCACAGCGTCATAATTCAATCCATCGGCAGGAGCTTTATCACGCCATGGACACCAGTCGAACGATACCTTTACACCCTCTGTGCCATCTCCAAGTTCAGGCATCTTAGGTGTTGTAAGACATCCTTGTTTATCTGTAGCTCCAAGACGGATATACATCTTCTGGAACGTAGACGATCCGGTTATTGACCATCCTTTCTGTTTTAGAATATCCATCGGGCTTACGCCATTAATTTTAGGAGTTGTCAAATTCGGGAGATAGTTGTTGACATTATCACAACCGATACAGTCAATCTCTTTACCTTCGTTAGCTCCAGATCCGGTCCATGATGCATAATCTGCCCACCAGTTGTCGAAATCAGTCATACAATAGATGATTTCATTGAGTCCCAAATCTTCAACAGACGTTGCTATCACATTCACCACAGGAGAAGCAGTGCCGGAATAAACCCCAGTGATTGTCAGGATATGACCGGCATATTTACTCATGTCACAATCTACCGGATTGTCAACTACAGAAATGCCCATTTTCTTGTCTGAAATGACAAGTTTGGTGCCATCATAGATACCTGTTGCCTTTACGAGTGTTCTCTTTGTTGCCTTGTAGCTATCAATATTGCCTGTTATATCCACAGGTGTAACATCGGGGACGCTACCAGACTTGACATCCGTCAACTGGTCACATATTACCTCTGTAAGACCAACAGAGTTCACAGCCTTCGTGCCGAACATATCAATCAATTGACCTGCTCGAGCCTGCGCGGCATCACCGGTAACATAAACGAAATCCTTGCCATCCGTGCCTACAAAACCTTTTTTGGTCTGAGCAAGCACGGCAAGATTCTTGAACTGCAGAGCACTCTCTTCCTCCATAGAATCTACATCTGCGATAGATGAAGGCTGGATATCGCGGAACTTATCGCCTTCCTGACGCACGGTCAGTTCGAAAATACTCCGTTTCTGCTCTCCCTTGAAAACAAGCGTATATTTACGGGGAAGGTCAGCGACACCACCGCGCTCATTATTAGAGACCACTATGGTAACATCTGTGGTTCCGGCAACACCACTTGACGGTGTCACTGTTATCCAGTCGGGAGCATCCACATGCCAGTCTCCGTCAGCAGCAATCGAGATTATTGCAGGCACAGCATCGGTCACAGGAAACTCAAGATTATCCGTGGTGCCGAGCACTGCCGTTGCAACACCACTCTCATCGTCGCTGCAGGAGGTAAGCCAAACCCCTAATACAGAGACGAGCGTAATCAGTAAAAGATTTATTTTATTTTTCATATTGTTTAGTCTTAGAATCTGTTTAAACACACTCTTATCTCCAGTTGGGATTCTGTTTAAGATTCGGGTTAAGGTTCAGATCATTGGTAGGAATCGGATAGAGATAATCGCGCGACTCATCAAAGCCCCTGATCTCATTATTAAACTTATGGTTGCAGGTATAACCCTGAGTGCCATTCGAAAGGAATATATCCTTATTAATCTCAAAAGCTGTTGCTCCTGCCACATTTGGTTTGGAAGTTCCGTTGGCATAGAATACAACATCTGGCTTCCCGTCACCACTCATGTCGAGCTGACAAGGACCGGGAACATACATTCCGAGAATCGGCTGATCAAGACATTTACCGTTTTTCCAACGCATCAAATCATAATATCTGAAATGTTCCTGGAAAAGCTCAATGGCACGCTCACGGCGTATCTCCAGAATAACCCCCTTATTGGCTCCGCTCACATTGAAATAACCTGTGTCACCACCGTCAAGATACGGATCCGGATTTGCATTAGCAGCAGCCATATTAATGTTGGCACTCATGCCTACACGGTCACGGATCACACCGATTGTCTTGTCAAGATCCGACTGTGTCAGTGTTCCAAGTTCAGCCTTTGCCTCAGCAAGGTTGAGAAGAACTTCACTGTAGCGGAATATAGGCATGTCATTGGTTGTTCTGCCTGCAAGGTCTTCATTGTTTCCGTTGACATTGGATGCCGTCACATACTTGATCGGCTGGTATCCTGTTGAGGAAACTTCCATATCGGGAGCAAGGACAGCGGTGCCGTTGATACGCTTATAGTTCAAACCGCGGATTGTCTGTGTCAGACGCGGATCTCGATTTGCTATCTCATCCTTGAATTCCATAGTCTGCCAACCCGGTTGGTCGGTGAAGCGAGTACCATCCTTCATCAGATAAGAGCAGATAAACTTACGTGTTGCGGATGGATTGTTCTTAACTTTGCTTATCGCATAGTCATTGATGTCATTGAAAAGGTTTGACGATACAGAGAAACCGGCAGCAAGTATAAATTCATCTTGCACAGAAGATGCACTTGCCTGTGTGAAGAGGTCACGGTAGTTTGTCTCGGGATTTGCACCCTTATAAACTTTATATCTTCCATACTCTCCGCTCATCAGCTTCTCACTGGCGTCAACACACTGGTTGAGATAATACTGCCAGTCATGTCCGTCGAGTGTTATGCCATGATATTTTCGGAATGTACCTTCAAAAAGACAGAAACGGGATTTAAGAGCAAGAGCGGCACCTTTTGTCACACGGTAAACATTTTTTTCCGTCACATTATCCGGAAGTCCGGCAATTGCAACGTCAATATCCTCGAGCATATGCGTCATGACAACCTCACGAGAATTGCGGGCAGCATAAAGTTCCGGATCATCAGAGAAGAGCTGATGGTCAATCCATGGCACGTCGCCGAAACGTTTCACTTTCTCAAAATAGAATGCCGCGCGGAAAAATCTTGCGAGAGCAATATACTTAGTCTTGGCATCATTATCTGTACAGTTCTTTGGAGCATATTCAAGAAGAGTATTGATCTTGCGGAGCGCAGTCCATGTCCAGCCGCCGCCCGAAGCGGGTGTGGTGCGATAACTGCCCCCCTTGAGTTCATCACTCAATGCGCGACGCACGTAATGGTCATCTTGAGCATCATATGGTTTATCATCAAGAATGCTGCTATAGAAGCTGTTGGAAAAAGCTTCCAAGTCTGATGCAGTTCTGAAATAGTTTTCGATATCCAGCGTGTCTTTCGGAGTCACATCGAGATTGTCATCACACGCCGTGAAACCGAGACCGAGGAAACCGATGCATGCTATCAATATATATTTTTTCATTTTGATATCTGTTAAAGGTTAAAGTTTTTTATACTTTAAACAGTTTCTAAAATTGAAGATCGATACCGAAAGTAAAGGTCTTCGGCCATGGATAAGGCATCATATTCGCGTGATTGTTGCGGCTTGATTTTCCTTCGTCAACAGTGAAAGCGCCTTCCGGATCAAGATATTTGGTATATTTCTTCATAGGAGACCAATATGCGAGATTCTCAGCCGTGAAATAAAGACGAAGTTTCTCAACACCTGCCACTCTTGTCCACTTTTTCGGGAATGTATAACCCACTGTCAAGTTCTTGAAGCGCAGATAGCGACGGTTAAGGAGATAACGGTCATTGACATACTGCAGGTAGCTTGTTGAAGCCGCCTTGCCTCTGGCGCGAGGGAAGTAGGCATCAGTATTGTCTTCTGTCCAGTACTGATCTTTGAAATCAGCCGACAGGAATGAGCAGCGCAAGAATGTACTATAGGGACCCCAGAAAGCGGCTGCGTCAGCAGTAGGATACCAGTAATGATTTCCTGTACCTTGTAAGAACACACTGAAATCTACACCGACATAGTTGAATCCAGCACGGATACCATACTGCAGACGAGGAAGTTTGTTGCCAAGTTTTACACGATCACCGGGATTTGCCAGACAGTTTGTTGGTATCTGATTCCCCTCTTCATCATAAAGGTCATCGCGTCCGATTGTAATCTTGCCGTCGCCATCCACATCAAGAAATTTCAGGTCTCCTGCCATCCAACCGCCTCGCACTGCCTTTGTGACATATGACAAATCAACATCTTTCGCATATTGCGCTGCCTCTTCATCGCTTTGGAAGAGACCACCTGTGCGGAAGCCCCAGATCTCACCAATCTCCATACCTTCGTAATAATCCTTGGCGAATGTCTTGGTGGGGTTCTCATATCTCGTAATCTTGCTCTGATATTGCGAGAGGTTGAAGCCTACATTATAAGTGAAAGGACGATCGAAAAGAGAGAATGAGTCGTTCCATTCGAGTGACAACTCATAGCCCTTTGTGCGAAGGTCAGCGGCATTCATGTTAGGTTCCTTTGCTCCATAAACAGACGGTAGAGCCGAACCAAGCGTAATCATATCCTTGGTGTCGCGGATATAAAGGTCTGCAACGATATTGAGTCGGTTGTTGAAAAAACCAAGATCGAATCCAAGATCCCATTGATTTGTTTTCTCCCATGTGAAATCACCGGAAATAGGCTTGTCTGCTTTTGAGGTGATTGCCTTACTCGTTCCATCAAACGTCCAGTTTATGGATTCTGTGTCTATTTTGCGAAGGAAGGTATAGTAATCGGAAACATTCTGGTTACCGAGGCTACCGTAAGAGAAACGGATCTTACCATTGCTCCACCACGGATTCAGGCTTTCGAAGAATTTCTCCTCGCTGAAGCGCCATCCTGCAGATCCCGAGGGGAAGAAACCCCAGCGGTGACCCTTGGCAAAACGGGAGGTGCCGTCATATCGACCGGAAACTTCCACGAGATATTTTCCTTGATAATCATAATTGATACGTCCGAAATATCCCTGAAGGAAATAGTCGTTCTGACCGCCATAGATAGCAACTACATCCGTTGCCATATTTGTTACCAGAGAAGCATCATTAAGATTAGGAATACCTATGTTCTGCACTTTCGATCCCACACGCTTGTAATTACGGTTCTCATAATTGTAACCAAGCACAACAGTAAGATTGTGGGCATCCTTGAATGTATCCTTATAAGTTGCGAATGCATTGGCAGAATAATAGTTGTAGACAGTCTGCTGCTCCAAAAGGTCATCTGCTCCGGCACCGGATTTATGATACGACATTTCTTCATTAGGACGTATGCGGAAGGGAACATTGTTAGATCGGCTCATGCTTCGGTTGTTGGCGAAACGATATGTAAAGTCTGCCGTGAATGTCAGCTGTTTTATAGGCGTGATATTCAAGCGACTTGTTGAGGTCACCGAATTACGGCGTGTTGAACCGGGATGACTGCCTTCCATCATCATGATATGGCGTGCATTACCGGGCTTATAATTATATACCGTATTGTCTCCGACATACGATCCATCCGGATTCTTCAGAGGGAAGAGGGCAAGTGCACTCTCCGCGAGATAGTTGAGGGTATTCTCAACACTTCCGTCACCATTATAAGTGTAATTGTTTCCGAAATATGACAGATTCTCTTCGAAATCAGCCCATTTATTGATCTTGAAACTTACACGGCTACGAAGAGTATACTGATTATAGTTATCGGGATTATATTTGGCAAGACCATCGGTATGTTTGTAACCACCCGAAACGAAATATTTCATATTCTTTGATCCACCGGAGAGGGAAACATTATGCTGGGTTGAGAAGCGACGTTCGTTATAAAGCTCATGATACCAGTCGGTGTTGGCATAATATTTCCATTCTCCATTCTGTTCTACAACCCAGGGACGAGCAGGATTCTCAGTCTTGTCATTAACACGGGCAAGAAGTTGGAACCAGTCATTGTCATCATAGCTTGCGATGAGCGGGTTGCCGTTCTGACCACGCTGGAATTCGTCATAGACGCGGAGCTGACGATAACCGGATGTTTCATAGTCTGTTGAAGTAGTTGACTCGTCCCATCCAAAGCGACCGTTATAACGCACTGTTGCTTTTCCGTCTTTCTCTGTTCCCTGCTTGGTCGTGATAAGAATCACACCGAAAGCGGCGCGTGCACCATAAACGGCAGCAGCAGAAGCATCCTTGATTACAGAGATTGAAGCCACGTCGTTAGGATCAATCTGGTTAATGTCACCAATAGCGCCATCTATCATGATCAATGGGCTGGCACTGTTGATTGACGTTGTGCCTCGGATGTTGAGCGATGCGCCCTGCCCCGGCTTACCGGATGATGTTGAGACGTTGAGACCGGCGACAGCACCCTGAAGCATAGACGACACATTGCTTACCGGGCGCCCTTCGAGACTCTTGCCTTCGATGGCAGCAACGGCACCAGTAAGGTTTACCTTCTTCTGTGTGCCATAACCCACCACCACGGTCTCCTCAAGAGTCTGGGAATCTTCCTTCATCTTGACATCGACAACCGTTTGGGTTGGAGCAACTTTTATTGTTTGAGGCTGATAGCCTATAAGGGCTATCTTCAGTTGTGCCGGACCTTCAGGCACCTGAAGAGAGAAACGGCCGTCGATATCGGCCATACACCCGGTGCGGGAATTGACCAGCATTACGCTGGCACCGACAAGGGGCTCTCCCTGCATGTCGGTAATCGTACCCGTCACTTGTCTTGTCGCTGCCAGCGCGGGTATGCCCGCAAGCAATGCAACAAGAATCAGAATTAGTCTGCTGACTTGTTTCATAAGGTAGGTATTAGTTGTGAATAAATAGTTATTTATTTAAGTTTCGCAAGCTTCAACTTAAAGTTTAAGAGTTTACCAGTTTAAAAGTTTAAATTGATACGAATCCATTGTTCGCGTCAAATATAAACTTATAAACTGCGCAATTAAACTTATAAACTTCAACTTTCCGCCTGCGAAAGTTGAATTAGTTTAGGCGGTATGCATCTGTTGAAAACGCCTTCGGACGTTCCATAATCTCCTTGTAGACATTCCCGAACTTGTCGGTCACGGTTATCTCAAGATCTGTGTCGGCATCCGGACATTGAATCTGGAAGAAGTGGAAACGCTGAGAGGTCCCGGTTCCCGGAATCGAAGTCAGGGCATCGCGATCCCAATAAGGAATGGTAAGGGCTGCTATCGAAAGAGGATCATATGCCACAACCTGAGTCGCCGCCAATGTCTTGCCGGAAACCGTCTTCACTTCAATCTTGCAGTCCGAGTTCCAGTTCCAAACATTCACGAGCACTTGATTCTTACGAGTGCCGGAAGCATAGGGAGTCACATAGCGATCGGTAAATGTCTTTATGACCTTAGAATCTTTCAGGTTCTTCCACTGCACGTTGCTGAAATCCACATTATTAAGGTCATAAGCACGGTATTGTATTCTCTCATCCATACCGGTACCCTTATAGTTCCATTTCACATTTTTACCGGTAAAGTCAAAAATTGCATATCCATAAGGAGTTCCATCACAACATACTCCAACGCCAGGTGTGTAGTATCCCGAATACCACCAGTCGCCACACACGGCTGGAATATTGTGCTCATATACAGGATGGTTGTAATTCTTGGCAGGAACATCAGTTGGCAACACCGTATGCTGCAGATGCAGGTGTCCGTTTACGAAATGCACCTCATAGCCGGCGCAGGCAGCTATGAGCTGGTCGGCATTCATATATGGATTCGAAGAGGATTTGGCACGCAGAGAATAAGAATTGGCGACTGACGTGCTGTATGAGAACTGCGACCCATGCGTCACCACATACACAGGCGTGGATTTATCCACATAGCTGAGATCCTTTGCAAGCCATGCAAGCTGCGGACCATAGACGCTCTGTTTGTACGGACGGTCTGCCACACCATCATAGAGCTGGCAGTCGATATTGTCAAGCACCACGAAATGTATCTGACCGATATTGAAAGAATACCATGCTGGAGCCACATGTGTGAGCATCGGGCTCGTAGCTGCCTTGTTGCTTGCCACAGCTTTAGGATCATGGTCATGGTTGCCAATCACCTGATAGATGGTCATGTTCTTGATATTCTCATTGATTGTCTTAACATAATTTGGGAGCTCGTAGCCATTCTTCCAATACTGATCCCAGGTCATATCGCCCAGGGTTATTCCATATATCTTCTCAGAAGCATGATCACCTTTATATGTTGTTACATCTGTACAGAATTTCTTATACTGCACAATATCCTGACTGCGGTTTGCAAGATGCATGTCTCCGAAGAAAAGCACCTTGAAATTATCCTGTCCGTCAACCTTATTAAGCGTAAAAGATATGTTTTCAGGCACATCCTTGCTTAATGCCGTGCGCTGATACATCTTGGGAAATACGCCGTTTGTTTCAGGCTCGTATCCTGACGGAACTGACATAAATACATAACCCTGTTCCTTTTCAGAAGCAAGACCATAGATTCCCTCTGCATTCGTAACAGTGCAATTCTCCCCATCGCTGACAACGACATTTGCTACAGGTTTGCCGTCTGAGGTTTCTATTATGCCATAAACTGTAGCGCCCTGAGGAATCGGAATCTGTCGAGCCACTATAGTGATCTTGATAGTGCCAAGAAGAGTGCGCTGTCCATTCTTACCAACATGGATCCGATATGTGCCTGTCTCTATATTGGCTGGCACGGAAAAAGTAAAATGATCTGCCCCTGCCTCGATGATGTCGCACGCTGTAAGTTTTCCGCTAAGCTCAAGGTAGATTTTCTCGGAAGTTGTGATGCCTCCACCCTCCTGAGGGATCGTGATAGTGCCACCTTTCACCAGATCCACATTCTCTGGAACAGTAACGTTGAATTCATTTGTGACTGTCGAATTGCCATTAGGATTGTCGTCTTTACAGGAAACGGCTGAACCGGTCAACAGGGCTGCCACAAGCATCGTTTTCAGTAAGTTGCTTATTTTTTGAGTCATGGTTGTTATTAATTGTTCTAATGTTTTAGTTATGGTAATCTTGCGAGATGTCCTAAGGTTGAAGGGGAGTTTTTCAAAGTCAATGAGGCTTCAGAAGAAGTTGCATTTACGTATGAAATTCAAAATCAAGACAGCTTCAAGTTCAGTTGCATTTCATGGATGAAATGATAAATTTCCAGTAAATCAAGAATGCAAACCATAGGCGTTTTCTTCGTCTGCATTATGATTATCTCTCCGCAAGAGATACTTGTTTACGTGGCAAAGATATGTAAAAATTTTTATATAATTTCAAATTAATCAAAAAAATTTATAAAAATTCAATCAAATCGCTCCGGCGGGGCAATAGATTGCACCAACATGCTCATTCTTAGGATGTTTTTAAATATAAAATTCATCAAAATCTCAGTTTATCGGGCGCAGCCAATGATAAAGCAAAAGTGGTTGTTGTGTGGTTGTGAGTGGTTAGAGAGAAAAAACACTTTAAACTATCAACGAGGGGAAATGTTTTTATTGGTTTTAATGGCTTGAGAATTTTTAGATAGGTTTTACGCTGCGCATTATAAACGTGGATTAGAATACTTTATAATAAAATCATGAATATTTTATCTGACTTGTCGACACTACCCATCAATTTGTTAAAATTTATTAAATACATTTGTATCCTATTAATATTAGGATATATATATAATTCAAGTATCTCTTGCGGAGAGATACTTAGGGTCAAGTCCTGTCAAAGACTAATTCATACGTAAATGCAACTTCTTATGAAGCACCATTACATTGAAAAACACATACCGGTCTTAGAGTTCTTCCGGTACAAGCCGAAAAGCCGATGCCAAGTAACTCTTGATTTGTCTGATTAAATGTGTAAGATTATCCCTACAGCTTTCCTGAAAGCCAGTCGTGGCATTGATCGGTTTCATATCCAGAAAACCTTTATGCTTATCCCCTCTGATTTTCTATGACCAAAAAAATCCTCAAGAAATGAGGACAAAAAAAATTGATTGTCGTCCCGACAACCAATCTTACGTTAACCTTAAAATCTAATACCATGAAAAACTCAATGCAAAATTATAAAATATTTTTCATATATGCTACAAAACATAAAAAAATATTTGCATTTTAGCTTTTATTAACAAATAAACGCATGAAATTTGGGTTTATGCAGATTAATATTTAAATTTGTAAAATTAACCAATTGTACGATGTCGAATATTACTCCAGAAATAGCCATTGTGATTCCCTGCTATAATGAGCAGGAAGTATTGCCGTTGACCAATCCCGTCCTTACCGGGCTAATTCAACGCATGGTTAAAGACGGAGAAATTGCCGCCAGCAGTTACATCCTTTATGTTGATGACGGCAGTCGCGACAACACGTGGAATCTTATTGAAGAATACGCATCCGAAAGCGCACTTGTGAAAGGTATCAAACTCGCTGCCAACTCGGGTCATCAAAATGCCTTGATTGCCGGACTCGAAACTGTCGCCGACCATTGTGACGCTGCAATATCCATTGATGCCGACCTTCAGGATGACATAGATGCCATACCACGAATGATAGCGGAATTCCGTAGGGGATACGATATCGTTTACGGCGTGCGCAACAGTCGCGAATCCGACACGTGGTTTAAACGAGAGTCCGCACAAAGTTTTTATAAATTGATGAGAGACCTTGGTGTCAATTCGGTATACAACCATGCCGACTTCAGATTAATGAGTTCTGACACCATAAAGGATTTTCTTAAATTTGAAGAACGAAATATATTTATACGAGGTATAATCCCAGGATTGGGACGCAAACAGACTTCAGTTTTTTATGACAGGAAGCCACGCCAGGCAGGAGAATCCAAATACCCATTGAAGAAGATGATCAACTTTGCAGTTGATGGCATAACATCTTTCTCTGTGCGCCCCGTGCGCATGGTATTCTTCCTCGGACTTGGATTTCTCTTGGTAGCCCTCGGCATTTTCATCTATGTAATGATACGCTATTTCGGAGGAGAGACCATCGAGGGCTGGACCTCCCTGATGCTTTCCATATGGTTCTGCACCGGCATGATCCTGATATCACTCGGCATAATCGGAGAATACATCGGCAAAATCTACACTGAAGTAAAGCATCGTCCTCGCTATTCAATAGAGAAATATATCAAATAAATTTATCCAAAATTCATTTAAAATACCCGCCGGTTATCATACGCTCTGACAATTCCCAATCAGAACGAGATGGATAAGAATAGGGATCTGATATACTGTCATTTAATTTCATATTTGAGGTTACCAAATGAAGATTCCGTAAAATACTGGTTCCGAATCCTCGCCAATAATAGTCTTGGACTCCCATAACATCAAGAATTGTTGGATAGACATCAATTTGACCTACCGCCAATTGAGTTTTTATGTCTAGACCAGAATTCAATATTATTAATGGTATTGAATGGGACTTAAATTTATTTGCCAACAAAGCCGACTCTCTTGCATTATGGTCCGCTACAATCACAATCACTGAATTATCATACAAATTCGCATCCTTAAGTCCTTTGACAAACTGACTCAAACCCGCATCAAACTGGCGCAGTTTCTCAACATACACTTTTTCATTTACCGTCAGAGTTGTATCCTGCCAGACATCACTTTTTTTCCAACCGAAACCATCATATGGATCATGCATGTCCATCGTGTTGAGCGCAGCGACAAATGGTTGTCTCATATTTTTGATTATCCGCAATGCATTATTGAAAAGTGCCACATCCTTACCACCCAACTTTTTCATATTCCTAACCATTTCCTTTTCAGGATATAGCTTTTGAAATCCATAACTTTTCGACAATCTTACCTTATTCCATTGCACAGGATTTGCACAGTCAAATTCATATGCATCCCTACCTAACGCATCTGCAATCGAAGGATAATGCTCATCAGGATACGTCATCGCAACGGGATTATTAAGAGTCGGAAGCAGACCGGTATGGATAATGAATCTGCCATCGCTTGATCTCCCCAAGCCGACCTGAGAGCATATATTGTCAGCAACAAACACTCCTTCTCCTTTAATCAAACGTGAAAGATAAGGCATTGCCGAACCTCCATTTACCTTAACGTAAAGACCATCTGAATTAAAAGACTCTACCACAATAATGATAAGATTCTTTTTACTATTATCAGGCACGCTATCGATTATAAGAGGGTATTCCTTCCGAGAATCAAATATTCTATCAATCTCTGCAATTTCTTTTTTATCAAGTCTATGAACTGGTTTTATCTCACCGATTGTCTCAAACGTCCAATACGCAGGGAATCCGTAAAACCGGAGTGTCATACTGCGATTATAATGTGGAAAGAAATTCTTAAGAATGCCTTTATGTGCATTCAAGGAAAACTCCTTATTCCCCTTGGTTACAAAAGTCCACATCTTTGCCTGAAGAGTCAGTTGTTGCGAAATAAACAAAACCAACGCCGTTAAAACCACAGCAATTTTTAGATTCCGGCTGAAGCTTTTGACCGAAACTCTTTTGATGAGTGCAATATAAAACAAAATGGATACCACAAAAGGAACCCCAATCCATAAATCGCCTAATTTTACCGAAGAAAACGCAGAATCAGCCACAACACCAGTGGCATTCTGCACCCCGAACATTGTCGAGAATCCCATCATATCGTTAAAATTTCGGTAGTAAAGCAAATTGGCATAAAGATATATCGGCACCAATACCATTGGCACGATGACACTCCATCTCCACCTTGGATTAAGCAGCACGAAAGGAGAAATAATGACAACAGCATCAACTGCACCCATAAATGCATTGAAACCCAATCCAAATGAATTTATACCTGACAGCTCATAAAATGCGCAAATCTGAACAGCCAGCATCCCCCAGCATACCAACATCATCATTGATGCCCAGTTTGTTCCCTCTCTGTTGAAAATATTATCCTTGGATTTCCATTTCATACTGTCAAGTTTTCTACAAAAGTAATAAAAATCCCATCAAAACCCCTTAAAATGGAGAATTTGAGTACCTTTGAAAGGACAATTCAACAAATCCAAGCACTTTTACACAGATTTTTATTATTTTTGTGAATCATAACAAGTATTTGAATGAATCTCCCCTCAGACACAACAAATCGGATTTTTCGGGAAGAGACACAGCCGAGCATGCATCGTCGCTGCCACGATCATGATTACCGCTCCATCTCCTATTACATGATAACCCTCAGCAAGAATCCGGCTTTTAAGCCAGCCTTCTGCCGAATTTTCGACGTCTCTTTCGAAGCTCCCGACTTCGATGCCGCCAAAGCCCGCTCAAACGCCCTCACGCCCGGCATCAAAAGGATTCTCTTATCTGATAAAGCCGGCACTGCCGGCTCTTCAGTGCCCGGCTCCTCAAGCCGGGATGCCCGCACGACCTGCGGCTCCTTAAGCCGGGATGCCCGCGCAGCCAGCGGCTCCTCAAGCCGGGATAATCGCGCAGCCTGCGGCTCCTCAAGTGGGGTTATCCCCGCCATCGAGCTAACCGACACTGGAGCTCTTATCCGCTTAGCATTCCGAGACTTCTTCAAAATCCACCCCATGCTGCTTTTGAAAAAGATTGTGGTGATGCCTGACCACATTCACTTCATTATTCATGTGCGGGAATATCTTCCGGATCATCTCGGTCATTACATCGGATTGTTAAAACATACCTGCAGCCGATACGTTTGCAATCCTTTGAATGCAAACATCACCAAATCATCCGAATCAGACAAAGATATATTCCCCGTATTTGAAGATAACTACCACGATAGAATTATAAGAAACCAAAATATGCTTGAGACGGAGCGCCGCTATCTTGATGACAACCCGCGCCGCTATCTTTTCCGCAAGATGCATCCGGAATTCTTCAGTTCGCCGGTTATTCTAACAATCGGCGAAGAGCAATACGCTGCCTTTGGCAATATATTGCTGTTACGCAAACTCCACCCTATACCCGTAATAATCAGCAGCAAATATACAGAGCATCAGCTAAAAGAATTTGAAACAGGATGGAGAGAAGCAACAAGAGAACACAAGGCATTAGCCTCACCTTTCATCAGTAAAGCAGAGAAATCAATTAGGGAAGAAATTCTTATTAACGGAGGAACAATAGTTGAGATCCTCGACAACGGCTTCCCCGAAAAATACAAACCCTGGGGACGCAACTTCGACCTCTGCATGGAAGGGAGACTCCTACAAATCGCCCCAATCGCATATAACACCTCAAAAACACCCCTAAGCCGGGCGAAAGCTCTGGAGCTGAATTCGCTTGCACGCCGTCTTTGCCAACACAGCGCTTCCGCGACAGTCCTCCGTGTTCGCTCCCGTTAGCAGCAATCCTGGTCGGAAATCCTGCTCAAGAAGCCAAAATTCGGAATCGCACTCGAAAATCCTGCTCAAGAAGCAGGAAACAGAATTTCGGGCAAAGCCCGAATGCCCGAATGCTGTAAAAGTCGGCACTGCCGGCTCTTCAGTGCCTCGGCTTCTTAAGCCAGGAGAGATCTCTCATCTCTGGCTTCCCAAAGCAAGAATCAAGAATGAATTAAAGCGGATTAACCACACATCTTTACCGATTGAGTTTTTTTTGCTAACTTTGCGGAAGATGAATAAGCAAGATCAAAATATTAAACTTCAGGTCCTCATCTGCACTCTCGGGGAAGCGGGAATCAAGCGCATCGTTGAAGCGCATCATCCCAATGTTCCGGAAGTGGAATATCTTGTCAGCTGGCAATTGCCGGATGGGGATGTAGAAATCCCTGAAGAATTGAAGCGAAGGAGAGATTTCAAAATCATAAAATCCAATACCATCGGGATTGCCATCAATCGTAATAATGCAATCGATAACGCTACTGCTCCGATTGCAATAATAACTGACGATGACGTTACATATACAAAAGAAGAACTTCTTAATGTCGTCATGCAGCATGAATATCATCCTGAAGCAGATTTAATAACATTTAAATACGCATCATCCAAATATCCCAAGACATATCCAGACAACATATTTAACCTAAAAAAAACTCCGAAAGGTTATTATGTTTCGTGTATTGAAATCACGTTCAAAACACAAAAAATTAAAAACAGAGTCTCATTCAATAAACATTTTGGTTTTCATACAACTTTTCATGGAGGAGAAGAGGATGTTTTCATTTATGATGCCGTTAAATCCGGTCTGATTTGCATTTTCATCCCTAATTTTTTAGGGACGCATAACCACTCAACAACCGGAGATAGAGACACGAATAAGCCGGAATCAATAATTACAAAAGGAGCTATATTTTATCATACCCATAAATGGACATGGCCGTTAAGAATGATGATTCATGCAAAACGGAACAAATCATTATCGATGTATAATTATTGTAAAAATTGGATAGCGGGAATTAAAGATGCTATTATATATCAGGTCTTTTAATTTATTATATCATAGGAAATGATTAAAAAACTACAATACGTTCTTCCGTTTTTATATTTTTTAGCCGGTATTTTAGCTCTTTTTGTGGGCATATCCTCAACGTCATTATATGGAGACGAGGCATACCAAGCTTTATGTGTCAGGTTTTACTGTGATTCTCCTTTAGCCATGATGATTTTTTATATCGGAAATTTATGGACAAATGTTTTTGGAGATTCATTTTTATCATTAAGAATCCTTGCTCGCCTTTGTTATTTATTTGCTATAGGCATTGGCAGTATATATCTTTTTGAAAGAATAAAAAATATTAGAATCACATCCATCATTTTTTTATTTGGATGTTTAATTGCCGCAATTGGTGGCTTTGACATATATAACTGGGACACAGGAAACTATCCTATAACTGCACTAACAATTGTATTAATTCTTAAATATGTAGAGAAACCTTCGATTAAGACAACATTAATATGCAGCATTATTATAGCACTTATGCCATTATTTAGAATCACAAACATAATTTTTGTTTTGTTATGGCCTTGTTTGATATTCATTATAAATAAGAGAAATAAATATGGGAATTCTATTGCTTTAATCTTATCAATTATATTTTTAACGATCATCACGTGGATAACATGCACATTAATAATGACCGGTTCTATTAATAATTATATCTCATCGTTTTCTAAAAACAACATTATTTCAGGACATTCAATTTCTGATATAAATATTTGGATATGGAGATTTAAATATCTTTTTCCTCTTAGATCATCTCATTGGATACCAATCGTCGTCTGTTTTATTTGTGCGGTTTTAGTTTATAGAATAAAATTCCATTATAAATTAATGGATTGTATAGCCTCTTTAATATGTATGCTCTCAGGTTGGTGCTCTTTAAAGTTAGTTGGTATGATATTTGGCTATAGTGGTCCCCTTTTTACTATTGGATTCCCAGCAATTATTATAATTTTATCATACATACCCTATAAAGCATTTATTAGCAATAATTCTTCATTCGAAATCTTAACAAATATAAATAGTTTTTATATTCAATCTATTGTTTTACTTTTATTCATAATATTACAAGGGATAGGCTCTGATGCCATGTTCGAAAGATGGAATTCTTCTTATGCTCTCCCAATTTCAGTAGGATTAATATGGCATAAACTTAATAAAAATGATTTGAAATTATTTCATCTATGGTTTAAATATTCATTTATTTCGATATTTACAATATTCATTTTTAAAACCTACCATACCCAAAAAGAATTCATCCATTCTGAAACCAATTATGCAAAGATGCAAAAAATAAACATACCGATTGAATTTGACGAGACATATAGCCAAATAGATTCCATAATTAAGTCATTTCCAACTAACGAAAAATATTGTTTTTGGGGCATCCATGGAAAGCCTTTAACTTATTGTTATGAAACGGAACCTGTTTTTCCTATTCAGTTATTTAATCCACAAATTAAAGATAGCTTAATATTGAGTCATAATTGGCATAAAACAGATTGGATTTTCATTGTAAAAAATCCCGAAAAAAATGAATCTGACTCTGAATTATATATGTATATTTCTCAAAAATTTAAAATTCATAAAGAAACAGAAGGATTCATTTT